>NZ_JBAGKC010000008.1:0-338252 GCF_037034245.1 Streptomyces sp. CA2R106
CCATATCCAGCTCAAGCATCTCCGCCGGATAACCCGTCTTCTCCGCCACCACACCCAGCAGCGCGGTCTCGACGGCGCCGGAGTCCGGTCCGGCGGCCACCGGCGCCGCGACGACCGGGGCGGGCGCGGGGGCCGGGGCCGGGACCTCGACCGGGGCCGGTGCGGCGATCGCGGGCGCGGCTACCGGCGCGGGGGCGAGGACGGGTGCCGGGCGCGCCGGTTCGACGTACGCGGCCGGCGCGGGCAGCGCGGGGGCAGGGGCGACGGGTGCGGCGGGGGCCGGGGCGGCGGCGGGGGCCGTGCCCAGCTCCAGCCCGGCGAGGTCGCGCAGGATCTCGTTGGCCCGCAGGTGGGTGCGGCCGATGGCGAGGCCGTGCTCCTTGACCGCGGTGACCCCGGCGATCACCTGGTTCACCCGGCCCTGCTCGTCGGCGCGCTCCAGCAGCCGGGCGAGGCGCTCGGCGCTCTGCAACTGGCCGTTCAGGTAGTCGTCGTGCAGTTCGAGGTGGTCGGCCATCAGGTCGGCCAGGCGGTCGTTGTCCACGGCAGCTGTCTCCAGGACGGCGGGGTCAGGGGCAGGGGGCGCGGCCGGTACGGGGGCGGCCGCGGTGGGCACGGGCAGCGCGGGTGCGGGTGCCGGAGCCGGTACGGGCGCGGGCCGCGGGGTGTCGGCCGGAGCGGCGGCCGCGGCGGGCACGGGCACAGAAGCCGGCACTGGCACCGGTACGGGCACCCGGTAGCCGTTGTCGATCGCGTCCCGGTAGGCCGCCTTGCGCTGCGGCGAGACGTAGTTGATACCGTTGAGCGGGATCGTCATGCCCGGCGCCGGCTCGCTGCGCCGCGCCTCGGCGACGTAGCGGTCCGCGGTGGCCAGCGGCAGGCCCAGGACGGCGAGTTGGGCCACCGCCTGCTTCAGGGTCAGCTCCGCGTCGCGCTTGGCGCCGCCGTCCAGGGCGACCGCGGTGTGCTCGCGGTCGCCGAGCACCCGTCCGACGAGCCGGGTGAGCACCGAGGCGGGGCCGAACTCCACGAACACCCGGAACCCGGCGCCGTACAGCTCCTCCACGCGGGCGGCGAAGTCCACCGGGTGGACCAACTGCTCGGTGAGGACGCGGCGGTTGGCGGCGAGGTCGGCGCCGTAGACCGCGCCGCGGGTGTTGGGCAGCACCCAGCCGCTCGGCTCGCTCATCTCGGCGGCCGCCACGTGCGCGCCGAACTCAGCGACGGCGTGGGCGACATGGGGGGTGTGGAAGGCGGCGGACACCGGCAGCCGGGAGGCCCGCAGCCCGGCCTGCCCGGCCGCCGCGACCAGGTGCTCGATCTGGTCGGTGGCGCCGCCGACCACGATCTGGTCGGGTGCGTTGCGGTTGCAGACGGACAACCCGGGTCGGTCGGCGAGGAGTTCGGCGACCTTCTCCTCGGGTGCGGTGACCGCCGCCATCGCTCCGGCGTCGAAGCCGGGGTCGGCCGGGGGTGCCATGGCGGCGCCGCGGGCCCGGGCGAGCGCGAAGTAGGTGTCGCTGTCGAGCGCGCCGGCCGCCCACAGCGCGGTCAGCTCGCCGAAGCTGTGGCCGAGGAACCCCTCGGCAATGAAGCCGAGTTCGGCCAGGTAGCGGTACTGCCCGACGGACAGCGCGCCGATCGCGGGCTGGGCGTGCGCGGTCTCGCGCAGCGCGGCCTCCTGTGCGGTGCGGGCGCCTGCGTCGAAGGAGGGCGGCGGGAAGGCGATCCGGGACAGCGGCCGGGCGCCGGCGAACTGCCGGTTGGCCTCGTCGAAGGCGGCGCGCAGCGGCGGCAGCGCCAGTACGGCGGTCCTGCCGGGGTTGACGTACTGGCTGCCCTGTCCGGCGAAGAGCGCGGCGACCTTGGTGTCCTGGGCGGCGCGGCGGCGGAAGTAGACGCCCTTGGGGTGGGTCCAGGCGTCGGCGTCGGGGCGGGCGCGCAGTTCGCCGAGGGCCGTCTCGCGCAGGGCGGCGAGTTCCTCCCCGGTCCGGGCGACGAGGGCGAGGCGGGCGTGGCCGGCGGGCGCCGGGCCGCCCTGGGCGGCGGCGCCGCTCGCCAGGGCTGCGGTGAGCGCGGCGGTGTCGGGCGCGTGCCACAGGTGGACGGCGGCGACCGGGAACATCACCTCCAGGTCGGCGCCGTCGCCGTGCTCCTCCATGACGAAGTGGAAGTTGGTGCCGCCGAAGCCGAACGAGGAGATCGCCGCGCGGCGCCGGCCGAGCTTCGGGTCGCGAATCCAGGGCCGCAGTTCGGTGTTGACGTAGAAGGGGCCGCTGTCGAAGTCGATCGCCGGGTTGGGCTCGTCCACGTTGATGGTGGGCGGCAGCACCTTGTGGTGCAGCGAGAGCGCCAGCTTGATCATGCCCGCGGCGCCGGCGGCGGCCTTGGTGTGGCCGATCTGGGACTTCACGCTGCCGACGGCGGCGTACGCGCGCTCCTCGGTGGCCTCGCCGACGACGGCGGCGAGGGCGCTCAGTTCGGTGGCGTCGCCGACCGCGGTGCCGGTGCCGTGGGCCTCGAACAGCTCGATGCTCGCCGGTGAGCAGTCCGCGTCGTGGTAGGCGCGGCGCAGCGCGACCATCTGGCCTTCCTTGCGGGGCGCGTAGATGGACTTGAAGCGGCCGTCGCTGGAGGTGCCCAGGCCGCGCAGCACCGCGTAGACGCGGTTGCCGTCGCGCTCGGCGTCGGAGAGCCGGCGCAGGGCGAGCATGCCGATGCCCTCGCCGATCAGGGTGCCGTCGGCGTTCTTGTCGAACGGGCGGATGCGGCCGCCCTTGGACAGCGCCGGGGTCTTGCTGAAGCACATGTACATGAAGATGGTGTTCTCGGCGTCGCAGCCGCCGACCAGCATGGTGTCGGCGCGGCCTTCGAGCAGTTCGCTGACGGCTGCCTTGACCGCGCCGAGCGAGCTGGCGCAGGCGGCGTCGATCGTCATGTTGGTGCCGCCGAGGTCGAGCCGGTTGGCGATCCGGCCGGCGACGACGTTGCCGAGCATGCCGGGGAAGGAGTTCTCCTCCCACGGGGCGTAGGCCAGGCGGAACTTGGCGGCGATCTCGTCGGCGTCCCGCTCGGACAGGCCGCAGCTGCGGACCACTTCCTTGAGCACGGGCGTCTGGAGCCGCGCGGTGAGCGGCTGGGTGAGCTGGTTGGCGCCGGTGATGCCGAGGATGACGCCGGTGCGGGCGGCGTCGTACCAGGGCTGGTCGGCCCCGGCGTCCTTGAGCAGGTCGCGGGCGACCACCAGGCTCAGCAGCTGGAGGACATCGGTGACCTCCAGGGTGTTCGGGGGCAGCCCGAACTCCATGGGGTTGAAGGGGACGTCGGGGATGAAGCCGCCGCGCCGGGCGTAGGTCTTGTCGGGCGCGGTCGGGTCCGGGTCGTAGAAGGCGTCGACGTCCCAGTGGGTGGCGGGCACGTCGTCGATGCAGTCGGCGGCCGAGGCGACGTTCGCCCAGAACGCGGTCAGGTCGCGGGACTTCGGGTAGAGCGCGGAGAGGCCGACGATGGCGATGGGGTCACGGGCGAGCCGGCGGTCGAGCGCGGATTCCTGCGAAGGGTTCACGGCGAGTCTCTCTGGGATCTGGGCGAACGGGATCTTCCGTGGCGACGTCCGCGCGGCGCTGGGCGGGCCGGTGGGTCGTCCGGTGGGACCGGCGGCGCGTCCGGTGGAGGCGGGGCGTCCGGTGGAGCCGGGGCGTCCGGTGGGGACCGGCGGGTCGTCCGCCGGTGCCGGGCGGGCCGCCCGGCGGGGTCCGCGGGTCAGCGGGGCGGCCGGAGCACTTCCGCGATGGCCGCCGCGGCGTCGGGGCGGGTCAGCATCGTGTAGTGGTCGCCCGGGGTGGGCGGGCGCAGGTCCAGGCCGCGGGGGGCCAGCTCCTGCCAGCCGAGCGCGTCGTCGCCCAGGATGAGGCTGTTCGTGGCCTTGACCAGGGCCAGCGGCACCGACGAGGGCACCGGCCGGTGGGTGGCGGTCAGCCGGTTGTTGCGCAGCAGGCCGTCGACATAGGTGTCGTAGAGCTTGCGCAGGCCCGGCAGCGGGGTGCTTGCCGCCAGGGCGCCGCAGCCGACCGCCGCGTCCAGGACGCGCAGCAGCCCGGTGTCGGTGTCGAGTCCGGCGGTGCCGCCGGGGCCGAGGGCGACCTCGCGGTTCCGCTTGGCGCCGAGGTACATCGCGAACCAGCGCAGCAGCATGGGCGGGTCGAGCGCGTCGTCGGCCTGCTGGTAGGCGTCGGTGGGCGCGATGCTGTCCAGGAGCACCAGCCGCTCGGGGCGTTCGGCGGGCTCCAGGGTCTCCGTCATCGCCTGCGCGAGCACACCGCCGAACGACCAGCCGGTGAACGTGGTCCGCCCCGCGCCGGACCGGGCGGCCCGGTCGGCGCGCAGCTCGGCGGTGAGCTGGGCGGTAAGGGCGGCCACGGTCAGGTCGCTGCGGCCGCCGGACAGCGCCGCCTCGAAGTACTCCGGGACGCCGGCCAGGTCCAGTACGGCGAACCCGGTGCCGTCCGGCAGCGCGTCCGCGACACCGCGCCACACCTCGGATGGCAGGGCGCCGGGGTGGACGGCGTACACGGTGTGCCCCCCGGGCGGGGTGGGCCGGTGCCGGCGGACGATCGGCGGCGCCTGCGGGCGGGGGGCGGGGCCGCGGGCGGCGCCGGCGGCTCTAGGCCGAGGCACGCTGCGCGACCTCCTCGGCGAGGTGGGCCGCCAGGTCCTTGATGGTGGGGTGGTACCACAGCGCCGTGGTCTGGAGCTCGAAGCCGAGCCAGTTCTCCATCTCGCCGGCGAGGATCAGCGCCTCGGTACTGTCCAGGTCGAGTTCGTCGAAGTACTGCTCCGGCGGAACCGCGGCCGGCTCCACACCCAGACGGTGGGCGATCTTCTCGATCAGCCACTCCTGGGCTTCCTGGGTCGTGATGTTCCCCATGCCATTCCCTTCCCGACGACTTGGGTTTCCCGGCGGTCCGCACGTGTGGTCCGGCGGCCTTTTCCCACGGCCGAATTCGGGGTGCGTCCGCGGTTCGGGACAGTAGGCGGGAGGTCTTCGCCCGGGCAACCGGCGGCGGTCCGGAAAACGCCCCGCGGGGCGCCCGCAGCGTTTCGTTCGGTGTGCATGGAAACCAACTGCCCGGGCTGAGCTGGGGAAATACGATACGGCGCGGAGCGTGCGGTTCCGCTGTCAGCATCGCGCCCGCGTGTCAGCGAATCCGTCAGCGGATGTCAGCGGCAGTCGGCGCCCGGCCGGCGCGGAACTCCCGGGGGCCGCGCACGACGATCCCGGCACGGGCCGAGCGCATATGACGCGCGGGGGGACGTCATTCCCTCCGGCGGCGGACAGCGGTTTACCGCGGCGCCGGCACAGTTGTGGCGGAACGCCGGTGACGGGATTCCGGTTGCGGAATGCCGTTCGCGGGAGGCCCGTTGCGGAAGGAGGGCGCCGCGTCGCGTGGGGCGGGGGTGAACGGGCGGGCCGGCCGCCCGCCGTGGGAGGTCGCCTACGGGCCCGCCACCGCGCGGCCGGGGTGCCCGCCCGGGCCGTTGGCGCCCGCGCCGCCGTCCGCGTCGGTGCGGGACGGCGAGCGGCGCGGGCGGGGCTGCGCCTGCCGGACCGTGGTGCTGCGCACCCACTCCCGGATCGACGCGTTCGGCCGCGCGGCCAGTTGGGCGGCGGAGCGGCGCAGCGCCAGCGGGCGGCGGCCGCACACCTCCGCGAGCGCGGCCGTGGCCTCGGGCTCGGCGGCCGTACGGGAGGCGCCCAGGAAGGCGTCGAGCAGTTCGCGTGCCTCCGCCGCCGACAGCACGTCCAGCTCCAGCGGCTTGGCGCCGTTGCGCACCACCAGGTCGGGCAGCGGATGGCGGCTGGTGACGAGCACCAGGTTGCCGGGGGTGCCCGGCAGCAGCGGGCGGACCTGCGCGGAGGTGCCCGCGTCGTCCAGCAGCACCAGGACGTACCGCCCGGCGAGCAGGGTGCGGAACAGCGCGGAGCACTCGGCGAGGTCGGTGGGTATCCGGTCCCTGGCGACCCCGAGGGAGCGCAGGAAGCCGCCCAGCACGCTCAGCGGCTCCAGGGCGGCGCCCGGCGTGCCCTCGCCGCCGCGCAGGTCGGCGTAGAGCTGACCGTCGGGGAACCACGCGTGCGCCTCGTGCGCCCAGTGCACGGCCAGCGCGGTCTTGCCCTGCTCGGGCGGGCCGGAGATGGCCGCGATCGCCACCGACGCCTGGTCCTCGCGGTGGTGGGCCAGCAGCCGGTCGAGCGCGGCCAGCTCCGCGCGACGGCCGACGAACGGCCGCACCACCGGGGGGATCTGCGCGGGCGAGGCGGTGGTGCCGGCCGGGGCGGCGGCCGGCACCGGAACCCCGCGGTCGGGGCCGCCGCGGGGTACGGCCGGGCGGGCGGCGCCGGTGGGGCGGGCCGGAGCAGCGGGGCGGGCCGGGGCCGCCGGTGCGGCGGGGCGGGCGGAACCGGCCGGTGCGGCGGGGGCCTCGTCACCGGGCTGCGCGAGGATGCTGCGGCGCACCTCCCAGATCTCCTCGCTCGGCTCCACCCCCAGCTCCTCGTGGAACCGCGCGCGCAGCTCGCCGAAGAGCCGCAGCGCCGCCGCCTTCTGGCCGGACCCGGCGAGCGCGAGCATCAGCCGCCCCTGCACCCCTTCGTGCAGCGGCTCCTCGTACGCGGCCGCCATCAGCTGCTTCACCACGACGGCGTGCCGCTTCTGGCACAGCGCCAGGTCGGCGAACTCGATGACCATGTCGAAGCGGTGCTGGCCGATGGCGACCACCACCGGGTGCTGGCGCAGCGCGGGCACGTCCTCCAGCACCGGGCCGCGCCAGTGCTGGAAGGCGAGCCCGAACAGTTCCAGGGCCAGCGCCGGTTCACGCTCGCGCGCGGCCACGGCCTGGGCGGTGTACTCCTCGAAGCGCAGCAGGTCCAGCCCGCCGGGTTCGGCCGACAGGGCGTAGCCGCCGCGCACCGTGGTGACCCGGCGCTGGTCGCCGCGCCCGCCCGGGCCGCCCTCGAGGGTACGGCGCAGCCGGGCCATGTAGGTGTGCAGCAGCCCCAGCGAGGAGGGCGGTGCCTCGCCGCTCCACAGCACCTCGGTCATCTCCGCCTGGCTGACCACGCGGTGCGGCTGGATGGCCAGCAGGCCGAGCAGCGTGCGCTGTTTCAGCGGGAGTTCCACCGGTCTGCCGCGGTAGGAGACGGCCAGCGGCCCCAGGACGCGGATGTCGTGTGCGCTCGCGCCGGCGGCCGCGGCTGGGCCCGCGCCGCCGGCCCGCCAGGGGGCCGCGGCCAGGTCCATGCCGACGGCCTCCGCCAGCCGGTCCAGCGAGTGGCGCCGGGGCTGGGCCACGGTGCCGGACTCGATGTAGCGCAGTGCGCGTACGCTCATGCCGGCCCGCCGGGCGACCTCGTTCTGCGTCAGTCCCGAGGCTAACCGGGCCTCGCGCAGAACCGCGCCCCACAAAGCCCCACTCATACCCAGAAGCCTCCCCGTGGAAACGGGCCGATCCGCTTCCGAATTACTGGTCATGACGCGTGGTTCCGCTCGATCATATCGAGGTGTTCCGTCACGTCATCAGGGCGCCGATACCCGCGATCTTGGTTTTGGAACCGGCGATGTGACGCACCGTATCCGGCACGATACGTGGCCGTGACAGGTGGGTCCAGAGTGCTTGGCGGGCTTTCCGCCCTCCGCCCCCGCTCACCCAAGGTGACCCCGGGGAAAGATCGGTGCACGGCCCGCGCACGACCGGCGCACGCCCCGAAATCCCTTACCAGACAGGCGACTTGGCGATCCGAACGCGCCACGGTGGGGCGCGGCGGGAGCCGTCGTGGGAGCCCGTGGCGGCGGCCCGTCCGGTGGCACGGCGGTGACGCCGGCGGGGCGGGCCGGCGGCGGCCGACTGCCGGTCCGGCGGCCGGAATTTCCTCTTCTTCTTGCCGACCGCTCCGGTGCCGCCCGCCGTATCGCGAGGCCAGGCCGCCAAAACGGCCGGGGAAGCGCGCGCCAGAACGGGTACAGGTACGCTCCCAGCGTTTCGCTTACCGTTCCTGTGACCTCATCAGCGGAAAACGTGCGCCCGCCGGCGAAATTCAGCAGATGGAAATGACCGGTTCACATCGTTGTGACACCAGGTATTCGCGGGCCTCGGGGCATGGGGTACAGACCACCAGATCTGCGTCTTTCAGCGGGGAGTTGCGGGAGAATGCCGGTGGACACCGGGCACGACTGGCCGATGGCCGCGCGGGACAGGGAGCTGACCGCCGTCACGGCCGCCGTCGACCACGGCGGCGGGGTCCTGCTGGACGGGGACCCGGGCATGGGCAAGACCAGGCTGCTGGAGGCGGCGCTGGAGCGGGCCGCCGCGGCGGGCCGCAGCGTCGTCGCGGTCGGCGGGGCGTGGCGCGGCGGACAGGAGGACGGTGCGCCGGTCGAGACCGTCGCCACCCTCGCCGACTGCCTGGACCGGCTCGGCGCGCTGCCGCGGCAGGCGGCGGCGCCGCGGCGCCCGCTGGTCGGGCTCGACGACGCCCACCTCGTGGACGAGGCGTCCGCGGCACACCTCTACCGGCTGGCTGCCGCGGGGCAGTTGGCGGTGGCGGCCGCCGTCCGCCGCGGCGCGCCCGCACCGGCCCCGATCGACCAGCTGTGGGTGGCCCGGCTGGTGGAGCGGATCGAACTGGCCCCGTTCGACCGGCGGGCGGTGGCGCGCGCGCTGCACGAGCGGCTGGCCGGTCACCTCGAGGCCGCGACGCTGGAGCGGCTGTGGGCCGACACCGGCGGAAACCCCTTGATCCTGCGGGAGTTGGTGGAGCACTCGCTCGCCGACGGGTCGCTGCGGCAGGTGGACGGGATGTGGCGGTGGCGGGGCCTGGCCGAGCCGCCGACCCGGCGGCTGGCCGCGGTGGTGCACCTGGGGCTGCGGGATCTGGCCCCGGACGAGCAGGAGCTGGTGAACATGCTCGCCCTCGCCGAGCCCCTGGAGGCGGACATCGCCGCCCACTTCGACCTCTCGCGGGCCGCGGAGTCGCTGAACCTGCGCGGGGTGGTGGCGGTGGAGCGGGCCGGGCACCGGCTGCGGCTGCGGCTGGCGCTGCCGCTGAGCCGGGTGGTGGTGGCCGCGCGGA
The DNA here is from genome assembly GCF_037034245.1 of Streptomyces sp. CA2R106. Classification (NCBI taxonomy): domain Bacteria; kingdom Bacillati; phylum Actinomycetota; class Actinomycetes; order Kitasatosporales; family Streptomycetaceae; genus Streptomyces; species Streptomyces sp. CA2R106. The sequence goes on from NZ_JBAGKC010000008.1 coordinate 9,131, forward strand.
TGTCCGACCTGACCGCGCGGCGGCTGCGCCGCCAGATCGCCGCATGGATCGAGAGCACCGGCGCGCGCCGGGCGGACGACCAACTGCGGCTGATCACCCTGCGGTTGGACGCCGGGCTGGTCCCCGAACCGCAGCAGCTGCTCAGCTCGGCGCACACCGCCTTCCAGCAGCAGGACTTCGCGCTCGCCGAGCGCCTGTGCCGGCTCGCGCTGGACAGCGCCGGCGGCCGGACGCCGTACGAACCGGCGCCGTACGAACCGGCCCCGTACGAACCGCCGCCGTACGGACCCGCGGGGCGCGGGGCCGGGCCGGACCGGACCGGGCGGGAGGCGGACGGGCAGGAGCGGGGCGAGCCGGAGTGGGACGGGCGGGCCGCGCGTGCTTCCGCCGTGTTGCCGGCTTTCGCACGCCGTGTTTCAACGCGCGTAGCGCCCACCGGAACCTGTCCCCCGGATGCGCCCGCCGACGTCCCGGCCACACTCCTGCTCGGCCGCATCATGGCCGGTCAGGGCCGCCACGCCGAGGCGGAACGGGTCTTCGCCGCCGCGCTGCACGGCGACTGCCCTGCGCCGGACTGCGACTTCCTCGCCGCGGTGCGCGCCCGCGCGGCCAACCTCGCCGAGGGGCTGCGCCGGCTGGCGGACGCCGCGGACGTCCTGGACCGGACGACCGCCGCGGTCGGCGCGGAGCGGGCACTGCCGCTCCAGGGCTACCGCGCGGTCATCGCGATCCTGGCCGGCCGGCTGCGGCACGCCGTCGAGATCGGCGACCAGGTGCTGCCGGCCGAGCCGGCCGCCTCCCGCGTCACTCAGGAACTGCTGCCCGCGGTCGCCTTCGCCCGGATCGAACTCGGCGACCCGGCCGCCGCGTCGGAGCAACTGGTCGCCTGCCGCGGCCAGGTGGACGCATGGGCGGACGACGCCCGGCTGCGCTACTTCGTGCTGCTGGCCCACTGCTGCTTCCTCAGCGGCGACCTCGGCGGTTACGGCGCCGCGCTGGAAGCGGTCCGGCGGCACAGCGGCGGCGACGAGCAGCAGCGCCGGCTGCACGTCGCGCTGCTGCGGGCCCGGCTCCACCGCGACTTCGGCCGGACCGGCGAGGCGGTCGTGCTGCTGCGGGAGGCGAGCGCGGTGCACGGCCACGGCGACGGCGACTGGCTGGCCACGCCCGCCTGGACGCTGGCCCGGCTCGCCGGCGCTCTCGCCCAGTCCGGGCAGCACAGCGACGCGCTGCGCACCCTCGTGGAGGCGCGGCTCGTGCAGAGCGAGGCCGCCGCGCACCCGGTGGCCGCCGACGACATCGCGCTGGAGCGCGCGCTCGTGCTCGCCTGCACCGGCGACCGGTCCGGGGCGGCCGGCCAGGCGCTCGCCGTGGCCAAGCGGGCCGTCGCCGGGCAGCGGCCGGCCGCCGCGGTGGCCGCGCTGCACCTGGCGGCACGGCTGTCCGACAGCGTGTCCGTGGCCGGCCAGGCAGAACGCCTCGCCGCCTGCACCACCTCCGAGTTGGCGCGGTTGCAGGCCGACCACATCAGGGCCCTGGCGGCCGGCGACGGCGACGCCCTGACGGCCGTGTCCGTACGCTTCCGGGTCCGCGGGGCGCTGCCGCTGGCGGCGGAGGCGGCCGCGCAGGCCGCCCGCGCCTACCGGGCGGCCGGACGCCGCCGCAAGAGCCGCGAGGCGCGCGCCGCGGCGCACGGCATCCTCGCCGACCACGGCGGCAGCCTGCCGCCGTGGATGGCGACCGAGCAGCCCCCCGTCCACGCTGCGGCCGCCCTCACCGCCAGGGAACGGGAAGTGGCCGCGCTCGCCGCGACCGGCCTGTCCAACCGCGACATCGCCGGCCGCCTCGTGGTGTCCGTACGCACCGTGGAGAACCACCTGCACCGCGTCTACCACAAGCTCGGCGTCACCGCCCGCGCCGAACTGGCCCGCGTCCTGGGCCACTCCCCCGCCCCGGTCCCGATCCACGACCCGCGCCCCGCCACCCCTGCGCCCCACCCGCACCCCGCCACCGAACCCCACTGCCCCGAATGCGCCCGCCTGGGCGACTGGGCCGCCTCCTGACCCGGCGGCCGGAAGAGGGGCGTGGCGGGGGCACGTTGAAGTGGCGGCGACTCAGGAGGCGCAGTCCGACGGCGTGTTGGCGAGGCGGTAAGGGCGCGGCCCGTGGACCAGGACGGGGACCGGGGCCCGCGTCCTGCTGATCCGCCCGGCCGGGTACGGCGCCCGCGGCGCTCAGCCCGCGCTGCCCGCCGCGGCGTCGCGGCCGAGCCACGACCCGTCCGCCGCACCGAACCCGCCGGCCCCGGCCGCCAACCGCTCGATCGCCGACCGCAGCAGGCTCTGCTCCGACATCAACTGCTCGACCTGGAGCCGCAGTCGGAAGACCTCCAGCGCGCTCGCCGGGTCGTCGGGCGCGGGCTGGACGCTGCCGGGGCGGACCGGCGACGGGAACGGCAGTGCCACCGTGGGGAGTTGGCCCGCCCGAGCGACCTTCACGGCCGTACGGTCCGCCTCGCGCACCTCGCGCCACCGGTCCACGTCCCGCGCCGCGGACGGCACCACGGCCGACGGCACCACCACCGGCGGCGCCCCGCGCCGCCCGCTCCTGCCGCGCGCGACCGCCAACTGGCGCCGGAACCGCTCCCGACCCGGGTGCGCGGCCACCAGCGCCTCCAACGGCCCCACCACCTGTCGTTCGACGCCCAGCCGCAGCGCCGCGTCGTACAGGTCCTCCGTCGCCTGCAACCGCTCCTCCTCCAGCCGGGCGGCGGCCCCGGCGCACAGCGGGCCGCCGCAGCCGCCGTCCATCGCCGGGCCGCGCCACAGCTTCAGCGCCTTCGTCAGCAGCGTGTAGGCGGTGCGCGGGTCGCCCGCGGCGAACCGGCGGGCCTGGGCGGCCTCCGTCCGGAACTGCGTGCTGTCGATCTCGTCCGGCCGGACCTGGAGCAGGTAGCCGGCGCCGCGGGCGACGAGCCGGGGCGCCTTGGCCCGCGCGGGCTCCACCTCGGTCAGCACCTGGCGCAGCCGTGAGACGTGCGCCTGGAGCGCGTTGGCCGCCTTGTCGGGCGCGTCGTCGCCCCACAGCTCGCGTAGGAGCAGGACCGTCGGCACCGGCGTGCCGGGCCTGGTCGCGAGCGCGCCGAGCAGCATGCGCTGCTTGGGGCTGTTCAGCCGGACCCGCCGCCCTCGCGCGTCGTCGTAGATCTCGGCGGGACCCAGGATTCTGACCTGCATGACGTCCTCCACCCCTCGGTGCGGCCCAGGTTTCCCGGTCCCTTACAGCTCAGCACGCGCACCCGGGCGCGGACCTGAGTGGGCGGTACTCAAAGCCGCGCCGGGCGCGCGGCTGGGACCGCGCGCCAGGGGTGCCGACCAGCCCCCGCGCGGCGCCCGACGCCGCCCCGCCCTGCTCCCGCGTCCCGTCCGGGGTGAGTACCGACCACTCAGGCCCCGGCCCGCGGCCGTGTGATCGGCCGGATGCGCACGGGCCGCCGCCGCGGATGAGAAGGTATGCCGTACGGGTGGCGGACCGGGGGTGTCGACCGCGCCCTGGCGCAGCGGAAGCGGAGAGTCCTATGAGCACGCCGGACGGCGGCGACGGTCGGCGTGACCTGCACGGCGAAGGCCCGTACGGCGAGTACCCGCAGTACGGCGAGCCGCAGTACGCCGAGCCGCAGTACGGCGAGCAGCCGCCCGGCCCGTACGAGCAGCCGTACCAGCAGTACCAGCAGTACCAGCAGTACGACCACGACCAGTACCAGCAGGACGAACAGCCCTACGGCCGCCAGCAGTACGGCCAGGAGCAGTACGGCCCCTACGGCTACACCTCCGTGCCGCAGCAGGGCCCGCCGGCCGCGGACCCGTACGCCCACCTGTACCGGGACCAGTACCGCGGCGAGTACCGCGACGACGACGCCGACTACTCCCTCTACTACGCCCCGAACGTCTACGGCAGCGCCAGCGGCGACGTGGCGGCGGAGGCGACGGGGACGTTCCCGGTGATCGACGTCGACCGGGCGCCGCCGCCCGAGGCGGGGCGCGGGCAGGCCGCCGGCGGCACCCGCAAGGGCTCGGTGCTCGGCTCGAGCGCCGTGATGGCGCTGGGCACGATGGTCTCGCGCGGCACCGGCTTCGTCCGCAACATGATGATCGCCGCCGCGATCGGCCAGGGTGTGATGGGCGACTCCTACCAGGTCGCCTACACGCTGCCGACGATGGTGTATTTCCTGGTCGGCGGCGGCGCGCTCAACGCGGTGTTCGTGCCGCAGCTCATCCGCAGCATGAAGAACGACGCCGACGGCGGCGAGGCGTACGCCAACCGGCTGCTGACGCTGGTGATCACCGCGCTCGGCGGGGTGGTGCTGGTGATGGTGCTGGCCGCGCCGCAGCTGGTGCGGCTGCTGTCGCCGTCGCTGATGTCCACCCCCTCCAGCGCGCACGTCACGGTGGAGATGGCGCGCTACTGCCTGCCGACGATCTTCTTCATGGGCGTGCACGTGGTGGCCGGGCAGATCCTCAACGCGCGGGAGCGGTTCGGCGCGATGATGTGGACCCCGGTGCTCAACAACGTCGTGGTGATCTTCACCTTCGGCATGTACATCTGGGTGTTCGGCAGCTTCGGCCACACCGCGGTGAGCCCGGGCACCATATCCCCGCAGGGCGTGCGGCTGCTGGGCGTGGGCACCCTGCTCGGCCTGGTGGTACAGGCCCTGTCGATGATCCCCTACCTGCGCAAGTCGGGGCTGCGCTACCGCCCGCGGTTCGACTGGCGCGGCCACGGCCTGGGCCACGCGGCCAAACTCGCCCGCTGGACCTTCCTGTTCGTGCTCGCCAACCAGGCCGGGCTGATCGTGGTCACCCAACTCGCCACCGCCGCGGAGAAGTCGGCGGCCGCGCACGGCTTCGCCAGCGGCACCGGCCTGGCGGCGTACACCAGCGCCCAGACCATCTGGCAGCTGCCGCAGGCGGTGATCACCGTCTCGGTGATGAGCGCGGTGCTGCCCCGGATCTCGCGCGCGGCCTCCGACGGAGACGCGGCCGCGGTGCGCGCGGACATCTCGCACGGGCTGCGCACCTCAGCGGTGGCGATCGTGCCCGCCGCCTTCCTCTTCCTGTCCCTGGGCCCCTGGATCGGCGCGCTGATCTACGGCACCGGCGCCAACGGCGGCCGCTCGGTGGGCTACATGCTCGCCGCGTTCGCCCTCGGCCTGATCCCGTACTCGGCGCAGTACGTCACGCTGCGCGGCTTCTACGCCTACGAGGACACCCGCACGCCGTTCTTCAACACGGTGTGGATCGCGGCGGTCAACGCGGCGGTCGCGGGGCTGTCGTACCTGCTGCTGCCGCCGCAGCGGGCGGTGATCGGCATGGCGTTCGGCTACGGCGTCGCCTACTTCGTCGGGCTGCTGGTGGCGCTGCCGCGGCTGCGGCGCCGGATCGGCACGCTGGACGGCCCGCGCATCCGCCGCACCTACAGCCGACTGGTGGCTGCCGCGCTGATCCCCTCGGTGCTCGGCTACTTCCTCGCCCGCGCCACCGAGAGCGCGCTGGGCGGCGGGCTGGTGGGCGCGGCCGGGGCGCTGCTGGTCGGGCTCGTGGTGCAGGTCGGGCTCTTCCTGGCGATCGCGAAGCGGATGCGGATCGAGGAGCTGAACGCGCTGCTGGGGATGGTGCGCGGCCGCCTGGGCCGCTGACCCCGCCCGCGTCCGGCGCGCATCCCGGCCCGCTCCCGCCCGCGCCCGGCGGATCGCCCGTCGGATCGTCATACAACGTGCCCCATATGCGGCAAGCGTGCCGAGCCGTCCCGCGCGTCCCGGTCGGCGCCGCGGCCGCGGGACGCACCCTGGGGCCATGACGTACTGGTTCGGCCGCGCGCACGGCACGCAGACCTCGGGCGCCGGGCGCGAGCAGCTGTTCCTGCTGCTGGGCGGGCTGGTCTGCTCGTTCCTGTTCATCAGGTTCAGCACCCGGATGATCCGCCGGCAGGTGTCCTGGTGGCCGGGGAACGTGCAGCCCGGCGGGATGCACATCCACCACGTGGTGTTCGGCCAGGTGATGATGATCGTCGGCGGGGTGGGCGCGTTCGGGGTGGCCGGCGGGCCGGTGGCGCACGACGTGCTCGCGGTGGTCTTCGGGATGGGCTGCGGCCTGGTGCTCGACGAGTTCGCGCTCGTGCTGCACCTGGAGGACGTGTACTGGAAGGAGGAGGGCCGCCGGTCGGTCGACGCGGTGATCCTCGCGGTCGCGGTGATCGGGCTGCTGGTGGCCGGCGAGGCGCCGCTCGGCGGGTACGTCGGCGGCCGGTCCTACGGGTCGTACGTGGTGGCCGCGGTGCTGCTGGGGTTCGTGGTGCTGTGCCTGCTCAAGGGCAAGGTGTGGACCGGGCTGCTGGGCGTGATGGTGCCGCTGCTCGCGGTGGTGGGCGCGCTGCGGCTGGCCCGGCCGCACAGCCCGTGGGCGCGCTGGCGCTACGCCGCCCGGCCGCGCCGGATGGCCCGGGCCGAACGGCGCGAGGAAGGCGCCCGGCGGCGCGTGATGGCCGCGAAGACCGCGGTGATGGACGCGGTGGCCGGGGCGCCGACCCCGGTGTCGCTGGCGAAGCGGGCCGGGCGGGCGCCGGTGGTGCCGACCGTGGTGGAGGTGCCGCCGTCCCGGCTGGAGGTGCTGCTCGCCCGGGTGCTGCGGCCGCTGCGCGCGCCCGGCGCGGCCGCCGCCGTGTGGTACCTGCGGCTGGCGGGCGTGGTGGACCTGGTCACCGGGCTGGCCGGGCCGCTGCGGGACCGGGTGCGGGCGGCCACCGGCGGCGAGTACGTCACCGCGTTCCTGGTCGGGCCCGGGTTCACCGGCGCCGCGCTGGCGTTCGTGCTGTCGGTGAGCCTGCGGCGGCGCAAGCGGGCGGCGTGGCTGCTCACCACGGCGGCGGCGGCCGCGTACACGGTGGCGATCGCGGTCTCCATGGCCGCGGTGCCCGGCGCGCACCGGCACGCCGTCAACTGGCTGGCCGTCGGGCTGACGTTGCTGCTGCTGTGCGCGCTGCTGGTCTCGCGCCCGGTCTTCAACGTCCGCGGCGAGCGGCGCAACGTCGCCGTGGGGCTGCTCAGCCTGGTGGTGGGCGCGGCCGTCGCGGTCGGCGCCGGGACGCTGCTGGTGCACGCCACCGACCAGGACCCGCCGTCCCGTTGGGGCCCCAGCGCCCGGTACGCGGTGGTGCGCACGCTGACGCTGTCGGCGATCTTCGACCACCCCGGGATCAGGGTGCCGTGGTGGGCGGACGTGCTGATCAACCTGATCAGCGTGGCGCTGCTGCTGCTCGTGGTGCTGGCGTTCCTGCGCGCGCCGCGCGGCCGGGACCGGTTGCAGCCGGCCGACGAGCGGCGGCTGCGGGAACTGCTGCGGGCCGACGGCGGCCGGGACTCCTTCGGGTACTTCGCGCTGCGCCGGGACCGCGCGGTGTGCTGGGCGCCGGGGCGGCAGGCGGCGATCGTGCACCGGGTGGTGAACGGGGTCACGCTCGCCGCGGGCGACCCGGTGGGGCCGCCCGCCGCCTGGCCCGCGGCCGTCGCGCACTGGCTCGCCACCGCTCGCGCGCACGCCTGGGTGGCAGCGGTCGCGCACGCCGGCGACGGCGCCGCGGGCGTCTACACCGCGGCCGGACTGCACGGCATGGACTCCGGATCGGAACCCGTGGTGCCGGTCGGCGCGCTGCCGCCGGGACCGGCCCGGGTCCGGCAGGCGATGGCCGCCGCCGGCTACGGGGTGGTGGTGCGCCGCCAGCGGGACGTCGCCGAGCCGGAGTGGGTCCGGCTGCGGCAGCTCGCCGAGGCCTGGCGGCGGCACGGGCGGGCGGCGGGCGGTGTGCAGTTGGGGCGGCTCGGCGACCCGGCCGACCCGGACTGCGTGGTCGCGGAGTGCGTGGACCGGCACGGCCGGACCTGCGCGCTGCTGGTGTTCGTCCCCTGGGGCGCCGACGGGCTGACGCTGTCGCTGCTGCGGCACGACCAGGAGTCCGGGCAGGGCCCGGTCGACCTCGCGCTGACCGAGGTGCTCTCGCGGGCCCACACCGGTGCCTCGCCGCTGGCCGGGGTGACCCGGGTGTCCCTCAACCTCGCCCCCGCGGGCGGCGATCCGGCCTACGCCGCCTACGGCCCGCACTGGTCGGCCCGCCATCTGCTGTACGAGCGCCGAGCCGAGCTCCCCCGCGTCATCGCCGCCGCGGCCTACACCGAATCCCTCCGCCTCAGCGCCGCCCTCACGCCGCACCATTCCTGACCGGCGGGCGGTTCTTCAGTTCATGTTTTCAGGTCATGTTTTCGGGATGTTTTCAGGTCATGGGCCGGGCGGAATTCGGGAGCCGACACGTCGGGCGGCGCGGAGAAACACCGGAATGTGGCGGCGGAGAAAGGGAATTCGGGTCGCGAGCGGCGCCGGCCGGCCGGTCCGCGCCCGCTCCGCGCCCGATGGGCGCCCGGTCCGCGCCCGGACCGCGGGCTTGGCGGGCACGGCGGGGCCGGGCCGCGCGGGGTGGCGGGGGCGGCCGCACATGCCGACGGCAGCCGTCCGGGTCATTTCCGAAAACGCGGCCGCGCACGCACCGGAAGCGGCGCCGTCGAACGCACCGTCAAGGTGACGGAACATCAACTCCCTTTCCAGTGAACCGTGTTGAATACACCCGGCGAAGCCCTTGGCCCGGGCCACCAGGGGTGATCGGCGCCGCGGGGGCGGGCCGCACCCGAAAAGTGCCGCCACTGCCGTACTCCGAGACGCCCGGCCACCGGTCACGGTAGGCTCTCGCCCCGTACCTGACCGCGATCGCCCGCGACGCCGGTCGTGAGCCCGTGCGCCCGCTCGGCGCGCCCGCCCCCACCACCCTCGCGGGCCACCGCAACACCCCCGGAGAAGTGGAGGATTCGGTTGCCCGATCGAACGACTCCCCCGATTCCGCCGCGTTCTCCCGCACCTCCGCACGGCGTGCAATTGCAGCGACTTGGCGCCGTTCAGCCGGCTGTATATGATCACGAAGTGGCCGCACCAGGGCCGTCCGAAATCGGCCAGGCACCTTCGAATCCAGCACGGCACCTTCCCGCACCGACCGCCCCGCGCGGCCGGTCCGCCGGGACATCACGTCCGCGCATTCCGGCCACCGGCCGGCGCGCCCGCCCGTATGGCACCGGGCCCGCCCGCCGCCGTCGCCACCTGTCAGCGTCCCCCGACCCCGCCACCGCCCGCGGCCGGGCGTCGCGCCGTGTCCCTAACTCTCATTCCCGATGAGGATCTGATGACCACGTTGATACAGGAGGCGGCCGCCGCGCTGCTGCTGGCGCTCGCCCTGGCCGGCGGCGGCACGGCTCTGCGGTTCCGCCGGAAGGCCCGCACCGGGCTGGCGCGAGCCGAGCAGGAACACGCCCTGACCCGGTCCGCGCTGCGGGCCGAGCAGGAACGCGTACGCCAACTGGCCGCCCGGCAGCGGGCGGTGGAGGACGCGCTGGGCTACCTGGCCGGCTCCGGGCTGGCCGAGGCCACCGCCGCGGCCCTGGAGCCGGGCGAGGAGCGCGAGGTCGAGTTCGTGCTGCCCGAGCCGCTGGCCGGCACCCCGCTCGCCCAGCACGTCGAGGACCTGGTCTCCCGGCACACCGCGCTGGTCCGCCGGACCCGGCGCGACGCGCAGGACACCGCGGAGCAGCAGGTGGCGCAGGCCCACGAGGACGCCCGCGACGCGACCCGCGCCGCGGTGCTCACCTTCGCCTCCGCCCTGGTCAGCCTCGGCTCCGAACTCGCCGAGGAGGTCAGCGTCGGCGTGCGCCGCCACGACGGCGACGACGCGTACGAGACGCTGATGGCGATCGACCACACCGCCCAGCAGATGCTGCGCATCGCCCAGGGCTACATGGTGCTGTCCGGCGGCACCCTCGGCCGCCGCCTGCCGGCCACCGAGTTCACCGACATCGCCCGCGCCGCGATGGGCCGCATCCAGAACTACGACCGGGTGCGCACCCAGGAGCTGGACCGGGCGGTGGTGCCGCGCGCGGTCGAGGCGCTGGTGCACACCCTGGCGATCCTGCTCGACAACGCCGTCCGCTACGCCCCGCCGACCTCCTACGCGGAGGTCTCCTTCCGCACCGGGCACAACGGCGTGACGGTGGTCGTGGACGACGCCGGGTTGCAGATGAGCCCCGAACAGCTGGAGCGGGCCCGGGAGATCCTCAGCGGCCGGCAGCCGCTGGACATCCACGCCCTCGGCGCCTACCCGCAGACCGGCTTCCGGGTCGCCGCGCAGCTCTCGGCGCGCTACGGCTTCCGGATCGACCTGGAGGCGCCCAACCTGTTCGGCGGCACCCGCGCGCTGGTCTTCGTACCGGCCGCGCTGCTGACCACGCTCCCGGTCGAGCAGCCGGGCGGGCACCTGCCGGTCCGCACCGCCGCTCAGCCCTACGTGCCGGCGCAGGCCGCGCAGGACCCGCAGCCGTACGAGGCGCCCGCGCCGCGCCGCGCCGAGGCGCGGACCGTCCCAGCCGCCGCCGACCAACCGGCCACCACCCCCGGCGGGTTGACCCGGCGGCGGCGCCGGCCGCAGCCCGCACCGGCGGCCGAGCCCCCGACGCCCCCGGCCGAGGCGAGGCCCGGGCGGCCCGACATCGCCGCCGCGTGGGCCGACGGGTCGCGGCGCGGCCGGGCGCTGTCGGAGCAGCAGGAGCGGGAGCCGTCGGCGCACACCCGGTCGGAGCAGGTCCCGGCGGAGCAGGAGCCCGTACGGGACGCCGGCGCGCGGGAGACCGCCGGACCGGACACGTCGCAGCACTCGTCGGCCACTTCGAAGGGCGGTTCCTGACATGCTCAAGACTCACGACGACAACGCGCTGGGCTGGCTGCTCGACGAGCACCTCGGCACGTGCCCGGGCGTGCGGTTCGCCGTCCACATGACCTCCGACGGCCTGCTCAGCTCGTACACCAAGACCGTCGACAAGGACACCGGCGACAAGCTGGCGGCCGTCACCGCGGCGCTGCGGGCGGCGGGCCTGGCCTGGGCGGAGGTCACCGGCCGCCGCGGCGAGCCCAACGCGGTGCGCCAGCACCTGATCGAGACCGACCAGTGGATCGGGCTGGCCTCGGCCGCCGCGGAGAACTCGCTGCTCGCGGTGTGCGCCGCGCCGGACAGCGACATCGGCCTGATCAGCGAGCGGATGAACGCGCTGGCGCAGCGGGTCGGCCACGAACTGGCCAGCAGGGAGCGCCGACCCGTCGGCGAGGGCGGCAGGGCGCGGTGAGCGGACCGCGGCGGGACCCGGACCTGGTCCGGCCCTACGTCCGCGCCGGCGGGCGCAGCCGCCCCTCGCGCGACGTGCGCCTGGAGTCCCTGGTGATCGCCGCGCCCGCCGCCCCGCCCCAGGGCCTGGCCCCTGACGCCCGCCGGGTGTTCGCCCTCTGCCGGGGCGGCGTGGTCGCGGTGGCGGAGATCGCCGCCGCGCTGGAGCTGCCGCCGTCGGTGGTCAGGATTCTGGTCTCCGGCCTGATCGACTCCGGCCACCTCGCCGCGCCGGTGCGGCGCACCCGCGCCGACGCGCCGTCCACCGAACTGCTGAAGGAAGTACTGCATGGCCTCCGCTCCATCGCCTGACACCGACCGGTCGAAGGCGGCCGGCCCGCCCGGCGACTCCGCTGCCCCACCGGGTTTCGACTATCTGCCGCCCACCATCACCCGCTCGGCGAAGCTGCTGGTCACCGGCCCGTTCGGGGTCGGCAAGACCACGCTGGTGGGCACCGTGGCGCCGCTGGTGCTGCGGATGGACGAGGCCATGACCGAGGCGAGCCTCGGCGTGGACGACCTGCGCGGCACCCCGGAGAAGACCACCACCACCGTCGCCATGGACTTCGGCCGGCTGCACCTCAACGAGAGCCTGGTGCTGTACCTGTTCGGCACCCCCGGCCAGGTCCGCTTCAAGCCGCTGTGGGAGGGGCTGGCCGACGGCGCGCTGGGCGCGCTGGTGCTGGTCGACACCCGGGACCTGGACCGCTGCCACGACGTGCTGGACCTGCTGGAGGAGTACGACACCCCGTACGCGGTGGCCGTCAACCGCTTCGAGGACGGCGTCGACTACCCGCTGGACGAGGTCCGCCAGGCCCTCGACCTGGCCGAGACGACACCGCTGACCACGTGCGACGCGCGGGACCGGCAGTCCTGTGTGGGCGCGCTGATCACGCTCGTCGAGTACCTGAACTCCCGCGAACTGGAGCCGAGCCCGTGACGTCCCCGCCGTACACCGGCCCTGTGCCGGCCCCTGCCGCGCCCGGCCGGCGCGTGCCGCTGCACACCGAGGAGTTCGCCGCCGACCCGCACGGCGCCTACGCCCGGATGCGGGCGGAGTTCGGCCCGCTGGTGCCGGTGGAGCTGGCCCCCGGCGTCCCGGCGACCCTCGTCATCGGGTACGCGCAGGCGCTGCGCATCCTCAACGACCCGCAGCGCTTCCCGGCCGACCCGCGGGTGTGGCAGCGCGACGTGCCCGACGACTGCCCGGTGAAGCCGATGATGGAGTGGCGGCCGAACGCGCTGCGCTCCTCCGGCGCGGAGCACCACCGCTACCGCGGGGCGAACACCGCGAGCCTGGACCGGGTCAACCAGCACCAGTTGCGGGCCACCGTGGAGCAGGTCGCCGCCGAGACGATCGGCGCGTTCAGCCCCACCGGGCACGCCGACCTGCTCACGCAGTACGCCTGGCCGATCGCGTTCCGGGTGCTCAACGAGATGCTGGGCTGCCCCCCGGAGATCGGGCAGCGGGTCGCCGCGGGCATGGCCGCGATCTTCGAGGGCGTGGACGCCGCCGCCGGCAACCTCCTGCTCGGGCAGGCGCTGCGCGACCTGACGTCCGGCAAGCGCGAGGCGCCCGGCGCGGACATCACCAGCTGGCTGATCGGGCACCCCGCGGAGCTGACCGACGAGGAGATGGACCACCAGCTGGTCACGCTCTACGGCGCGGGCATCGAGCCGACCACCAATCTGATCACCAACACGCTGCGGCTGCTGCTCACCGACGACCGGTTCTCCGGCGACCTGCACGCGGGCAGCCTGTCGGTGCGCGACGCGCTGGACGAACTGCTCTTCACCGACCCGCCGATGGCGTCGTACTGCGTGTCGTACCCGCCGCGGACGGTGGACGTCGAAGGGGTGCTGCTGCCCGCGCACCAGCCGGTCGTGATCTGCATGTCCGCCGCGAACAACGACCCGGCGATCGGCGCCGCGCCCACCCGGCGGGTCGGCAACCGCGCGCACCTGGCGTGGAGCAACGGCCCGCACGCCTGCCCGGCCAAGTCGCACGCCTACCTGATCGCCGAGACCGCGCTGGTCCACCTGCTCGACGCGCTGCCGGAGATGGATCTGGCCGTGCCCGCCGAGGAGTTGACCTGGCGGCCGGGCCCCTGGCACCGCGCGCTGACCGCGCTGCCGGTCACCTTCCCGCCCGTCCCCGCACCGCCCGCCTCCCCGAGCTGAACGGAGCACCGCCGTGTCCCAGTCCACCCCGTTCGTATTGGACCCCACCGGCTCCGACCCGGACTCCGAGCACGAGAAGCTGCGCGCGCAGGGCCCGGCCGCCCGCGTCGACGTCCTGGGGGTGCCGGCCTGGGCCGTCACCGACCCGGTGCTGCTCAAGCAGTTGCTGACCGGGCCGGACGTCTCCAAGGACGCCCGGCAGCACTGGCCGGCGTACGAACACGCCGTCGCGACCTGGCCGTTGGCGCTGTGGGTGTCGGTGCACAACATGTTCACCGCGTACGGCGGCGACCACCGCAGGCTGCGCCGGCTGGTGGCGCCCGCGTTCACCGCCCGCCGGATATCCGCGCTCGGCGCGCGCGTGGAGCAGATCGTCACCGACCTGCTCGACGGCCTGGGCACGCTCGCCGGCGAAGCCCCCGGCGAACCGGTCGACCTGCGCGAGCACTTCGCCTACCCGCTGCCGATCCGGGTGATCAGCCACCTGATGGGGCTGCCCGAGGAGCAGCAGGCGGACTTCCGCACCGTGGTGGACGGGGTCTTCTCCACCACGCTCAGCCCCGAGGAGGCGATGGCCAACACCGTCCGCCTGTACGGGGTGCTGGACGACCTGATCGCCGCGAAGCGCACCGGGCCCGGCGACGACATGACCTCGCTGCTGATCGCCGCGCGCGACGACGAGGGCGACGGCTCCGCGCTGGACGAGACCGAGTTGCGCGACACGCTGCTGCTGATGATCAGCGCCGGCTACGAGACCACCGTCAACCTGCTCGACCAGGCGATCGCCGCGCTGCTGACCCACCCCGACCAGCTGGACCTGGTCCGCTCCGGCGGCGCCGACTGGTCGTCGGTGGTGGAGGAGACGCTGCGGCTGGAGCCGGCGGTGAAGAACCTGCCGATGCGGTTCGCGGTGCGCGACATACCGCTGCCCGACGGTCAGGTGATCGCCGCCGGTGAGCCGATCCTCGCCGCCTACGGCGCCGCCAACCGGCACCCGGACTGGCACGGCGAGAGCGCCGGGGAGTTCGACGTCACCCGCAGCGCGCCCGGCCCGGAACACCTCGCCTTCGGCCACGGCGTGCACTTCTGCCTCGGCGCGCCGCTGGCCCGGCTGGAGGCGGAGGTCGCGCTGCGCGCGTTCTTCGCCCGCTTCCCCGGCGCCCGGCTCGCGACGCCGCTGGGGGCGCTGCCCCGGGTGCCGTCCCTGATCACCAACGGCCACCAGACGCTTCCGGTGGTGCTGGGCCCGGCCGGCTGAGCAGCGGCGGGCCGCCCGGAACTCCCGGACGGCCCGCCGCTGTCGGTCCCTTGCGGTGCCTCAGCCCCGCGAAGCCGGCTCGGCCCCGCGATGCCGGCTCAACTCGCGGAGACGCTCAGCCCACGGAGAGCGCGAACACGTGGATGCCGGAGTCGGCGGGCAGCGTCACCGTGGCCACCGTCTTCGACGCGTCGAGGGCGCCCCCGGTGGTGTACAGGCTCACCTTGTGCGCGCCGATGGTGTCGGTGGCCGGGCGGTTCCAGTTCGCGGTCGTCACCGCCAGCCGGCTGTTGCCACTGGCGGCGTTGGCGTACCAGTCGGGGAAGTCCACGCTCAGGTCCGTGCTGGTGCCGTCGGTGTAGGTGACGGTGACCGTGCCGGAGTGCGCGGAGCCGACCCCGGCGCCGAGCAGGCCCAGCTTCGCGCCCTTGCCGCTGACCTCGATGACCTGCCCGTTCGCCGCCACGTTGTCCGGTTGGCCGGGCTGGGTGTCCGGCCAGGTGTAGTCGAGCCCGTCGGCGGTGACGGTGGCGCCGGGGGTGTAGCCGACCGCCGCGAGCTGGGTGGCGGAGTAGCTGTAGCCGCCCGGGTCGAGGGTCCCGGTCGACGGGTCGCTGTCGGCGCTGATCCCCTCGTTGTCGTACGCGGCCGCGAGGGTGCGGTAGGGCACCACGGTGGTGGCGGTGCCGGTGCGGGTCTGCCGCCCGTCCAGGGTGTACGCCGCCTTGCCGGTGAGGGTGGCGGTCCCGGCGGCCGCGTCCGCGGGCGCGGTCACGGTCCAGGAGGTGCTGACCGCGGAGTGCGCGGCCACGGTCGGGTACGACGTGGTGCTGCCGGCGGCGGGCGCGGCGGTCCACCCGGCCGGCACGGTCAGCGCGAGCCGCGCGCCGCGTACCGCGGTGTCACCGGTGTTGGTGAAGGTCTGCCGCACCGTGGCGGTGCTGCCCGCCCCGGTGGTCGCCGCGGCGGTGACGGCGGTGGCCTGGACACCGGCGGTGCGGTGGACCGTCAGCGACGCGGTGAGCGGGGTGTCGGCGGAGGACTCGCCGACGTACACCGGGTAGCTGCCGTCCTGCACGGTCCAGTCGTGGTGGGCGCTGTCCCACACCCGCAGCGCGTCGGCGCCCAGGGTGAGCTGGACCCGCTTGGTCTGGCCGGGCGCCAACCGCACCTTCGCGAAGGTCTTCAGCTCCTTGGGGGGTTCGCCCGAGCCCTTGGGGTGCCCGAGGTAGACCTGCACCACCTCGGCGCCGGCGCGCTTGCCGGTGTTGGTGACGTCCACGCTCAGGCGCACCGGGTCGGTGGTGCCGCTGCCCGCGGTGAGCGTGCCCGCGCCGGGCGGGAGCACGGACAGGTGCGAGAGGCGGAACGTGGTGTACGTCAGGCCGTAGCCGAACGGGAACAGCGGGGTCTGGTCCTCGTCCTGGTACCAGCGGTAGCCGACGTCGAGCTGCTCGCTGTAGTCGTAGACGCCGTTCACCGCCGGGTAGCGGCCGGGGGCGGCGGCAACCGCGGTCTGGGTGTCGGTGGCCGGGAAGCTGACGGGCAGCCGGCCGCCGGGCGAGGCGTCGCCGGTGAGCAGGGCGGCCAGCGCGTTGCCGTCCTCCTGGCCCGGGTACCACATGTCGAGCACCGCGGGCACGTCCGCGAGCCAGGGCATCAGCACCGGGGCGCCGGCCCGCAGCACCACGACGGTCTTCGGGTTGGCGGCGGCGACCGCCTCGATCAGGTCGTTCTCGTTGCCGGGCAGCGCCAGCGTGGTGCGGTCCGACCCCTCGCTGGAGTAGTCGCCGACCACCACGACGGCGGCGTCCGCGCTCTTCGCGGCGGCGACCGCGGCCTGGATCGAGGGGTCGGGCAGGCCCGGGGCCGCCCAGCCGACGCTCACCGACGCGCCGCCGGCGTTCTCGTAGTACTCCACGCGCAGGGTGTGCGGCTCGCCCGCGGTCAGCTGGACCGGGCTGCTGGTGGCCGTCTGGGCGCCGTGGTCGCCCCAGTTGTCGACGACCAGCTTGCCGTCGAGGTAGATCCGGCTGCCGTCGTCGCTCGTCGCGGCGAAAGTGTAGGCGGCGGTGGCCGGCGCGGTGACCGTACCGGTCCAGCGGGCCGAGAACCCGTCGGCGGGGATGCCGTCGCCCGGGGAGCCGTTGCCCCAGTCGAAGTCGATGTCGGTGTCGCTGCGGGTGAGGGCCGGGGTGCCGCTGAGCGTGGTGTTGGCGAAGTACTCGCCTTTCAGCCCGGTCAGCGCGGACGCCGGGATCGCCGGATACCCGCTGCCGTGCCCGGCCTTGACCGAGGTGATGTCCACGCCGCTGCCCAGCCGCGCGGTCAGCCCGCTCAGCGGGTCGACGGTCTTGTACGGGGTGACCGCCGAGCTGCCGCCGCCCCCGGTGACCGCGGTGTCGGCGTTCGGGCCGATCACGGCGAGCGAGCCGAGCTTGCCGGTGTCCAGCGGGAGCACCGAGCCGCTGTTCTTCAGCAGCACGCTGCCGTCCTCTGCGGCGGTGCGGGCGAACGCGCTGTCCGCGTCGAGGTCGGCCGTGACCGGCGCCTTCGGGTCGAACTGCCCGGTGCGGAACTCCAGGCGCAGGATGCGGCGGGCCGCGTCGTCCAGCACCGACTGCGGCACCTGCCCGGCGGCGACGGCCGCGGGCAGCTGGGCGAAGTACGTGGTGCCGGCGAACTCCTGGTCCAGGCCGGCGTTCGCGGCCGCGACGGTGCTGTGGTTGGCCGGGTAGTCGGTGTCCACCACCCCGTCGTACTTCCACTCGTCGAGCAGGATCTCCCGCAGGATCTGCGCGTTCTCGCACGCGTAGGTGCCGTTGACCTTGTTGTACGCGCACATCAGCGACCAGACGTGGCCGTCCTTGACCGCCTTCTCGAACGCGGGCAGGTAGATCTCGTGCAGGGTGCGCTCGTCGATGTCCGAGCTGGACGTGGTGCGGGCGTTCTCCTGGTTGTTGCCCGCGTAGTGCTTGACCTGCGCGGCCACGCCCTGGTCCTGGATGCCGCCGATCTCGGAACTGGCGATGTCGCCGGCGAGTTCGGGGTCCTCGCCGAGCGTCTCGAAGTCGCGGCCGCCCAGCGGGGTGCGCACGATGTTCACCATCGGGCCGTAGATCACCTGGTAGCCGCGGGACCTGGCCTCGGTGCCCATCACCGCGCCGTACCGCTCGGCCAGTTCGGTGTCGAAGGACGCGGCCAGCGACACCGGGGCGGGCAGCGCGGTCGCCGGCTGCCCGTCGCGGACCCCGCTCGGCCCGTCGGTGAACTGCATCCCGGGGATGCCGAGCCGGTCGACGCCCGGGATGTAGCCGGTCGCGTGCGAGCCGCTCGGCTTGGCGACCGCCGTCATCAGCGACGCCTTCTCGGCGTTGGTCAGCTGTGCCAGCAGCAGGTCGACGCGCTTCTCCAGGGGCAGGTGGGCGTTGAGCCAGGGCCGCGCGGTGGCGGCGTCCTGCGGGTGTCCCGCGGCGACGGCCGCCGGCATCGCCATCGGTACGGTCAGAGCGACCGCGGCGGTCGCAGCGGCGACCGCGAGTCGAGCCATGCGCATACGATTTCTCCCAGGTGGGAACGATGCCCCGACCGCTTACGACCGGGCCATCTGCGGGTACCGAGTCGCGCTGTGTCCGCGTTCACAGGGTTCAGGGGTTTCACAGGATGAACGCAAACGCCTGGAAGTGTGCGCCCGACGCATGGCAGCGTCAAGGAAGTGAACAGACCCGCACAACGCGGCGGCCCGCGGCCCAGCCGCCGCTGTCGCCGCGTCAGGCCGGCTGCGACGGAGTGATCTTGCGCAGGAGGTCGCGGAGCGTGGTGACCTCGGCGGAGGTCAGACCGGCGAACGAGCCGGGCGGGGTGGCATCGGCGAGTTGGGCGCGGCGGGTGAGCGCACGGCCCTCGTCGGTCAGGACGATCACCTTGATCCGCCGGTCGGTGGGGTGCTGTTGGCGCGTGGCCAGCCCGCGCCGTTCGAGCGCGTCGACCAGCGAGGTCACGTAGGAGTTGTCGCAGCCCAGCCGCTTGGCGAGCTGCCGCATCGGGACCGGCTCGTCGAGCGGGAGGACGAGCAGCGCCCGTAGGGGCGCCAGCGGCAGCCCCGTCTCCTGGACGATCTGGTGGAAGGCCGCCATCGCGGCCGGATTGTGGCTGATCGCGCGGATGCGCTGCCACGCCTCGGCCGCGGCGTCGTCGCCGTGGTCGTCCGGGACCGGGATCGGAAGGTCTGACGCCGTGATCACATCGCCACCCTAGCCCATGTCGCTGGCATTATCAATAGTTGAGTATGTCAGTGATAGTGCTAGCGTTTTTCCTATGAGCCTCCGCCTGGATCAGAAGCCCGTCGTGGCGACGGTCTACGTCGCCGCCATGTTCATGGCCGTCATGGACACCACGATCGTCAACGTCGCCCTGCCCACGATCGGCAGCGACCTGCACGCCCGCGCCGGCAGCGTCGGCCTGGTCTCGATCGCCTACCTGGTGAGCCTGGCGGTGTTCATCCCCGCCTCCGGCTGGCTCGGTGACCTGATCGGCGGCAAGCGAGCGCTGCTGGGCGCGATCGGCCTGTTCACGCTCGCCTCCGCCCTGTGCGGGATCTCCACCGGCCTGGACGAACTGGTCGCGTTCCGCGTCCTGCAGGGCGTCGGCGGCGCGGTGATGACCCCGGTCGGGCTGGCGATGCTCTTCCGGGTCTACCCGCCGGCCGAGCGGGTCCGGATCTCCGGTGTCCTGGCGCTGGTCACCGCGCTGGCACCGGCGCTGGGCCCGATCCTGGGCGGGGTGTTCACGACCTACGCATCCTGGCGGCTGGCGTTCTTCGTCAACGTGCCGATCGGCGCGGCGACGTTGGCGTACGGCGTCGCGGCCCTCGCCGGCCACGTCCCCGCCCGCCCCGGGCGGCTGGACGTCAAGGGCCTGCTGCTGTCCGGGCTGGGGCTGGGCTCGGTCATGTACGGCATCTGCGAGGGGCCGTCGCGGGGATGGACGGCCGCACCCGTCCTGGCCGCGGCCGGCGCGGGCGCGGCGCTGCTGGCGGCGCTGGTCCTCGTCGAGTCGCGGGCGGCGCACCCGCTGGTCGACCTGCGGCTGTTCGGCAACCGCATGTTCGCCTGCGCGACGGGCCTGTACGGCCTCGGCTCGGTCGCCTACCTCGGCGCGCTGTTCCTGGCCTCGCTGTTCTTCCAGGACGCGCTCGGCCTGTCCGCGGTGCGCGCGGGCCTGACGGTGTTCCCCTCCGCGCTCGGCGTCATGGCCGGTGGCCAGCTGGTGACCCGCGTGCTCTACCGGCGCTTCGGACCGCGTCGGATCGCGGCCGCCGGGCTGCTGGTCATGGCGGGCACGCTGGCCTCGATGACCGGGGTCGGCACCGGCGCCGCCACCGGGAGCGGCACCGTGCCGGTGCTGCTGGCCATGCTGGGCCTGGGCCTGGGCGTCTCCTTCGTGTTCATCCCCAGCCAGGCCGCGTCGATGGCCACGGTCTCCAAGGAGCGGACCGGGCGGGCGTCCTCGCTCTTCAACGCGGGCAAGCAGCTCGGCGGCGCCGTCGGGGTGGCGCTCCTCAGCAGCGTGCTCGCGGCCACGGGTCCGGCGCGGGGCGGCAGCGCGGGCCGCGCCGCCGCGGACCTGGGCGCGTACCACGCCGCGTTCCTCGTGGCCGCGGCCGTGTCGCTGCTGGCCCTTCCGGTCGCGCTCGCCGTCCGCGACGCGGACGCCGCCGCGACCATGGCGCCGCGTCAGGCCCCGCGCCCCGCACGGCAGTCGGGCTGACCGTCGCGACGTACTGCCGGCCGCCGGACCGGAGTCGGTGCGGCCGCGGTCACCCGGGGCCGTCGCTCGCGGCGGCCAGCAGCGGGACGAGGACGTCGCTGATCGGGGTGGGGATGCCGTGGGCGCGGGCGCGGCGCGGGATGACGCCGTTGCGGATGTCCCACTCGAGCGGGCGGCCGGCCTCGCGGTCGGCGAGGATGGAGGTGCCCAGGTCCGGCGGGAACGCCCGGAACGCGTCGACGATCTCCTGCGGCACCTCGTCGCCGAGCACCGCGCCCTCGGCCCGGGCGACCCGCAGGCACTCGCGCAGGTACTCCGCCGTCAGCCGGGCGATGTCGGCGCGGGCGTACATGCCGGCGCGGCGCCCGGCCAGGACCATCAGACCCGCGCCCGCGTTCTGGAGCAGTTTGCGCCAGGCCACGGAGGTGAAGTCCGCGGCGAGGTCGACCAGGCACCGGGTGCCGTGCAGCGCGTCGACGACCACGCGGGCCGCGGGCACGTCCGGCAGCGTCAGGCGCGCCTGGCCCCGCAGCCGCACCGCGCCGTCCGGCTGGGCCTCGGCCGGGAACCACACGACCGAGGGCAGCACCGGGCAGCCGGGCGCGTACGGAGAGATCGCCGTTTCCTGCTCGACGCCGTTCTGGAGCGCGCAGACCACGGTGCCCGGTGCGCACAGCGCCGCCAGCCACGGTGCCGCGGCGGCGACCTGGGTGGACTTGACGGCCAGCAGCACCAGGGCGGCCGGTTCGGCGTGTGCCGGGTCGGTGCGCACCGGGCCGGGCACGGCCACCAAGCCGTCCTCGTCCCGCAGTTCGAGGTGCGCGCGGGGTGTGCGGCCGTAGAGCGCCGGGGTGCGGCCGGCCTCGTGCAGGGCCGCCGCGACGGTGGTGCCGATCGCCCCGGGGCCGACCACGGCGACGGCCGGGCCGGTGGGCGGGTGCTGGGGATCGCCGGTCTGAGCCATGACCGTCACGTTACTCTGTTACACGTGGACGACAAAAGAGGTAACGATGTTTCGTCGCGGGCGGACGACCCGCTCACCCGCTGGCTCGGCACCGTACGGGCGCGCAGCGGCGCCCTGCCCGCGAGCGAGGCGAAGGTGGTCGAACTCCTCCTCGCCGACCCGCTGTTCGTCGGCACCGGCACCACCGCGCAGGTCGCCGCACGCGCCGGGGTGTCCGCCCCGAGCGTGGTCCGCGCCGCCCGCGCGATCGGCTACCAGGGCTTCACCGAACTCAAGTTGGAGATCGCCCGCGCCCGCGGCACCACCGAGTTCTTCGCGCCCTCCGCCGCGCTCACCGAGGACGCCACCCCCGCCGCGGTGGTCGAGGCGGCCGTCCGCACCGGCCACGACGCGCTGACCGCGCTCGCCGGCGCCCTGGACCCGGCCGCCGTGGACGCGGCGGCTGACGCGGTGCGGGCGGCCGGCCAGGTCCTCGTCGTGGGCGCTGGCACCTCCGCCGCGGTCGCCGCGGACGCCGTCTTCCGGCTGCGCGCGCTCGGCGCGCGGGCCACCGGCATCGCCGACCACGAGTCGGCGATGATCGCCACGCGCCTGCTGCACGCCGGCGACGTCGTCATCGCGGTCAGCGCCACCGGCCGCACCTCCTCCACGGTCGCCGTCGCCGACGCCGCCAACTCCGGCGACGCCACGCTGATCGCGATCACCGACCACTACGGCACGCCGCTGGCGTCCCTCGCGGACATCGCCCTCGTCGTCGGCGGCTCGCCGCTGCCCGCCCAGATGGCCGCCGCGGGCAGCCGCCTCGCCCACCTCGTCACCGTCGACGCCCTCGCCGCCGCGCTCGCCCTGCGCGACCCCGAGCGCCGCCGCCTGGCCGACCGCGCCGGCATCGACCTCCCCGACATCTCCTGATGCGCCCGGGCACGATATCGATCGTCCTCGTCGCGGCCGCCGCCCACGCGGTGTGGAACACGGTCTCGAAGTACAAGCGGGGCGACACCGCCGTGTTCGTGTGGGCCTACACCTGCGCAGCGACCCTGCTGTGCGTACCGATCGGGGCCGTCCCCCTCATCACCGGTGCGCAGCACGTCACTTGGCGGCTCGGGGCCACCTGCCTGGTCTCGGCCGGACTGCACGCGGTGTACTCGCTGACGCTCCAGACCGGTTACGACCGCTACGAACTCGGCGTGGTCTACCCCGTGGCCCGCGGCACCGGGCCGGTGCTGACGATGTGCTTCGCGATCCTCCTGCTCGGGGAGCGGCCCACCGCGGTCGCGGTGCTCGGCGCGGCCGTGGTGGTGGCCGGGGTGGCCGTCGTGACCGGCAACCCGTTCCGCGGCGGCGGGGCCGACCCCCGCGGGGGCGTGCTGTGGGGCGCGGCCACCGGTGCCACGATCGCCGCGTACACCCTCTGGGACGGCTACGCGGTCACGTCGATCGCGCCCGTCACGTACTTCACCGGCACGTTCCTGTTGCAGAGCCTGGTCCTCACCCCCCGGGCGCTGCGCCGCCGGGAGCGGATACCGGCCGCCCTGCGCACCGACACCGGGCCGATCCTGACGGTCGCGGTGTTCTCGCCGCTCGCCTACATCCTCGTCCTCACCGCGATGCGCACCGCGCCCGTCGCCCTCGTCGCCCCGCTGCGCGAATCCTCCATCGTCCTCGGCTCCTTCCTCGCCTGGCGCCTCTTCCACGAGGGCGACCTCGCCCGCCGCATCCTGGGTGCCGCCATCGTCCTGGCCGGGATCGCGGCCCTCAGCCTCTGACGGCCGGGGGCGGCGCCCAACACGCCCGCGAGCCCGCGCTGTTCGGGGAGTGGTTGGGGCGTGGGGGCGGGGCTAGGGTGGCGGGCGTGACGGAGCGGGCGGGGAGCGTGGTGGCGGGGCGGTACCGGCTGGTCGAGGTGGCCGGGCGGGGCGGGATGGGGCGGGTGTGGCGCGGCCTGGACGAGGTGCTCGGGCGCGAGGTGGCCGTGAAGGAAGTGGTGCTGGCACCGCAGTTGGCGGAGGACGAGCGGCAGGCGCTGATCCGGCGGGCGACGGCGGAGGCGCGGACGGCGGCGCGGCTGAGCCACGAGGGCATCGTGACCGTGCACGACGCGGTGGAGGACGACGAGGTCCCCTGGATCGTCATGGAGTTCGTCCGGGGCGGGTCGCTGGGCGACGCGGTCCGGCGCGAGGGACGGCTCGACCGGCACCGGGTGGCGGCGGTCGGCGCGCGGATGGCCGAGGCACTGGCGCACGCGCACGCCGCGGGCGTGGTGCACCGCGACCTGAAACCGGACAACGTGCTGCTGGCCGCCGGGGGCGCGGTCCTCACGGACTTCGGCATCTCCCGCATCCTGGACGCCACGACCCGGCTGACCCGCACGCACACCATGGTGGGCACCCCGCAGTACATGGCGCCCGAACAGTTGGAGGGCGGGCCGGGCGGACCGGCGAGCGACGTGTGGGCGCTGGGGGCGACGCTGTACACGGCCGTCGAGGGCCACCCGCCGTTCGACGGACCGACGTTGACCGCCGTCATCGCCGCCGTACTGACCCGCGAACCCGAAGCGCCGCGCGAGGCCGGGCCGTTGGCGCCGCTCATCCTGGCCGCGCTGGCCAAGGACCCCGAACAGCGCCCCGACGCCGCGACCCTGGGGCGCCGCCTGCGCGACCTCGCCGGCACGGATGACGCCGTCCCGGCCCCCGCCGACCCGACGCCCACCGCACCGGCCGCCCCGGCGCACCCTCCCACCGCATCCCCGGCCCCCGCTTCCGACCTCACCACCGAAACCGCCCTGGTCCCGCCCCCGGTCACCAACCCCCCGGCCCCGTCCGCCACCCGCCGCCGCGCCCTCCTGTTCGGCGCCGCCGGCCTCGCCGTGGCCGCCGCGGGCGCGACCACCGCCGCGCTCCTGGTCCCCGGCGGCCACCACGGCGGCACCGACGCCAAGTCCACTCCTGCCTCCGGCGCCAAGTCCACCGCGACAGGCAGCGCCGCGGACTTCACCAGTTACCAGGGCGGCGTGAACTCGATCGCGTTCAGCCCCGACGGCAGGACCCTCGCGGGCGGCTGCGACGACCACGCCGTACGCCTGTGGGACGTCGCCACCCGCCGTACGGCCACGCTCACCGGCCACACCGGCGCCGTGAAGGCCGTGGCGTTCAGCCCCGACGGGACCATGCTGGCCACCGGAGGCGAGGACAGCACGGTGCGGCTGTGGCACGTCGCCACCCGCACCGCGTTCTCCACCCTGTCCCCGGGGAACGCGGTGGAGCACCTGGCGATCAGCCCGGACGGGAAGACGCTGGCCACCTCGGGCACCCTGTACCCGGCCCTGTGGGACCTGCCGTCCGGCGCGTTCCGCACCCTGCTCACCGGGGACGGCGTCATCCTGGACTCGCTGGCCTTCTCCCCCGACGGCCGGACCCTGGCCAGCGGCGCCTTCGACAGCCGCGACTACCAGGTGGGCCTGTGGAAGGTCACCGCCCACCCCGGCCGCACCCTCGACTACACGGCGCTCCTCGTCAGCGGGAAGACCGGCCTCGTCGCCACCATGGCCTCCGTCGCCTTCAGCCCCGACGGCCGGACCCTCGCAGGCGGCGGCAGCACCCTGTCCGGCAACGGCACCACGGTGTGGGACCTGGCCGGCCGCTCGGTGGTCACCACCGTCACCACCCCCTCCGGCGCCCCGAACGCGGTCGCCTACAGCCCCGACGGGAAGGCGCTCGCCGGGGGTATGAGCGACGGCACCGCCTGGCTGTGGAACCTCCCCACCTACGCCGTGATGGCCACGAGCAAGGGCCACCCGGGCGGGGTGCGGTCCCTCGCGTTCAGCCCCGACGGGAAGACGGTCGCGCTCGCGAGCAGGACGGTACGGCTGTGGGACGTGGGCTGAACCCGGGCCCTACCGGCGGTCGGAGCAGGCGATCAGCGCCGGCGGAGCCCGCTGGGGCAGCCCGCGATCGGAGCGCCGCGGTCACAGCGCCGCGAGCGCGGGCAGCAGGAGCGTGGCCGCGGTCACGTCGGCGGTGAGCGCGCGGTCCCCCGGCGCCGACGGCAGCCCGGGCGAGTCCAGCACCGCGCGGACCGGCGCGTCCGCGGCGAGCAGCGCCGACGGCTGGGTACGCAACGCCCGTACGGCCGCGACGAGTTCGCAGGCCAGCACCAGCCGGTAGGCGCCCGCCGCGCGCAGCGCCTGCCGCGCCGCCTGCGAGGCGAAGCTCGCCGCCTCCTCCAGCCCGCGGGAGATGACGGCGTGCCCGGCCGAGGCGGGCGCGGACGCGGCGGCCCGCAGCTCCGCGAGCGCGGAGTTGGCGCTGTACTCCAGGATCATGATCCCCGAACTGGCCGCCGGGCCGTCGGCGAGGAAGGGCCGCAGCCCGGTGATGTCGGGGTCGCCGAGGTGCCCGAGGCGCGCGGCGGACAGCCGCGCGGTCTGGAGCACCGACAGCGCGAGCTGGTCGAGCCCGAGGCCGAGCGGCGCGGCGAAGAACCCGCCGTGGTGGTGGACCGCGGGCCCGCCGTCCGGCCCGCCGTCCTCACTGATCAGCGGGTTCTCCGGCGGGCAGTTGATCTCGACGCCGACCACCCGGCGCAGCGCCCCGACCGACTCCAGCGCGGGCCCGTGCACCTGCGGGAACGCCCGGAAGCCGTACGGGTCCTGGATGCGCCGGCCCGGCACCTGCGGCCGGTCCGGCTGCCCGAGCAGCCGGCGCACCTCGGCGGCGGCGTGCCGGGTCCCGGCGTACGGGCGCAGCGCGTGCACCGGCGCGGCGTACGCCTCCAGGGAGCCGCCGACCGCGGCCAGCGAGAGCGCGGCGACCGCGTGCGAGGCGCGCAGCAGCACGTCGATGTCGTGGCAGACCAGCGCGGCCTGGCCGAGCGCCAGGGCGTTGCTGCTCATCAGGGCGAGGCCGTCGCCGCGCTGGAGGGCGACGGGCGCGGGTCCGGGCGCGGTCGCGCTGGTCCGCGGCGCCACCAGCGGCCCACCGCCGGGGTACGGATCGGCGTGCACCCCCACCGGCGCCTGGTCGTACGCACCCGTGTCACCGTACGCACCCGCGCCGTCCGGCGAACCGCCGCCGTACGCACCCGTGCCGGCCTCCGGCCCGATCGGGTCCAGTTCCGGGCCGAGCGGCCCCACCGGGTCGGCCAGCCACGGCCGTTCACCGATGAGCGTCAGCCCGGTCTGCGCCAGTGCCGTCAGGTCGCCGGTGCCCACCGCCCCGAACTCGTTGACCGCCGGGTGCACATGCAGCCGCAGCGCCTCGACCATCGCCCGCACCAGCGCGGGTTGCAGTCCGGAGCCGCCGGCGAGCACCTGGTTGGCGCGGACCGCGAGCATCGCGCGGACCTCGCGGGCCGGCAGCAGCGCGCCGACGCCCCCGGCGTGGCTGCGCAGCAGCCGCAGGTCCTGCTCGTCCTTGTCCTCGTCGCTGAGGAAGACCATCCGGTTGGCGCCGACACCGGTGTCGCGGCCGTAGATCCGGCCGGAGGCGGCGAGCCGGCGGGCGGTGTGCCAGGAGCGCTCGGCCCGGGCGTACGCCTCGGCCGGGACGGCGGGCTCGGTCACGCCGTCGGCGAGGAGCGCGACGCCGTCGGCGTCGAGGCCGAAGCCGTCGAGGACCGCGCTTCCGGGCGCCGCACCCGCGCGCCGGGGCGCGGGGGAAGCCTCGGGGCCGCGGTGCGACGACGACTCAGGGGGTGTTCCCATGGTCGCCTCCGGCGGGGCCCGTACTGAGAGGTGGAGGGTGAACTCGCGTGCCGCACGGCCGGATCGACCGTGCGCGTCGAGATGCTACGCCGGGCCTTCGGCGCGTCGCGCGCCGCCCCCCGGGGTTCCGTGGTAGCGGGACCCCGGGGCCCGGGACGGCCGGCGACTCGGCCGGCGGCCCGGGTGGTGCGGCGCCCGGTTCAGCTGGTGATGCCGATGGACTTCAGCCACGCCTGCGCGACGGCCAGCGGGTCCTTCTTCTCCGTCTGCACCTGGGTGTCCAGGTCGAGCAGCTTCGCGGTGTCGAGCTTCGCCGACACGTTGTTGAGCGCGTCGATCCCGGTCTGGTTCAGCCCGGTCTTGTAGTACAGCGGCAGCACGTTGCCGAAGCCGAAGAGGTTCTTCGGGTCCTGGAGCGTGACGAACTTCTCGGCGGTGATCGTCGGGTCCGTGGTGAAGATGTCCGCGGCCTGGACGTTGTTGTTCTTCAGCGCCGACTCGGTGAGCGGGCCGCCGGCGTCCAGCGCCTTGAACGACTTGGGCACCACGTTGTACTCGGACTTCAGGCCCACCAGGCCCTGCTGCCGGGTCTGGAACTCCGGCGAGCCGCCGATCACGATGTCCTTGCTGATCGCGGCGAGGTCGGCGATCGAGGACGACCCGGTCAGGTGGTACTTCTTCGCGGTGGCGGCGTTGACCGTCACCGAGTCCTTGTCCTGCGCCGGGGAGTCGGAGAGCACGGCCAGCTTCGGGTCGAGCTTGGCGGTGATCGCGGCGTCGGTCTCGGCCGCGGTCTTCGCCACCGCCTTCGGGTTCAGGTACGACAGCAGGGCGCCGTTGAACTCCGGCAGCACCGTGAGCGTGCCGTTCTTCAGCATCCCGTAGGTGGTCTCGCGGGTGCCGATGTTGAGCTTGTAGCTGACCTTGACGCCCTTGGCCTTGAGCGTCTCGCCGTAGATGTAGGCGAGCACGGTGCTCTCGGCGAAGTTGTTGGAGCCGACGACCACGGTGCCGCCGGACGCCTTCTTCCCGGCCAGCGGGTCGCCGCCGCTGCCGCTGTCCGACGAGGAGGAACAGCCTGCCAGCAGTGGCGCCGCCACGGCAGCGACCGCCGCCACCGCGGCAAGTCGGCGGTAGCTCGGGCTGGTCCAGGTGCTGTTCTCGCGAGTTGTCACGGTTTCCGCTTCCGCCTCGGTGTTCGAAAGATGATCAACGGTGTTCGAAACATGCCTGCCGACGATCCAATCCAGCAGCTTCCGTCGCAGTCAAGCGAACCCTGGTCACTGATTGGCATCGGCGCGACCGCGGCGGCCGGGCGGGCGGTCGGAGCGCACCGCGCTGACCTGCGACAAAGTCGATTTTCTGCCGACTCGGGCGGGTACGTGCGTAACAGGATCTTGATCTGCCGGCCAGTTGCCGTACCGCAAGACGAGGTAGTCTCCGGGCAGTTGGCGACCATTCCCGGACTGGCACGGGAAGTTTTTCGGCCACTTCCACACAGCTAGAGTGCTCCGGGTGGTCGAAGTCACGGAGGAGGGCGCGTCGTGTCCGCGAACGGAGCGAACGGACCGGAGCAGGAGCATCCGGTACCGGATGTCCCGGCACCAGGGGGCCGTTCACCGCGAACATCCGCACTCGCCCGGTTCGCCGACCGCCGGCCCTTCCGCCGCAAGCTCGACGTCCTGCTCGGTGTTCCGCTCGTAGTGATCGCCCTGCTGCTCGGCTATGTGATCTACGGACTGGTCGGGCAGGCCAGGAACGCGGGCTCCGCGGCCCAGCTGGTCCGCAGCAGCCGCCAGGTCGCCACGCTGGTCGACCGGGTCGAGTCCGAGCACCAGCAGGCACTGCTGCTGTCGGTCCGCTACGAGTCCGCCACCAACGGCTCCCGGCCCTCGCTGACCGCCTACCGCGGCGCCCAGAGCGCGGTGGACCGCCAGGTCACCGCGGTCCGCAAGGCGTTCGGGTCGCGACTGCCGTCCGCCGAGAGCCAGGTGCTCAAGGAGATCGCGGGCCTGAGCAGCCTGCGCAGCACCGTCGAGCAGAGCTACCTGCCGGCCGACAACATCGACCCGGCGTACACCTCGGTGATCGACGACCTGATCGACGGCCTGGGCCTGGACACCGACACCAACCTGTCCACGTCCCGCACCGGCAACCTGCTCGACTCGCTGCTGCGCGCCGAGGCCTCGCACAGCTCCTTCGAGACCAGCGTGTTCTCCGCCCAGACCGGCGACGCGAACGCGCTCATCGAGTTCGTCAGCGCGGTCGGCGCCGAGCAGGTCTACACCACCGAGGCGGCCCGGTTCGGCCGGTACGCCACCGCGCGGCAGGCGTCCGAGCTGGGCGCCATCGAGCAGGGCACGGCCTGGAACACCATCTCGCAGCAGTACGCGGGCCTCCAGGTGGACCCGAGCACCCTGGTGGCCAACGGCCCGGGCGCGATCAAGGCCGCGTTCACCTCCGCCCTCAAGGCGTACCCGCAGTACCAGCAGCAGGCCGAGAGCCGGCTGCGCGTCACCAACTCGCTCATCGGCCAGATCGCCGACCGGGCCGACAGCGCGTCCAGCAACGCCTGGTACCGGGCGGCCTGGCTGCTGGCCGCCGCGCTGGTCGCCTTCGCACTGTGGCTGGCGCTGTCGGTCGCGATCCGCCGCTCGGTCATCCGGCCGGTGCAGGCGCTGACCGGGGTGGCCGCGGAGGTCGCCGAGGTCGCCGGGCGCGAACTGGCCCGGGTCGCCGACGACGACGCGTCGGACGACAGCCCGGCGCTGCTGCGCGAGATGCCGGCCACCGCCCGCGACGAGATCGGCGACCTGGCCGCGGCGTTCAACCGGGTGCAGACCACCGCGGCCGCGCTGCTGGAACGCCAGGTGCTCAGCCGCCGCAACACCGCCGAGATGTTCGGCAACGTCGGCCGCCGCGTCAGCAACCTCACCGCCCGCCAGCTCTCGCTGATCGACGCGATCGAGCGCGGCGAGACCGACCCCGCGCTGCTGGAGCGGCTCTACCGCATCGACCACCTCGCGGTCCGCCTCCAGCGCAACGCCGACAGCCTGATGCTGCTCGCCGACATCCGCGAGTCCGGCTCGGAGACCGAGCCCACCCCGCTGACCAACGTGGTGCGCGCCTCGCTCGGCCAGATCGAGGGCTACGAGCGGGTCGTCCTGCACGCCGAGACCGAGGTCACCGTCGCGCCGGACATCATCGCCGACCTGACGCTGATGCTCGCCGAACTCCTGGAGAACGCGGTCGCGTTCTCCCCCGCCCGCAGCCCCGTCGAGGTGGTCGTGGGCGCCCGCGCGGACGGCGCGGTGGTCGAGAT
The DNA here is from genome assembly GCF_037034245.1 of Streptomyces sp. CA2R106. Lineage (NCBI taxonomy): Bacteria > Bacillati > Actinomycetota > Actinomycetes > Kitasatosporales > Streptomycetaceae > Streptomyces > Streptomyces sp. CA2R106. The sequence goes on from NZ_JBAGKC010000008.1 coordinate 39,627, forward strand.
CGCCGACCACGGCCTGGGCATGAGCGCGGACCGGCTCGCCGAGGAGAACGCCCGGCTGGTGCGCCGCGAGCGCCTCGACCTGGTGCCGACCAAGGTGCTCGGCCTGTTCGTGGTCGGCAGCCTGGCCCGGCGCTGGGGCGTGCGGGTCGTGCTGACCCGCACCCAGGGCGGCGGCGTCACCGCGCAGGTCGCGATTCCGGCGGCGCAGCTGCTGTCGGCCAGCCCCTACGCCGAGTCGCAGCAGCCGTCCGGCGCGCAGGCCAGTGCGGGAGCCGGCATCGGAGCAGACGGCCGAGCTGCTGGGCGAGCCGGTTTCGAGCACCCGAACGGCGCCGGACGCGAGCCGCGCGGCGGCAGGTCGTACGAGGTCGCCCCGTACGACAACAGCCCGCGCGAGGTCCGGCCCTACCGCGAGGAGCCGCAGCCCAGCGGTACGTACGACAGCGCCCCCTACGGCAACGGCGCGTACGGCGGCGGGGCCTACGCCAGCGGCGCCTACGGCAACGGCCGGCCGCAGGGCGAGGCGTACCAGGCCGGCCCCGCGTACGGGGACCTGCCGTACGGGGGCCGTGCCGCGGAGCTGGAGCGCGGCGACCTGGCCGAGCGCAGCGAGCGGGCCGCGCGCACGCCCCGCCACGCCTCCCGGATGCCGCAGTTGACCGACGGCCGCGAGCACCCGGCCCCGCCGGCCGAGTCGCGCCGCGGCAGCGGGCGGCACGCCGCGCCGCCGCGCGAGGACGACTTCCGCGGTGACGCGCCGCGCGAACAGGCCCCCCGCGAGGAGCCCTTCCGCGGCGAGCAGCCGCACCGGCCTGAGCAGCACCGGCCTGAGCCGCGCCCGTCGGCGCCCCGCGAGGAGGCACCGCGCGAGGGCGGGCCCGCGCCGCTGCCGCGCCGGGTGCCGCAGCGCACCGCGGCGATCAGCTCCGCCGCCGTGCCGTCCGCGCGGGTGCAGCCGGGCGGCGGCCCGGTCCTGGGGTACGGGATGGGCGTGGACGGGGTGATGGGGGCACCGAAACTGCCGCGCCGCTCCGGAGCCGGAGCCGGGGCCGCACCTGGCGCCGTACCCGGTGCCGGTGCCGGGTCCGGGTCCGGTGCGAACCGTCCGGGCGCCCCCGCCGGCTTCGCCGGGCCGCAGGGCGGCGCGGGCGCGCCGACCGGCCGGCCGGCCCAGCCGCAGTCCCAACCCCGTCCACAGCAGCCCCAACCCCGGCCGTCGGCGGCACCGCTGCCGCCCATGGCCGCCACCGGTCCCCACTCCCCGCGTCCCCCCGCGTCGCCGATGTCGCCGACGTTCCCCACGGCACCGTCCGCCCCGTCGTCACCCTCGTCCGGTCCGTCCGGTCCGTCCGGCTCCTCGCCGGTCGACCGGGGCGCGCCGCGCCCGCTGCGGCGCCGGGTGAAGGGCGCGACCCTCCACGCCACGCTCGGCGCGGCCGCCGGTGCCGGCCCCGCCCCCTCCCCCACCGCCCACCGCCCCGCCGCCGACGCCGAGCAGGTCCGCTTCGAGCTGGACGAGTTCGAGGCCGCGGTCGAGCGGGCCAACCGCGACAGCGCGGCGGCCGACACCGGCCACAGCCGCCACACCACACCGACCACGGAGTTCCCGGAAGGAGCCGAAGAGTGACAACGCCGACAGGTGGCCGGCCCGACGATCTGCGGGCCGCCGCAGCCGATTTCACCTGGCTGCTGAACCGTTTCGCCACGGAGACCGCGGGGGTGGTCGACGCCATCGCCGTCTCCTCCGACGGCCTGCTCATCGCGGTGTCCCAACTGCGCGACTCGGCGGACTCCGAGCGGCTGGCCGCGATCGTCTCCGGCATGACCAGCCTCGCGGCGGGCGCCGCCGGCAGCTACGGACTCGGCCCGCTGAACAAGGTGATCATCGACCTGGCGCAGGGCCACATCCTGGTCTCCGCGATCGGCAGCGGCGCCGTCCTGGGCGTGGTGACCTCCAAGGAGGCCAAGCTCGGGAACATCGCCTACGAGATGACGGTGTTCGCCAACCGGGCCGGGGCCGCGCTCAACCCCGAGCTGGTGCTGGAGTTGAAGAACTCGGTCGGTCTGCCGTCGCGCCGTTGACGTAACGGCCGTTCCCGTATGGGGTGTCCTCGTACGGACCGGCGCCGTGCGGGTGGTCGACGCACGGGTGGCCGCCGTGCGGGCAGTTGACGTAAGCGCGGCCGCGCGTGCCGCCCCCGCCGGGGACACGCCGGCGGCTCACGACGAGGAGGTGCAGGCCCATGGGCGCCGGTGACGAACCGGTCGGCCGGGCACCCGCCGTACGGCCGTTCCTGGTGACCGCCGGCCGGGTGGCCGGCACGGACGCCGGGACCGGAGCCGTGCCGCCGATGCCGGTCGAGACCCAACTCGTGGCCACCGCCACCGGGTTGGAACGGCTCAACCTGATGTCGTTCGAGCGCCACGACATCGTGGCGTCCTGCCGCCGGCCGCAGTCGGTGGCCGAGATCGCGGCACGGCTGCATCTGCACCTGAACGTGGTCCGGGTGCTGGCCGAGGACCTTTCGGCCGGCGGCCACCTGTCGGTGTACGTGCCGAAGGCCGACATCGGCCGCGACGTTTCCGTATTGCGAAGGGTTATTGATGGTCTCCGCACCATCCCCGATTCCCGGGGGACGCTCCATGACACCGCCTACTGAGGCGCCCGGCGGCACCGCACCGCTGCCGGTGAAGATGGTGGTGGCCGGCGGGTTCGGGGTCGGCAAGACGACCGCGGTCGGCTCCATCTCGGAGATCAGCCCGCTCACCACCGAAGCGGCCATCACCGAGGTCGCGGCCGGGGTCGACGACCTCAGCCACACCCCGTACAAGACCACGACCACCGTGGCGATGGACTTCGGCTGCATCACCATCGACGCCGGTCTGAAGCTGTACCTCTTCGGCACCCCGGGCCAGGAGCGGTTCGGCTTCATGTGGGACGACCTGGTGGAGGGGGCCCTCGGCGGCCTGGTGATCGTGGACACCCGGCGGCTCGACGACTGCTACGCCGCCGTCGACTACTTCGAGCACCGCCAGATACCGTTCGCCGTCGCCGTCAACGCTTTCGACGGGCGCGTGGAGCACTCCCTCGACGAGGTCCGCTGGGCCCTCGACGTCGGCGCGCACGTCCCCGTCATCGCCTTCGACGCCCGCGAGCGCGGCTCGGTCCGCGACGCCCTCCTCGTCGTCCTGGACGTGGCCCTCACCCGCGCCGAGAGCTGACCGCGCGCGGCCGCGGGTGCGGGTGCGGGTGCGGGTGGTTGGATGGGGGGATGAGCAGAACGGACATGCCCGCGAGTTTCGACGAGCGGACGATGCTGACCACGTTTCTGGACTACGCCCGGGCCACCGCGGTGGCCAAGTGCGCGGGGGTGTCCGCGCAGGACGCGGCCCGGGCACCGCTGCCGGGCTCGCCGCTGATGACGCTCGGCGGGCTGCTGAGCCATCTGCGGTGGGTGGAGTACTGGTGGATGCAGGTCATGTTCCTCGGCGAGGAGGACACGCAGGCGCCCTGGACGGACGAGGACCCGGACCGGGAGATGCGGGTGGGCGCGCAGACGCCGCTCGCGGAGCTGGTGGCCGCGTACGAGGAGCAGAGCGCCCGCTACCGGGAGCTGGTGGCAGCGACGGAGCTGTCCGCCATCGCCAAGCGCCCGGTGCGGGACGGCACCCATGTCACGCTCGGCTGGGTGCTCATGCACCTCATCGAGGAGACCTCGCGGCACAACGGCCACATCGACATCCTGCGGGAGATGGCCGACGGCACCACCGGCGACTGAGCCGCCCGTTCCTGCTCAACCCGTTGCCGGGTACGCCTCGTTGAGGAAGCCGGCCACCAGTTCCGCGGTCTCGGCCGGCCGCTCCATCCCGGGGAAGTGCCCGGCCCAGGGCAGTTCGACGTGCCGGACGTCCGCGCCGCGCAACACCTGCGGCAGCCCCGCCGCGATCGCGCGGAAGTCGGCGAGGTCCTGCCCGCCGGACACCGCCAGGCACGGCGCCGCCACCGCCGCGAGGTCGACCGGCACCTCGCGCCGCCCGGCGCCGTCGGGCGCGGCGAGCTGGACGTCGAAGGCGCGGCGCTGCATGGTGCGCAGCGCCGTACGGGCCGGCTCGTTCGCCTCGGGCCCCAGCCAGGTCGCCACGTTCAGCTCGACGGCGCCGGCCACGTCGCCGGCGGCGAGCAGCGCGTCCTCCCGCTCACCGAACGCGCGGAGTTCCGCGCTGGGTTCGTACCCCGGCTGCCCGGCGCACAGCAGGGCGAGCGCGGCCACCCGCTCGGGGTGGCGCGCGGCGATCTCCAGGGCGACGTGGCCGCCGTAGGAGGAGCCGAGCAGAGCGGCGCGGGCGATGCCGAGGGTGTCCATCAGCGCGAGGACGTCCTCGGGGTCGTTGTGGGGCCCGCCGGTCAGCGGGGACGCCCCGAAGCCGCGGAAGTCGCAGCGTACGACCCGGTATCCGGCGCCGGCCAGGACCGGCCACTGCGGGTCCCACATGCGGCGGTCGCACACGCCGGAGTGCAGCAGCACCAGTGCGGGGCCGTCGCCGGTCACGTCATGGGCGAGGGTCATGTGCCAGCCTGCTTCCCGCGGTCCGCGCGCACCCGGAACTCGTTGCCGTCGGGGTCGAGGAGGTCCACCCACCCGGGCTCGGCCGCGGTGGTACGGCCCCGGGTCGCGCCCAGCGAGAGCAGGCGCCCGACCTCCGCGTCCAGCTCCTCGCCCTCCCCCGCGACCAGTTCGAACCTCACCCGGTCCCGGCCGGAGCGCGGCATCAGCGGCGGGCCGCCCCAGGTGAGTTTCGGGCCGCCGCGGGGTGAGCGGATCGCGGTCTCCTCGTCCTGGTCCCACACCAGCGGCCAGTCCAGTGCCCGGCTCCAGAAGTACCCCACCTCCCGGGTGCCGTCGCCGGCCAGGGCGCCGACGAAGCCGCAGTCCGCGAGGAAGGTGTTGCCGGCGGCGATCACGCAGAACTCGTTGCCCTCGGGGTCGGCGAGGACCACATGCGTCTCCTCGGGCCGCTGCCCCACGTCCGTGTGCCGCCCGCCGAGCTCCAACGCCCGTGCCACGGTGCGCCGCTGCTCGTCCGGGGAGCTGCTCGTCAGGTCGAAGTGCGCCCGGTTCTGGCCGTCCTTGGGTTCCTTCACCGGCAGGAAGCGCAGCAGGAAGCCGGTGTCGTCGCCGGGCACCAGTACGGTGCCGGCCCCGCCCTCCTCCGGTTCCCACCCCAGCAGGGCGGACCAGAAGCGGGCCAGCCGCTCCGGCGCGGTCGCGTCGATACTCAGGGCGAGGAGCTGTGACGTCATGACGGCAGTACGTCTCCGATGCGCGAGGGCAGGCCGGCCGTGGCCGCGCGGAACGCCGTTCCCGCCCCGCCCCCGCACCCTAGCCACCGCCCCCGCCCCGCGCATCCGGGTTAACGGCATGCCGCCGCCCATCCGATCGGACGAAGGCGGCCGTCAGCTCCGCCGGTGCCCCTCACCACCCCCGGCCAGCCCCGCCCGGTACGCCAGGACGACCGCCTGGACGCGGTCGCGGAGGTCCAGCTTGGTGAGGATGCGGGAGACGTAGGTCTTCACCGTCTCGTGGCTGATCACCAACGCGGCGGCGATCTCCGCGTTCGACAGTCCCTCGCTGATCAGCAGCAGCACCTCCTGCTCGCGGGGGGTGAGGACCCCCAGCCGGTCGCGCTCGGGGGAGGCGGCGGCGGCCGAGGGGCGGACCCGTTCGGCGAAGCGGCCGATCAGGGCGCGGGTGACCGCGGGGGCCAGCAGGGACTCGCCACGGGCCACGGTGCGGACCGCGTTGATCAGTTCGGGCGGCGGGGCGTCCTTGAGCATGAAGCCGCTGGCGCCGGCGCGCAGCGCCTCGTAGACGTACTCGTCCACGTTGAAGGTGGTGACCACCAGGATGCGCGCGGGACTCGCCGACTCCGGGCCGGCCAGGTGGCGGGTGGCCTCGATCCCGTCGAGCAGCGGCATCCGGATGTCCATCACCACCACGTCGGGCTTCAGCTGCTCCGCCTGCCGGATCGCCGCCCTGCCGTCCACCGCCTCGCCCACCACCTCGATGTCGGGCTGGGAGTCGAGAATGGTGACGAAGCCGGCACGCACCAGCCCCTGGTCCTCGCAGACCAGCACCCGGGTCACCGCGGCCGGCACACTCATGACGCCTCCTTCTGATCGCACTGCGCTTCGGCCGGTTGCCCACCGCGCCGGCCGGGCAACGAGCTCCCGGTGGGAATCCGCGCACACACCCGGAACCCGTCCGGCCCCGGCCCGGCCGCGAACTCCCCGCCCAGCATCTCCACCCGCTCCCGCAGCCCGGTCAGCCCCCGACCGCCGGAGATGTGCGGGCCGCCGGCCCGCACCGCCGCGGACGGGGGCACGCCGTCGGCGGTCCCGGCCGTGGTGACCTCGACGTCCGTCCAGTCGGCGGTGTGGGTCAGCCGCACCAGCGTGCGCCGGCCCGCCGCATACTTCACCGCGTTGGTGAGGGATTCCTGTACGACGCGGTAGGCCGTCAGCCGGGCGCCTATGGCCATGGCCGGCTGCTCTCCGTCCTCGACCAGTTCGACCGGCTGACCGCCTGCTCGTGTCTGCTCCACCAGATCGGGCACCCGGCCGGGCACCGGCGTACGCGCTCGGGGGTCCGCGTCACCGGTCGCCTCCAACACGCCCAGCAGGAACCGGAGTTCGGCCAGGGCGCGGCGGCCGGTGCCGTTGATGGCGGCCAGGGCCTCGCCGACGCGGTCCGGCGCCCCGGTGAGGTACTGGGCCGCTCCCGCCTGCACCACCATCGCGGTCACATGGTGGGTCACCACATCGTGCAACTCCCGGGCCAGCCGGTGCCGTTCGGCAGCGACGGCGGCTTCGGCGGACAGCCGCCGGCGCTCGGCCTCCTGCGCCCGCCGCCCCCGGACCAGCAGCCCCAGGCCCCAGACCGCGGCCAGCGCCAAGTAGAACAGAACGTAGTCGGTGAGCCCCTCGGGCGACCCCAGCGCGTGCAGCACGACGCTGAAGACCACGTACCCGCCGGTCGCCAGCGCCGCCACCACCCGCCGCAGGCGCGGCTGGAGGGCGCCCACCGAGTACAGCGCGATGTACAGCCCCAGGCCGCCGACGGTCGGCGGGCAGCCGAGGGACTCGTGGACCGCGAACGAACTCCCCGCCACCGCGAGGCAGATGGCCGGCCAGCGGGTGCGCACCACCAGCGGCAGGGTCTGCCCCAGGGTCAGCAGCACGCTCGCCACCGAGGCGCCGTGCGTGGGCAGGTCGCCGAACCGCGCCCCGATCCGGGAGAGCGGCTCGGTGAACGACAGCACGCTGAAGACGACGGCGAACTCGCGGTCCCTGGTCGCCGCCGGGCGCGACCCCCACCACCGCGCCACCATGCGGAGGCGGTCGACCGCGGCGGCCAACGGGCGTACGCCCGCCGGGGTTTCCGGTACTTGCCCTGCCATGGTGATCATCCCGGTCCGGTAGTTCCCGCTCTGAAACGGCGTCGCCGGAGGCCGGAAAGTGGTCCAGGACCCGTCCGCGCGGTGCCGCCGGTCCGGCCCCGCGGGGCCGGACAGTCTTACACGGCGAACGTAGCGCCCGGTGGCCGGGGCCGGGGTCCCTCGGAGGAGGACATCCGGTAGCTCGCTCGGGGGACCCGCGGGGGCGCCGACTGCCCACCCGGCGGTGACGATCCGAGGGTGCCGCCGCCCGTAGTTTTCCGTCATCGACAGCGCAGACCGCTCACCAGGAGCGGCCCCCGAGGAGGCAGCCATGCCGGCCGACATCCACCCGTCATCGATCCACCTCGACGACCACGGACCCCAAGGGACCGCGTCGACCGCTGCGGCCGCCTCCCCCTCCACCGTGCGGGACGGCGCCCGCCGCCCGGCCCGCTGGGCGAGGTCGACCTGGGTGCGGCTGGCGGTGCTCTTCGTGGCGATGCTGGGCGTGGACGCGATCGCCGGCGGGATCAACAAGGTCGCCGACGCCACCCCGCTGACCGCCCTGATCGGAGGGGTGGCCACCGGCGGTCTCGCGCTGGCCGCCTACCTCTGGCTGGTGCGCCACCTGGAGGGCCGCACCCGGCTGGAGGAACTGGCGCCGGCCAGGGCGCGGCCGGAGCTGCGCCGGGGGTTCCTGGTCGGGCTCGGCTTGTTCGCCGTCACCATCGCGCTGGTGGCGATGACCGGCGGCTACCACGTCCGCGGCTGGGGCTCGTTCGGTGGCGCGCTGACCACGTTGGGCCTGATGAGCTGTGTGGCGGTGACCGAGGAACTCGCCTTCCGCGGCGCCCTGTTCCGGGTCCTGGAGGAGAAGACCGGCACCTGGGGAGCGCTCGTCGTCTCCGGCCTCGCCTTCGGCGGCCTCCACCTGGTCAACCAGCACGCGACCCTCACCGGCGCCCTGGCCATCGCCGTCGAGGCCGGCCTGATGTTCGGCGCCGTCTACGCCGCCACCCGCTCCCTGTGGCTGCCCATCGGCATCCACCTCGGCTGGAACCTGGCCGAGCAGGGCGTCTTCGGCACCACCGTCTCCGGCTCCGACACCCGCACCGGCGGCCTCCTCCACGCGACCGTGACCGGCCCCCACACCCTCACCGGCGGAAGCTTCGGCCCCGAGGCCAGCATCTTCGCGGTCCTGGTCTGCCTGGTCCCCACCGTCCTCTTCCTGCTGATGGCGAAGCGCCGCGGCCGGCTCCGCCCGCGGCCCGCACGCAAGCACTGACCCGAAGCCGAACCCGAAGGGGCGGGCCTTGCGGCCCGCCCCTTCATCCGCACCCGTACCACCCCGAGCGGTCAGCTGAGGGCGCGGCGCAGGGTCGTGGTGACGTCCAGGCCCGGGAAGTGCCGGGAGATCTCCGCTCGGGCCTGCTTGATCAAGTCCTCCAGCAGGACGGGCGCCGCGCCGTACAGCACGTCGTGGAGGTAGGGGACGAGCGCGGACTCGTCGGCGGGCAGGACGAGTTGAACGCCCGGGGCGGTGCCGTCGCTCTTGTACCGGCCCGCCGGGAGCCCGACCTTCTCCGGATGGACGCACACCGGCACCCGTTCCGCGGTGTACCGGTTCCCGTCCGCCGGGTCGAACGGGCAGTCCCGCGTGGGCCGTTCGTACACGTCGAACTCCCCGACCGGAAAACGGCGGGAGGGGCAGATCCCGCACGCCAGGTGGTGAACGTCGTCACCGACGAAAGCGTCCGTCACAGCCCGAGGCTATCCCGTGACAACCACCCCGCACCGGCGCGCCCGGCGCTTCAGGCGGCACTGCCGTGCGGGGTGAGGTTGATCGTCAGATCCGCGTCGAGCGCCCGGGCCAGGCGCCGCAGGAGGGGAATCGTGGGCACGGTGCCGCCGCCCTCGATGCGGGAGATCTGCGGCTGCTTCATGCGGCAGCGGTCGGCGAGTTCGGCCTGGGACAGGCCCAGCGCGATCCGCCGGTCGTAGACCATCTGCCCGAGGTCGTGCGCGAGTTCGGCCTCTTCGTACAGCCGGTCGTACTCGGCGTTCTCCTCGGTGGCCTCGCCCAGCAGCTCACGGCGGCGGCGGGTCTTCCACTCAGCGTGGTTCATCGCGGTTCCTCCTTGATGTCGCGGCTGTAGACGGCGTGCTCGGCAGCCGGTTCATGGCCTGCCTCGCAGACGGCCTGAGCGGACCGGGCTCGCACCACCTCCGCCGCCTCGCGCATCCTCCGACAGCCGGTCGACCTTCTGCTCGGTGACGACGTAGCGGTGGGCAGGGATGTTCGCCAGCCAGAGGCGCACCTCGGGCTCGCTCTCGATCGTGTACCGCTCATCGCCCATAACGTCGATGATATATAACATCGATGTTATGGGTCAGCCGCGCCCCGACGGTGACGATACGGTCCGGCCTCGGTCCGTACGCGTACACGCCGGTGTCCGTGGCGGTCCACCCGACCTTCAACTCCTCGGCGCCGGTCATCTCCACGACCGCCTGGTGGCAGGTGGTCTCCGGGTCGGTACCTGGAAACGCGAACCCCGCGGGCTTGCGGACCGTGCTGCGGCCGCCGTCGCAGCCCACGAGCCAGCCGGCACGCAATGCCCCGTGGCTGTTCCGTACCGTGACGGCGCCGACGGCCACCCGCGTGCTCGTCATGCCCCGGCGGGCGGGCCGTCGAGGGGGAGTTTGAAGCCGACGTGGCTGGGGTGGAAGCCGAGCCGTTCGTAGAAGCGGTGGGCGTCCTCGCGGCCGGCGTTGGACGTCAACTGCACGACCGAGCAGCCGCGTTCACGCGCCTGCTGCACGCACCAGCCGATCAGCGCGCTGCCGAGGCCGGCGCCCCGGGCGGCGCTGCCGATCCGGACGGCCTCGATCTGGGCGCGGGTCGCGCCCTGGTGGGACAGGCCGGGCAGGAAGGTGAGCTGGGCGGTGCCGACGACCTCGCCCGCCCGGTCCGCGACGAGCAGGAGGTGCTGGGGGTCCCGGTCGATCTCGGCGAACGCGGCTTCGTACGGGGACAGGTCGCCGGCTGACTCGCGGGTGCTGCCGAGGACGTCGTCGGCGAGCAGGGCCACGATGGCGGGGAGGTCGGCGCGGGTGGCGCGGCGGAAGGAGACGGCCGTCGTAGAGGTCACAGCAGGAACCGTACGAGGTACCCGGCCGAGCGGCGCGGCCCGGGCTCCGTCGGCGCACGGAACCGCCGTACGGAACCCGGGCACGGAGCCAGCGCACGGAACCGCCGTACGGCACCCGGGCATCGGACCCGGGTGCGGCGGCTCCCCCGGCGGGCTACTTACGGGTGCGGAAGAGCAGGCGGATGAAGTACGGCGTGCCCACGACCGCTGTCATGAGGCCCGCGCCGAGCTGCGCGGGGGCGATGACGGTGCGGCCGAGCAGGTCGGCGGCGCAGACCAGGGCGCCGCCGAGGAGCATCGCGACCGGCAGGACGCGGACGTGGCGGCGGCCGACGAGCGCGCGGGCGGCGTGGGGGGCGACGAGGCCGACGAAGCCGATCGTGCCGGCCGCCGCGGTGGCGGTCGCGCTGAGCAGGACCGCGACCGCGAGGAAGCCGAACCGGGTGGGGGCCAGCCGCAGTCCGAGGAGGTGCGGGGTGTCCTCGTCGAGCGCGACGAGGTCGAGCGCGCGGCGGCGTACGACGGCGTAGCAGGTGCCCGCGGCGAGTACGACCGCCACCGGCAGCAGGTCGGGGGCGGTGCGCCCGTAGGTCGAACCGGACAGCCAGGTCAGCGCCTTGGTGGCGTTGAAGGGGTCGGTGAGCACGATGACGAGGCTGATCAGCGCGGTGGTGGCCGCGGACACCCCGACGCCGACCAGGACCAGCCGGTTCTGCCGGAACCCGCCGCGCGCGGCGAGCCCGAAGACGACGAGCGCGGCGAGCGCGGCCCCGCCGAACGCGGCCCCGGCGATGCTCCACGCACCGGCCGCCGGCACCGAGGTCACCAGCAGCACCGCGCCGAGCCCGCCGCCCCCGGAGACCCCGAGGATGCCGGGCTCGGCGAGCGGGTTGCGGGTGACGGCCTGGACGAGGGTGCCGGACAGCGCGAGCGCGGCGCCGGCCAGGAGCGCGGCGAGCACCCGCGGCACCCGGGTGTCCAGGACGAAGGTGACACCGCGGCCGGCGCGCCCCAGCGCCCAGTTGGTGACGTCGCCCATCAGCAGCTTGGTGTCGCCGAGCAGCACGCCCGCGACGACCACGCCGACCAGGACGGCGGCGAGCACCGCCACGCACAGCGCGAAGCCGGCCCGGCCGGGGATGCGCATCCGGTCGGTCTCGGCGGCGCCGCCGGACTCGCGGGCCCGCATCGCCATCGCGATGAGGAAGACCGCGCCGAGGATGCTGGTGACGACGCCGGTCGGCACGGAGGGGGCGACCTGCTTGGAGACCATGGCGCGCAGCAGTACGTCGGCGCCGAGGACGAGCGCGGCGCCGACCAGCCCGGCGAAGGGCACGGCGGCCCGGGCCCGGACGAGGGCGCGCAGCCGGCGGGCGAGCGGCCGGGCCAGCGCGGGCGCGCACAGCCCGACGAAGCCGATCGGTCCGGCGAGGGTCACGGCGGCGGCCGACAGCAGCGCGGCGAGCACCACGACGGTGATGCGGGTGCCGCGGACCGGGATGCCGACGCCGCGGGCCGCGTCGTCGCCGAGGGCGAGCGCGTCGATCCGGCGGGCGACCAGCAGCAGGCCGAGCAGCCCGGCGGCGACGACCGGCGCCATCTGGTCGACGCCGCCGAACCCGTTCTGGCTGATGCTGCCCTGGCTCCACTGGTAGAGGCCGTTGGTGCGCTGCGGGAAGAGCAGCAGCAGCGCGTCGGTGACGGCGCCGAACCCGAGCGCGAGGGCGCTGCCGGCCAGCACCAGCCGTACGGTGCCGGCGCCGAGACCGGACAGCCCGAGGACGACCGCCGCGGCGGCCAGGCCCCCGACGAAGGCGACGCCGGAGGACGCGAGGAGCGGCATCGACGCGCCGGTGACGGTGAGCACGCCGAGTGCGAGGTAGGAACCGGCGTTCACCGCAAGGGTGTCGGGGGCGGCCAGCACATTGCGGCTGACCGCCTGGAGTGCGGCGCCCGCGCTGCCGAGGGCGACGCCGACGAGCACGCCGGCGACCATCCGCGGCAGCCGCGAGGCGATCACCACGGAGGAGTCGGTCTGGTCGGCCTGGCCGGTGAGCGCCTTCCACACCTCGTGGGCGCCGACGGCCGCGGTGCCCTGGGTGATGTCCACGACCGCGAGGGCGGCGACCACCAGCAGCAGCCCCGCCGCGGCCGCGGCCGCCGGCAGGCCGGACCTGGCGGCGGCCGCACCGGCGGCGGGGGCGGTGGCGGTTGTCTCGGTGACGGCCACGGCGCTACTTCGTGAGGGCGGCGACGAGGCCGTCGATGTACGCCTCCATCGACTCCGGGCCGCCGAACATCCACATGCCGTCGGGCAGCCGGTGGACCTGCCCGGCCTTCACGAACGCCAGCGACTTCCACACCGCGTTCTTGGCGAGGTTGGTCGCGAACGGGTCGCCGTCGGAGTCGTTCTGCTCGTACACGAACTGGACGTCGCCCAGGCCCGTGAGCCCTTCGACGTCGGTGCTGGCCAGGCCGTACGCCTTGTCGCCCTTGAGGGTCCAGGCGTTCTTCAGGCCCAACTCCTCGTTGACGGCGCCGATGAGGGAGCCGCTGGTGTAGCCGCGGACGGTGACCTGGTTGGAGACCACGTAGCTGTCGGCGAAGGCGACCTTCTTGCCGGCCAGGCCGGCGGCCTTCAGCTTCGCGGCGCCGTCGGCGACCTTGGCGGTGAAGGCGTTCTTCACCTCGGTGGCCTTGGCGGTGGTGCCGGTGGCCTTGGCGATCAGGTCCAGGCCCTTGGTCATCGTGCCGATCTGGTCGGCGGCGTCGGCGGGCTTGACCACCAGGACGGTGGAGACCTTGCGCAGTTGCTTGATCACGGACGCCGACAGGTCGGTGGTGGCCACCACGAGGTCGGGGGTGAGGGCGGCGATGGTGTCGGTGCTGGGTTCGCCGCGGGTGCCGATGTCCTTGGGCGAGCCGGTCAGCGGGGCGGCCTTGTCCCAGGTGGTGTAGCCCTTGACGTCGGCGACGCCGGCCGGGGCGACGCCGAGCGCGACCAGGTCCTCGACGACGTCCCACTCGGTGGCGACGACGCGGGTGGCCGGGTGGTCGAGGTGGACGGTGGTGCCGGAGGCGTCGGTGAGCGTGACCGGGCCGGCGGCGGCCGTCGAACTCCCGGCGGTCGACGAGGACTTCGCGGAGTCGTCGGACTTCTCGGTGGTGCCGCAGCCGGCCAGCACCAGGGCGGCGGCGACGGCGGTGGATACGGTCGCGGCGGCGGGAAGACGTCTCATGACGGGGTGTGGTGCCTTTCGCTTCGTGCGTGGTGACGGCCGATCGCGCGGGTGCGCGGCCGGCCGGTCGCGGGGTCGGTGTCCACGGTGATCCGGATGCCGTAGACCTCGGTGAGGCGGTCCGGCGTCAGCACCTCCTCGGGGGTGCCGTCGGCCACGATGCGCCCGTCGTGGAGCAGGGCGACCCGGTCGGCGACGGCCGCCGCCTGGTCGAGGTCGTGCAGGACCACGCCGACGGCGATGCCGTGGTCGTCGGCGAGGTCGCGGATCAGGTCGAGGAGCTCGACCTGGTAGCGCAGGTCGAGGTAGGTGGTCGGCTCGTCGAGCAGCAGGACGCCGGTCTCCTGGGCGAGGCAGCCGGCGAGCCAGACCCGCTGGAGCTGCCCGCCGGACAGGTGGTCCACGCCGCGGCCGGACAGCTGCTCCAGCCCGGTCAGGGCCAGCGCCCGCGCCACCGCCTCGGTGCCGCCGGGGTCGGCCCGCCCCCACCGGCCGCGGTAGGGGTAGCGGCCGAACTCCACGACGTCGCGCACCGTCAGGCCGCTCGGCGTGGGCCGACTCTGGGTCAGCAGCGCGATCCTGCGGGCGAACTCCCGCGCGGACAGCGCGATGCAGTCCGCCGCGTCCTCGGTGCCGCCGTCGAGCGTCAACGACCCGGTGCGCGGCTGCTGGAGGCGCGCGAGGGTGCGCAGCAGCGTCGACTTCCCGCTGCCGTTCGGCCCGACGAGCGCGGCGACCTCGGCCGGCCGCAGGGTGATCGCGACGTCGTGGACGACGTCGACGCCGTCGTACGCCACGGTCACGCCCTCGGCCGCGAGCTCGTGCCCCCGCCGTGGCGGCGCTGCCGCCGGCCTGGATGTCCCTTCCCCAACTCTCACGCGAATTAGGATAGCCTTACTTTACTTTCCGCTGTTCAACGGGGGTGTTCCCGGCGGTGAACGGCCACGCAACAGGCGCCGCCGCTCCCGGAGTTCGGAGCGGCGGCGCCTGGGGGAAACCGCGGTGCGGTGCGGCGGTACTACGGCGGTACGGCGGTACGGCGGTACTACATCGGCTTCGGCTTGATCATCGCGAACGCGGCGCCCTGCGGGTCGGCCACCACGGACATCCGGCCCGCGACCATGTCGAACGGCGGGAGCAGGACGCTGCCGCCGCCCCGCACCAGGGCGTCCACGGTGGAGTCCACGTCGTCCACCGCGAAGTACGACAGCCAGTGCGCGGGGGTGCCGGGCGGGTCGTTGTCCAACTGGGTGGCGCCGCCGACGGTCCGGTCGCCGGCGCGCAGCTCCCAGTAGCCGTCCGCGCCCTCCATCGGCCTGATCTCCATGCCGAACACCTCGCCGTAGAAGGCGGTGGCGCCCGGCACGTCGGTGGTGTGCAGGTCGTTCCAGATCAGCGCGCCGGGCTCGTTGGCGATGCCGACGCCGGAGAAGTCGCCGGGCTGCCACACGCCGAAGACGACGCCCTGCGGGTCGGCGGCGATCAGCATCCGCCCGAGGCCGCCGACGTCCATCACCGGCGCGATGAGGGTGCCGCCCGCGCCGACGATCGCGTCCTGGGTGGCCTGCGCGTCGGTCGTGGCCAGGTAGGCGGTCCACACGGTCGGCGGCACCGGCTGGCCCTCGGCCGCCATCGCCCGGCCGATCCCGGCGACCGGCCGACCCTTCAGCTCGCAGACCGCGTACCCGCCGAACTGCTCCCCGCCGACCTCGCCCTGCCAACCGAGCAGGTCGCGGTAGAAGTCCAGCGCGGCCTGCTGGTCCTGTGCCATCAGATCGATCCAGCACGGGGTGCCGGTCGCGAACGGAGTGGTGACTTCGGACATTCTCGCCCTCTCTGGGTGCGGCCTCGGTACGGCTCACGGCGTACGGCCCACGGCTGTACGGCTTTCACCGCTCACCGCTCACCGCTACCGCTCACGGCTCTACGGCTCCGGGCGCCCAGCCTCCCGCCGCACCCACCGCCCCCGGGCCCCCGACACGCGGGCGCGCCCGCCACGCCCCCCGGAAGGCGGTCCGCCGCCGGGCACCACCGGCGGCGGCTACGGCTACCGCCCGCCGTCGCGCCCGTCGTACTCCTCGCGCGCCGCGAGCACCTCCTCGACGTGCCGCACCGACCACTCCGTCAGCGCCTTGAGCGGCTCCCGCAGCGTCTGCCCGAGCCCGGTCAGTTCGTACTCCACCCGGATCGGCACCTCCGGGTACACCGTCCGCCGCACCAGCCCGTCCCGCTCCAGCGTCCGCAGCGTCTGTGTGAGCATCTTCTCGCTCACCCCGGCGAGCGCCTGCCGCAGCCGAGTGAAGCGGCAGGCCCCGTGCCGGGCCAGCTCGCCGAGCACCAGCACCGCCCACTTGCTGCCGATCTGGTCGAGCAGATCACGCGACGGGCAGCCCCGCGTGTACGGGTCCCAGGACGGTGTGGGCTCGATCACCTCGCCTGCGCGCACCACGCGCCTCACCTCGTTCCTTTCGCAGAGGTGGCCACCTTACCCGGAAGTGGCTCCTTACTGAAGGAGAGCGACCAGGTCATCCTGGGTTTCTCGGCGCGGAAAGCCCGCGTCGGAGAGGAGTTGAAGACCTATGACGACCGTGGTCACCGCGGCCTCAGGACAGCTGGGGCGGCTCACCGTGGAAGCGCTGCTGGCCCGCGGGGTGCCGGCCGCCGACATCGTGGCGACCAGCCGCGACCCCCGCCGGATCGCGGACCTCGCCGACCGCGGCGTGACCGTGCGCCGGGCCGACTTCGCCGACCCGGCGAGCCTGCCCGCGGCCTTCGAGGGCGTGGACAAGCTGCTGCTGGTCTCGACCACGACCCCGTCCGAGCGCGTCGCCAACCACCGCCGGGCCGTCGACGCGGCAGTGGCGGCGGGCGCGTCGCTGGTGGCGTACACGAGCATGCTGCGCGCGGACACCGCCGGCACGATCCTGTCGGCCACCCACCACGCCACCGAGCAGTACCTGCGCGAGCGCGTCCCGACGGTGCTGCTGCGCAACGGCTGGTACCTGGAGAACTACACCGTCCAGCTCCCGCAGGTGCGCGCCGCCGGGGCGCTGGCCGGGGCGGCCGGGCGGGGCCGGATCAGCGCCGCCACCCGGGCCGACTACGCCGACGCCGCCGCGGTCGCGCTGAGCACCGACGGCCACGCCGGGCAGGTCTACGAACTGGGCGGCGACGAGACGTTCACCCTCGACGAGCTGGCCGCGGTGATCGCCGCCGTCACCGGGGAGCCGATCGCCTACCGCGACCTGGCGCCCGAGGTGTTCGCGAAGGTGCTGGTCGAGGCCGGGGTGCCCGCCGAACTGGCGGAGGTCCTGGTGGACGCCGATCTGGCCGCGGCCCGCGGGCAGATGTTCACCGACTCCGGGGACCTGCGCCGTCTGATCGGCCGCCCCGCCACCACCCCGGCCGAGGCGGTCGCCGCCGCACTGGCCTGAATCCGCCGGGCGCCGCCCCGCCGGACCCGGGCCCGTAAGCACCACCCGCCCGACGGCACCCACCCATCGGCGCCCGCCCGGCCGCGCGTCCCACCGGTCCCCTCCCCCGGACGGCGTTTCGGTGCAGCCGCCCGGACGTATCCACTCTCTCCCGGCCGCGACGGCCGGGGAAAGGTTCCCTCCCATGTCCCACCGCACACTCAACCACGCCGTCGCGCCCGCCACTTGGCGGCGCGGCGCCCTCACCCTCGGCGCCCTCGCCGCGGCCTCGGCCGCGCTGGTCACCACCGCGTTCCCCGCCGCCGCGGCGCCCGCCCACCGGCCCGGTGACGCCTCCGCCGCCTACCCGATCACGGTCGACGGCAGTGACGCGTTCCCCGAGAGCATCGCCGCCGACCGCCACCACGTCTACACCGGCAGCATCGCCGACGGCACCGTCTACCGCGGCAGCCCCGGCGCGAAGAGGCTCGAACCCTTCCTGCCCGCGGGGCAGGACGGCCGCACCCAGGCCACCGGGATCAAGACCGCGGGCGACCGCCTGCTGGTCGCCGGCGCGTTCACCGGCCGGTTCTTCGTCTACACCGACGCCGGGCAGCTCGTCTCCTCCTACCGCGTCCCGGACACCGGCGAGAAGACGCTGGTCAACGACGAGGCCGTGGCACCGAACGGCGACGTCTACCTCACGGACTCCCTGCGCGCGGTGGTCTACCGGGTGCCGGCCGCCGAGGTGCACGCCCCCGCCACCGGCGCCCAGCGCACGCTCCAGGTCGCCTACCGCCTGCCGGACTACGTGGCCGGGCAGTCCAACGGCAACGGCATCGTCACCAGCCCCGACGGCAGGTCGCTGATCATCGGCTACTGGTACAGCGGCGCGCTCTACCGGCTCACCCTCGCCACCGGCGAGGTGCACCGGATCGCCGCGCCCGCGCTGCCCAGCGCCGACGGGATCGTCCGGCGGGGGAACACGCTGTACGTCGCGCGCTCCGTCGACAACGAGGTGGACACCCTGCGGCTGTCCGCGGGCGCCGACCGGGCCGATGTCGTCGCCACCCGCACCTACCCCGGGGCCGACACCGTCACCGGCGTGGCGGTCAGCCGCGGACGGCTGCTGGTGACCAACTCCCAGATGGACACGTACCTCTACGGTGATCCGCAGACCAGCCCCGACTTCACCGTCGAGAGCCTGCCGCTGCGCTGACCCCGCGGCGCGGTCAGGTGCGGGCGGACGCCTGCCAGGCCGCCTCGACCATCACGAAGACCTCGTCCACCGCGGTCTGCGGGTCGGGCGCCTCACGCGCCACCGCGTACGCGTCGATCACGAACCTGGCGATCGCCCGGCAGGCCGTGGGGGTCCGGGCCAGGGCGGGGTCGGCGGCCATGGCCGCCGCCAGCGACTCCGCGTGCCGCAGCCGCATCGACTCCTCGTACTCCCGCAGGGCGGGCGAGGAGTCGATCATCCGCCAGGTCGGGGCGGCGGCGTCGGCCGTGCAGTGCCGCACCAGCGCCTGGATCTCGCGGCGCAGCGCCGGGACGAGCGGTTCGTCCGGGGCCCGTTCGCCGACCGCCCGCAGGAGGCTCTGCTCGAACTGCGTGTCCTGCTCGAAGACCAGCGCCTCTTTGGCGGCGAAGTGGGAGAAGAGCGTGGTCACGGCGACATCGGCCTCGGCGGCCACGTCACGGATGCCCACCGCGTCGTATCCCCGCTCCAGGAAGAGCCGCATCGCGGTGTCCGCGATCTTCTGGCGGGTCGCGGCCTTCTTGCGCTCGCGGCGCCCGGGCGGCGTGGTCATGATGATCACCTTAGCAGATACAAAACAATACCTGTTTCAAAAAACTAACCGTTAGTGCTACGGTCGGCGGCATGAGGAAAGTGAGCCACGCCGAGTTCGGCGGTCCCGAAGTGCTGCGCCTGATCGACGCCGAGGAGCCCCACGCGGGCCCGGAACAGGTGCGCGTCGCCGTGCGCGCGGCGGGGGTGAACCCCGTCGACTGGCGGATACGCGAGGGCCAGAAGCTGTCCGCGCACCCGGTCGAACTGCCCGCCGGGGTCGGGCTGGACGCCGCCGGGGTGGTGGACGAGGTCGGCCCGGGCGTGACGGGCGTCGCCGTCGGCGACCACGTGTTCGGCGAAGGGACCGACACCTACGCCGAGTTCGCGGTGCTGTCCGCGTGGGCGCGGATGCCCGCGGGCCTGAGTTTCGAGGAGGCGGCCGGATACCCGTCGGTCGTGGAGACCGCGCTGCGCGTCCTGCGCGAGGTGGGGATACAGCCCGGGCAGACGCTGCTGGTCAGCGGGGCGGCCGGCGGCGTCGGCTCGGCGGTCCTCCAGATCGCCCGCGAGCGCGGCATCGCGGTGGTCGGCACCGCGGGGGCCGCGAACCAGGACTACCTGCGCGAGCTGGGCGCCGAGGCCATCACGTACGGCGACGGCTGGGCCGAGCGGGTCCGGCGGCTCGGCCGCCCCGTCGACGCGGCCCTCGACCTGGCGGGCGCCGGCGTGGTCCGCGAACTCGTCGAACTGACCGGCGACCCGGGCGCGGTGCTCACCATCGCCGACCTCACCGCCCCGCGGTACGGCGTCCGCTTCTCCGGAGTGGCCGGGAGCGTGCCGGACGCCCTCGCCGAGGCGGCCGACCTCATCGCGCGCGGCCGGCTGCACATCCCCGTCGCGCGGTCGTACCCGCTCGACGAGGCGGCCGCCGCACACGTCGACAGCCAGGCGGGCCACACCCGGGGGCGCCGCGTCATCACCGTCTGATCCCGCGGCACCCGGCGGCCCGGAGTATCGTCCGACCGCCGCCGTCCACTTCGGCGACAGCACGAACATGACGCTGCGTCAGTAGGGGGCAACGGGTGGGCGGAGTAGCCGGGTTGGCCGGATTGGCCTACACGGCGGCAGGCGGTGTGGTGGGGGCGGCGGTCACCACGTACGTGTCCCGCGTGCACGAGCGGCGCCGGCTGCGCGCGGACGTCATGCAGCAGTTCCACCAGATCACCGCGGTACGGGACGCGGTGAGCGATGTGGTGCCGCGCCCCACCGGGCGGGTCGGCCGCGGAATCGGCACCCAACGGCGCACGGCGTCCCTGGAGTTGGGGGTCATGGCCGTGCTGGAGGACGGCGCCGACGCGGAGCGCGCGCTGCGCGCCGCCTTCTCCGGGCTCGTGGTGGCGGCGCTGTCGGCCGGAGTGCCGCGCCGGGTGCTGGACTTCGCGGGCGGCGCGGAGGAGCGCGCCCTCCAGTGCGAGGCGATCCGGCTGGCGGACCTGCGGGCCGGCGGCGTGCTGGGCGAGTCGCTCGACGTCCTGGTGACGGCGTGCGAGGAGTACCGGCGGGCCACCGCCCAGCTCCTGCTCCAGGCGCTGTGGCACCCCTGGCAGGCCAGGTGCCTTATGTACGGGCGGCTGTGCGGGCTGCGCCGGGCGGTGGACGCGCTCCACCGCCGGCAGCAGGAGGCGGTGGCCGCGCTCACGGCTGAGCTGAGAGGTTCCTGAGAGGCTGCTGAGAGAACGTGCCGCTTGAGTGGTCGCATGCCCGGCGGTGAGCAGGACGGACGGGGGACGGCAGTCGTGCGGTCATGGCTGCCGCGTCGTCCTGGGCCGCCGGGCGTCCGAATCCGCGTCCAGCTGAGGGAGAACGATGACCCGGCACACCACCCGGTTACGCAGCCGCGCCGCAGCGGTGGCGGCCGTCGCGACGGCGGTCCTGGCGCTCGGCGGCCTGTCCGCCGCCACCGCGCAGGCCGCCCCGCAGAGCGCCGGGACGCGGGCGGCGCCGATGACCACGACCACGGGGTTCTTCACCGCCGGCGGCGTCAACATCCGCTCCGGGCCCAGCACCGCCTACACCATCCTCGGCCAGGGCCAGCAGGGCCAGGCGGTGTACATCTACTGCGAGGCTCCCGGCGACTGGTACCACATCCTGGACCGCGCCACCGGCGTCAACGGCTGGTCGTACTGGCCGGACAACATCCTGATCGACTCGCTGTCGCCGAACCCGCCGGGCTGCTGACGGGCCGCGCCCCTCGTACGCGCCCGAGGCCGCACCTGGTCCGCGCACGAGCCGGGCCCGGCCGATCACCCCGTTCCGCCCGCAGGTGACGATGCGGGCGGGTCTGCCGGACCCTCGCCCCCTTCTCCGCCGCCATGGACGGAGGAGGGGGCTCGCCGCGTGCCCTCGGCCCGACCAGGTGTGCCCTCCGCCCGACCGCGCCCGCCCGGGCGCCCGCTCCGCGTAAGGTGGTCGTCCCATGCGGGCGTCCACCGCCCCGCCGTGGCTCCGGTCCGCCCCGCATGGCGCTACGCACCGGGGTACGGCAGGAGATCCATGGCCACGTTGGACATCGCCGTACTCGGCCCTTTCCTGCTGCGCCTGGACGGCCGCCCGGTGGAACTGCCCAGCATGCGCCAGCGCGCACTGCTCGCCGCGCTCGCGCTGCGGGCCGGCCGTACCGTGGCGAAGGGCGAACTCGTGGAGTGCGTCTGGGCGCAGCGGCCGCCCCGGCATGTGGCCTCCAGCCTGTACACGCTGGTCAACCGGCTGCGGACGCTGCTCGGTGAGGAGTCGGTGCGGACCGCGCCCGCGGGCTACCGGCTGGACGTGCCGCCGGACCGGGTGGACGCGCTGCGGTTCGAGCGGCTGCTCGACGCGTCCCGGGCCGCGTGCCCCGGCCTCCCCGCACCCGGCGCGGGCCCGGCCGCCGCGGACGTCCCGGCGGCGCACCGGCTGCTGTGCGACGCGCTCGCGCTGTGGCGCGGCGCCCCGCTCGCGGACGTCGGCTCCCCGCACGTCGAGGACGCGTACGCCGCCGCACTGGTCGAGCAGTACCTCGGCGCGGTGGAGCGCCGCGCCGACCTGGAACTGCGGCTGGACCGCGAGCCGTCGGCCGAACTCCTCGCCGACTTGCAGCAGTTGACCTCCCGCCACCCGTTGCGGGAGTCCCTGTGGCTGCGGCTGCTCACCGCCCTGGATGCCGCGGGCCGCCTCGCGGAGGCGCTGGAGACGTACGAGGCGGTGCGGCGGCTGCTGGACGACCAGCTCGGCACGCTGCCGTCGGCCGAACTGCGCGCCGCCCATGAGCGGTTGCTCCGCCAGGACGCCGGACCCCGGTCCGCCCGGAAGATCGCGCCGACCGGCTCGCCCACCCGACTCCCGCCGCAGGCGCCGGAGTCCGGCCCCACCACCGCGCCTGCCCCCGCACCGCCCTCGCTCCTGCCGGCCCGCACCGACGGCTTCGTGGGCCGCACGGCCGAACTCGCCCTGCTCGACGCGCTTCCGGCCGCCGTGGGCGACGGCAGCGGGCGCGCCGCCGTCGCCGTCGTGCACGGCATCGGCGGCGCGGGCAAGACCACGCTCACCGTGCACTGGGCGCACACCGCCGGGCGGCACTTCCCGGGCGGCCGGCTCTACGTGGACCTGCACGGCTTCGGCCCGGACACCCCGGTCGGCGCGCACCACGCGCTCGGCCTGCTGCTGGCCCAACTCGGCGTCGACCCCGACCGGATGCCTGCCGACGCCGACGAACGGCGCGCCCTGTGGCGGACGTCGCTGGCCGGGCGGCGCGCGCTGGTCGTCCTGGACAACGCGCACAGCGTGCAGCAGGTGCGGCCGCTGCTGCCGGGGGCCGGCTGCTGCGCGGTCGTCACCAGCCGCAACCGGCTCAGCGGGCTGGTCATCCGCGACGGCGCCCGCTCGGTGCCGCTGGGCGAGTTGACCGACAGCGAGGCGGCGGCGGTGCTGGCCACCGCCGTGGGCGGCGACCGTACGGCCGCGGAGCCGGAGGCGGCGGCCCGGCTGGCCCGGGTGTGCGGGCGGCTGCCGCTGCCGCTGCGGATCGTCGCGGAGCAGGTCTCCCGGCAGCCGGGGGCGACGCTCGCCGGGTTCGCCGCCCAGTTCGAGCAGGCCGCGGCGGCGGGCGGCATCGGGCCGGGCGGCGGCAGCCTGGACGCGCTGGCCGTCGCGGACGACCCGCTCAGCGACGTACGCACGGTGCTGTCCTGGTCCTACGACCAACTCGACCCGGCCGCCGCCCGGTTGTTCCGGCTGCTGGGCCTGGTGCCCGGCGGCACCGTGGACGTCGCGGCGGCCGCCGCGCTCGCCGGGCGCCCCGCCGCCGAGACCCGCGCCTGCCTGACCGGGCTCGCCGGGCTGCACCTGCTGGAGGAGGACGGCCCGGGCCGCTACCGCGCGCACGACCTGCTGCGGGAGTACGCCGCCGAGCGCACCACCGCCGAGGACCCGGCCGAGGAGCGCGCGGCGGCCCTGGAGCGGCTGCTCACCTGGTACCACCACGCGGTGGACGCCACCGTCCGCGTCCTCGCGCCGCGCTGGAACAGCCTGTGCGCGCCGGCCGGCACCCTCGCGGCGCCGCTGCCCGCGTACGACGGGGACGTGGTCGGTGCGCGCGGCTGGCTCGACGAGCGGCGCGGCGCGCTGGTCGCCGCGGTCGAACACAGCGCGCGCCAGGGGCCGCACGCCTTCGCGTGGCTGCTCGCGGACCGGCTGCGCGGGTACTTCTGGCGCAGCGTGCGGGTCGCGGAGTGGCAGGCCGTCGCCGACGCGGCGCTCACCGCGTCGGCCGCGCACGGCGACGCGGGCTCCCGCGCGGTGGCCGCTCTCAGCGCGGCCGACATGCACATGCACACCAGCCGGCCCGCCGAGGCGGTGCCGCTCTACCGGCGGGCGGGGGCGCTGGCACGGGAGGCCGGGCGGCCGGACCTCGCGGCGACCGCGCTCAACAACCTCGCCGGGACCCTGTGGCGGGCCGGGCGGCTCGCCGAGAGCGCGGAGTGCCTGCGGGAGGTGCTGGTGCTCAACCGCGAACTCGGGCGGGCGCACAGCGAGTTCGGCGCGCACCTGAACCTCGCCGCGGTGTGCCTGCCGATCGGCCGCACCCGGGAGGCGCACGAACACCTGCTGAAGAGCCTGGAGTTGGCCGACGGGCAGCAGGAGCGGGCCCGCGCGATGGTCAACCTGGTCGGTACGACGCACGCGTTGGGCCGCCTGGACGAGGCGCTGCGGTACGCGGACATGGCGCTGCCGGCCGTCCGCGCGTCGCACGACACGACGTGGCAGGCCGACTGCCACTCCCACCTCGCGGCGATCCACTGCGACCGCGGGGCGCGGGAGCCGGCGTGGGAGGCGGCGGAGGCCGCGCTGCGGGTCGCGGGCACCACGCAGGACCCGCTGGTCCAGGCGGAGTCCCTGCTCACCGCGGGCGCGGTGCGGGTGCGGTTCGCCGCCGGCGAGCCGTCGGGCGCCGAGCCCTTCTACCGCCAGGCGCTGTCCGTCGCCCGGGAGAACGGCCTGCCGTACGTGGAGGCCGGGGCCAGGACCGGGCTGTCGGAGGTCGCGACCGCCGCCGGGCGGCTCCAGGACGCCTCCGTGCACGCGTCGGCGGCCGCCGCCTTCGCCGAGGAGCACGGGTTCGTCGTCCGCGCCGCCGACGCGCTCCTCGCGCTGGCCCGGGTCCGGCTCCGCCAGGACGACCCGGCCGCGGCGGCCGAGCTCGCCGACCGCGCCGCCCGCGGCTACGCGTCGGCCGACCGGCCCGTCGGCTCGGCCCGCGCCCGTCTGCTGCGCGCCCGCGCGCTCGCGGCCCCCGCCGACCTCGCCGAGGCCGAGGCGACCCTGACCCGCCTCGGCTGCCCCGCCGCCGACTGACCCGCGCGGCGGCCTCACCGGATGCGGTGGGTGGCCCGGTCGAAGGTCAGCCGGAACTGCGGCAGCCGTATCCGCTTCGGGTCGAGCAGGTCGATCAGCTCGACCAACTGCTGCTGGACGACCTGGAGTCGGGCCACGGCGGGCGCGGTGTCCGCCGCGAGGCGGTCCACATCGGCGAGCAGCACGCCGAACCAGCCGGCGAAGGCGGCGTCCTGGTCCAGCTTCGCGCAGAACTCGGCGTAGCCCAGGCAGCGCCTACGGCCCGGCTCACCGTCGGGGTGGATCATCAGCTCGCCGACCGCCCGCTGCTGGGCGCGGAACAGCCGCAGTTCGCTGCTCGCCGCGTCGATCTTCGACAGGCTCGACCCGATCCGGGAGATCTGGAGCGTCACCTGCGAGTTGAGCCGGCTGGTGCCCAGGTCCAGGAACTGCACGTCCCGGCGCAGGATCTCCACCCAGCCCAGGTACTCCGCCAGCACGAACACGGTGCTGCGCCGCACGAACTCCGCCTCGCGGTCGGTGCCACGCGTCAGGAAGGACGTCAGGAAGCCGGACCCGCGCGACGTTTCGCGGTCGAGCACGTGGCCGTGCAGGATGTTGTACAGCCGGGTCTGGAGGTCGTACGCGGCCCACACCAGCGAGGCGCCGTACCGGTCCATGTACGTGCGCTGCTCCCACGACCGCAGGCGCCGCTGCTGCCAGTAGCTGAACAGCGCGGCGGCGGCCGCCCCGCACACGGCGAGTGCCGCCGACACCACGGACACCGAGTCCATCCGTCCCCCCGCCTCGCGGCGCCGCCCCCGGCCGCCAGGTTACCGAACGGCGCTTCGGGGGCGTGCGGACCGGGGAGGAACCCGGGGAAAACCGATGGAGCCGCGCGGGCGGGCGCCGTTACGGTGCTCCCGTCCGCAGGCGGCCCGCCGTGCTGCTTCTGGTCCTCTTCCCACGGGAACGGTGTAGCCCCATGACCAAGACCTGGGCCGTCGTGCCCACATGCCCCTCGATCGCCCTCCTGCACCGCCGCGGGTTCGGCGCCGTCCGGCTCCGCGTACCCGGTCTGCCCCGGATGCCGCGCGGCACGCACCGCGCCGACCGCCCCGCCTGGCAGTCCCCGTACGGTCCCCCCTCCCACCGCAGCCACCGCGGCCGCTGGGCCCCCGAGCCGGGCGTGGCCCGTACCCTGGCCGCCACCTACCGCGGTGTCCTGTGCAGCCGCTGCGACTGACCTGCCGCGCGGCGGGTGGCTAGGGTGAGCGGCATGAGCGAGGGGTACGCGGACGACGCCGAGGTGGCCGCGGCCGCGGCGCGGGCCGGGGCGGACGTGGTGCGGCAGATGTACGGGCGGCCGCTCGCCCGGATCGACAAGGGCGGCGGGGACTTCGCCACCGAGGCGGACGTGGCGGCCGAGGAGCGCATCCTCGGCGTCATCCTCGCCGCGCGCCCCGGGGACGCGGTGCTCGGCGAGGAGGGCGGGCGGCGCGGCGCAGCCGACGCGGCCCGCCAGTGGCTGGTCGACCCGCTGTGCGGCACGCTCAACTACGCGGTCGGCACGATGCTGGTGGCCGTCAACGTGGCGCTGCGCGGTGGACCGGCGGCGGTGGCCGACCCGTTCGGCGGCGAGGTGTTCGTCACGGACGGCGCCACCGCGCGCCTCCGGCGCGGCGGCCCCGACGGGGACGCCCCGCTCACGCCCACCGCCGCCTCAGGACTGGTGGACGTCAACCTCGACCCGCCGTTCCTGCACGCCCCGGGCTTCCATCCGGCCGCCCTGCTGGCGCACCCCGCCTTCGTCAGCCGCTTCCGGCCCCGCGTGGGGTCCACCAGCCTCGCCCTGGCCTGGGTCGCCGCGGGCAAGCGCGCCGGCTACGTCACCGACGGCGCCGACCTGACCGGCAGCGTCCACTTCGCCGCGGGCATCGCCCTGTGCCGCGCCGCGGGCTGCGTGGTCACCGGCATCGACGGCGCGCCCCTGGGCGAGACGGTCGGCGGCCTCGTGGCCGCGGCCGACCGGGAGACCCACCAGGCCCTGATGGCGGCGGTCCGCGGCTGACCCGGGCGCCCACGTACCCGTACGCCCCACGCCGTATCAGGAGGACCCGTTGGAGAGCATCACCAAGAACCGGCAGTCGCCGGCCGCGCTCCGCGCGATGGTCGAGCGCGCGTACGGACCCGCGCAGGTCCCCGAAGGCGAGGACTGGGCCGAGGAGTTGGGGTTCGGCTGGTTCAACGCCGCCTACCGGATACGGCTGCGCGACGGCGCCCGGGTCGTGGTGAAGATCGCCCCGCCGGCCGCGGTGGAGGTGCTGACGTACGAGCGCGGCGCGATGGACACCGAGCTGGCCGCCATCGAGTTGCTGCGCAAGCACACCGACGTACCCCTCCCCCGGGTGGACTTCGTGGACCGCAGCCGCGAACTGTGCGACAGCGGCTACTTCTTCATGGGCCACGTCGACGCGGACAACCTCGCCGTCCTCGCCGAAGGGCTCCCCGCGGCCGAGCGCGACGCCTACATGGAGCGGCTCGGCGCGCTCAACCGGGAGATCAACGCGGTGCGCGGACCCGGGTTCGGCCCGCTTTCCGGGCCGCCGGAGCCGAGTTGGCGGCGCGCCTTCTCCCGGATGTTCGAGGACATCGTGGCCGACGGCGAGCGCCGCGCGATCGACCTGGGCCGGGGGTACGACGAGATCCGCGCGGTGCTGGCCGCGCACGCGCCCGCGCTGGACGAGGTGACCGAGGCGCGCCTGGTCGAGTGGGACCTGTGGATCGGCAACGTCATGGTCCGCGACGGCGCGATCGCGGCGATCCTCGACCACGAACGGGCCTTCTACGGCGACCCGTTGATGGAGTGGGGGTTCACCGGGCACCAACTCCCCGCGTTCGGCGACTCGTCGGCGTTCCTCCGCGGTTACGGCATGCCCGAGCCGACCGGGGACGCGCTCGTACGGCGCCGGCTGTACTGCCTGTACGTGGCGCTGGTGATGGTGGTGGAGACGTACTACCGCGGTCACACCGAGGAGTCGGCGCGCGACTGGGCCCGGGAGCGGCTGGCCGAGTCGATGGCGCTGTTCGGCACGGCCTGACCGTCGGGACCGGAGCCGGAGCCGGAGCCGGACCCGGCGCCCGTGTCGGCGCGCAGCACCCCCGCCGCCGGCGCCGCGACCGCGCACAGCACCGTCAGCAGCAGGAACGCGTGGTTGAGCGCCACCACGTGGGTGAGCCAGCCGATGACGGCCGGGCCGGAGAGCATCCCGAGGTAGCCGATCCCGGAGACCCGGGAGACGTTGGTGCCCGCGGCCGCGGGGTCCACGCGCCCGGCGGCGCTGAAGAGCTGGGGCACGCACCCGGACAGGCCGAGCCCGAACAGCGCCCACCCGGCGAAGGCGGCCCACAGCCAGGGCGCGAGGGCGACCACGGTGATCCCGGCCGCGGCGGTGGCCGACCCGTACCGCAGGACGGCCAGCGGCCCGAAGCGGCCGGAGACGCGGTCGGCGAGCAGCCGCCCGAGGGTCATGGCCGCCGCGTAGGTGCCGTAGCCGATGGCGGCGACGTCCGAGGGCGCGCCGAGGACGTCCTTCAGGTGCAGGGCGCTCCAGTCGTTGGCGGCGCCCTCGGCGAGCATGACCATGGCGGCGAGGAGGGCGAGTACCCAGATCCGGCCGGGCGCCTTGCGCCGTCGCGCGGACGCCGCGGGTGCGGTATCGGGTACGACCTCGGGCGCGGTTCCGGATACGGCCCCGGGCACCCCCTCCGCCGGCAGCAGCCCGCGCGCCGCCACCACCGCGACCACCACCCCCACCGCCCCGGACACCCCGAGCGTGGCCGCCGGCCCCGCGCCGGCGCCCGCCGCACCCGCCGCGACGAGAGAGGCGAGGACCCCGCCGACCGAGAACGTCGCGTGGAAGGCCGACATGACCGGCCGCCCGTACGCCTTCTCCACGTGCACCGCGTGCGCGTTCATGCTCACGTCCAGGCAGCCGTCGAAGAAGCCGAACACCAGCAGCGCCCCGGCCAGCGTCCACGGGTCGCGCGGCAGCCCGGGCAGCACAAGGGTGGCCGCGCACAGCGCGGCGGAGACGGGTACGACGACGCGCGCGCCGATCCGGTCCGACAGGCGGCCGGCGACCTGCATCCCGGCGAAGGCGCCGAGCCCCAGCAGGACGAGCAGCAGGCCGAGGGTGGCGTGGCTGATGCCGGTGCGCTGTTCGATGGCGGGGATGTGCACGACCCAGGTGCCCATCAGGGTGCCGCACAGGACGAAGTACACGAAGGTCGCCGTGCGGGCGGACCGGAGCGAGCGTTCCATGCCCACACCGTAACGACCATCGTGCGTGTTTGAAAAGGGCATCTTCGAACAGTTTGCATGTGCGTTCCGCGGTGGTGTTCAATCGCCGTATGAGCAATGCGGACCGCCACCGGCTGATCGCGCGCGAGGTCGGGGCGGCGGGGTCGGCCACGGTCCAGCAACTGGCGGAGCTGACCGGCGCCTCCGAGATGACCATCCGGCGCGACCTCGACGCCCTCGCGGCCCAAGGCGTGCTCGAACGCGTCCGCGGCGGCGCCCGCACGCTGCTGCTGCGGGGCGAGGAACCGCCGTTCGCGCTGCGGCTGAGCGACGCGGTGGACGCCAAGCGGCGGATCGCCGCCGAGACGTCCGCGCTGATCGCCGACGGCGAGACCGTCGTGCTCGACAGCGGCACCACCTGCCTGGAGGTCGCCCGCCTGCTGCGCGAACGGCCCGTCACCGTCGTGCCGTTGTCGCTCCAGGCGATCCGCCTGTTCGGCGAGCAGCCCGGCCCGGCCACCCTGCTCGTGCCCGGCGGGCAGCCGCGCGCCGCCGAGGGGGCCCTGACCGGCCCGCTCACCCTCGCCTCGCTGGCGGCCCTGCGCTTCGACACCGCCGTCATCGGCTGCTGCGGCCTCAGCGCGGCGGAGGGCCTGACCGCGTACGACCTCGACGACGCGGCCGTGAAGAAGGCGGCGATCGGCGCCTCCCGGCGGGCGGTCGTGGCGACGGACGGCGGCAAGCTCGGGCACACCGCGTTCGCCTTCGTCGCGGCCGCGGCCCAACTCCCCCGCCTCGTCACGGACATCGACGCGCCCGCGGCGGAGATCGCCGCGCTCGAGGAGGCCGGGACCACCGTCCACACGGTCTGAGCCTGCCGCGCCGGGCCGGACGGTGGGCAACCGCGGCGGGCCGCGGCGCGTCCCCGTCAGGAAACGCCCCCGACCAGGCGAAGGCCCCGTTCCATGACGCAGCACGACCGACCCGCACCGTCCGATCCCCCGCAACGAGGCGCCGCCGCCACGGTGTCCGCGGTACTGCGGCGGCAGCGCGGCGCCCTCGTCCGGGCGACGGCACAGGTCGTCGGGCTGGCCGGGCTTGCCTGGCTGCTGCTGACGGCCGCCGTGTTCGCCTGCTCCTGGCCGCTGTTCACGCACATGCGCAACCAGCGCAACCGGTACCACTACGTCGAGGACCCGTACGTCCACGACCACACCGGGCTGGCGAAGGTCGCGCTCGGCACGCTTCCGCTCTTCCTGCTCCTGCTGGGCATCGCCAGCGCGGCCCTGCAAAGCGCGTGCTCGCGGGCCGTCACGGCGGCAAGTACCGTACGGCCAACAGGCGTTGCGGCCGAGCCGGGCGCTGCTTCGGGCCGCACCCGGATACCGGCCCTCCTCACCGTCTACACGCTGCGCGGGCTGATCACCTGGCCCCTGGTGCCGCTGGCCGTCGTCGCCGCGCACGGCCTCTTCGGCTACCACCCCAACGGCCGCGACGCCCACTCCTGGAGCAACACCCTCCTCACCTGCCTGCTGGTGCTGGCCGTCCTGGCCGCCGTCCTCCTGCGCGTCGGCCTCGCCCTCGCGCCCGCCGCCGCTGCCGCCGGCCTCAACGCCCGTACGGCGCTGCGCCGTTCCTGGTCCCAGGTCTGGACCCGCGCCGGAGCCGGCCGCGTCCTCGCCCTCACCCTGCCCGCCGCCGCGCTCTGCGCCCTCCTCGCGCGCCTGGCCACCCAGGTCGCCCTCCCCGCCCGCCCCGCCGTGCGCCACCTCCTCGCCGACACCACCGGCAACTTCTTCGCGGGCTACTACGCGGGCATCCTCGCCCCCGTCATCCTCGGGCTGCTCACCGCCGCCGCCCTCACCTACCCCTTCACCTGCACCGCCTTCGCCACCCTCCACGACCGCCTCAGCCGACCGCCTCGGGCGCGGGTGCGGCGCGCCGCAGGCGCAGCAGCAGGGCCACGGCGACCCCGCCCGCGACGGCGGCCATGACGGCGCCGGCGATCACATAGCTGTGCCCGATGCCGGCCGCGGCGGTCAGGGGCGCGGTGATGACCGGCGAGACGAACTGCCCGAGGAAGGTGGTGCAGACCCGGGCCCCGATCACCCGGCCCTTGGCCGCCGGGGGCGTCACCGCGAGCATCCAGGAGTTGAGGTTCGGGATCGCCGAGCCGAGCCCGGCACCGGTCAGGACGAGCGCGGCCACCAGCACCGGATACGACGACGCCGTGCCGAGCAGCACATACGCGGCTCCCAGCAGGCCGAAGGTCAGTACGGTGACGCGTTCGTACGGCATCCGCTGCGCCAGCCGCCGGTACACCAGGGAGGACAGCGCCCAGGCCACGCCCACCACCGACAGCAGCGCGCCCGCCCTGAGGCTGTCGCCGTGGTGGAAGGAGGCGAGGTAGAAGGGGAGGTAGACCGGCACCATGAAGTAGCCGACCATGTTGACGAAGAGCAGCACATAGGTGAGGGCGATCGTCCCCGTCGCGGCGGGGGGCACCTCCCCCTGCGCGGCCCGGGCAGCGGCCGGGGCTGCGGACACCGGCGCCGGGTCGTTCGTGCTCCGCGGCTCGCGGATCAGCACCACCGCCGCCGGCACCAGCACGAACCCGATCCCGTACAGCAGGAAGGGCCAGCGCCAGCCCTGGTCGGCCAGGAGGCCGCCGCTGAAGACGAACACCACGTTGCCCAGCGCCATGAACAGCGACTGCCGGCCCATCGCGCGGCCGATGCGGTCACGTGGCGTGTAGTCCGCGATCAGCGCGGTCGCGCAGGTGGACACGCCCGCGACGGCGGCGCCGAGCAGCAGCCGGGAGAGCAGGATCGCGTAGAGCGAGTGCAGCAGGAAGCCGGCGCAGCCGGCGGCGCCGTAGAGCACCAGGGAGGCGATGAACAGCGGTCTGCGGCCCCAGCGGTCCACGATCTGGCCGCTGGGAACGGCGAACAGGCCCGCGGTGAGCGCCGGCACCGTCAAGGAGACCTTCACCAGATAGTGCCCGTGCGGCGTGTCGGCGAAGACGTGGCTCATCTTCGGCAGCGAGGCCGCGATGGCGGTGGTCCCGATGATGGTGATCGCACTGGCGACCATCAGCAGCAGTTCCCTGAGCCTGGCCTGGAGGCTTGACGGCATTCCCAACTCTCCGTGCTTCATGGGCGGTTGCGGGGGTCTTCCCTGCGGTGGGCCCGGCTTCCGGGAGCGGAGCCGGGCCCGCCGCGGGGCCGGCGGTGCGCGGGTCAGCGCACCGTGGCGAGGAAGTCGGTGATGTGCCGGGCGAGCGCGGCGGGCTCCTCGAACTGCACCGCGTGGTGGGTGTCCAGGCGGTGCACGACCGGGGCGGTGCCGCGGATCTGCTCGGTCAGCATCGCCTCGACGCGGTCGTTGTCCACCAGCCGGTCCCGGTTGCCCAGGACCGCCAGGACGGGGATGTCGCCCAGCTCGGACAGGACGCCGCCCCGCGAGAGGGCCGCCAGCTGGTCCCAGACGTCCACGGTCGTGGTGGTGATCCGGTCCAGTTGCAGGGTGTCGGCGGCCACGAACTCCTGCCACTCGGGCCGGTCGGTGAAGTCGCTGATCTGCAACGGGACGGGCACGAACGCGCGGTCCGGCTCCGGCTTGACCTCCAGCGAGTCCAGGGCGGAGAAGATGCCCTGCATGGACAGCCGCAGGACATCCGCGTACCGCTCGGTGAAGGCGTAGCCCGGCGCGACGAGCACCAGGCTCGCCACGACCCCCTCGCCGGCCAGGCGCGCCGCGGCGATGGAGGCGATCTGGCCGCCGAAGCACCAGCCGGCCAGGTGCACCCGCCGGAAGGAGCCGGTCAGGGAGCGCAGGAAGGAGGCGATGTCCGCCAACTCCCGCTCGACCGAGGGCAAGTGGCCGCGCTGGGCGTTGAGGCCCGAGCCGCGCCGGTCCAGCGCGTAGAACGCCGCGTCGGAGGTGGCGGTGACGTGCTCGGCGAGCGGCTGCTGCCATCCGCTGTGGCTGATTCCGCCGTGCAGCAGCACGATGGCGTCCTCGCCGGAGGCGGGGCCCCAGTGGCGGTAGTGCGTCTGGTACCCGTCGGACTGCTGGTGGGTGCCGATGAGGGGCTCGGTGCGGGACTCGGTGCGGGGTGCGGTGTCGGTCATGGCGTGTCAGGGCCTTTCGGAGTGTTCGATGGGCGCCCCGGGAGGTGCGGGCGCCCCTGTCTGCTTTCCTTCGGGAGCGGCCCGCCGGGGTTCCGGCGGGCCGCCGCTGTCACGAGCCGTCGTACGCGCTGCTCTCCGCCGCGATGCCGGAGAGCACGTCCTGCCACGCCCGGCCGATCGCGCGCACCGCGTCCGGGGGCAGTACGCGCCCGTCCGCGTTGAGCGTGACGATCAGCCGTTGATGCCGCAGATCGTGGCCGACATTGGCGAGCAGCGCGAAGTGGGTGTGCTCGAACCATCGGATTCCGGCCAGCACCCGCCGCCCGTCCGCGGTCCCGTCGGCCGCCAGGTCGCCGTACGCCTCGAAGCGCGTGAAGTTGAAGGCGGTACGGGGAACGGCCGGGCCGCCCGGCGTGTACAGCTCGGTGACCGGGAAGCGGCGGTGCGGCAGGGCCCGGCGTTCGGCCTCGAACACGTGGGCGGCCAGGGCCGGCCACTGCGGGCGCCCGTCCAACCGGACATGCAGCGGGAGGAAGTTGAGGAACATGCCGATCATGTCCTCGGCCCCCTCGATCTCCTGGCGGCCGCCGCTGAACACCGCGGTGAGCAGGTCGGGTTGCGTTTCGAGTCCGCGCAGCACCTCCAGGTGGGCGGCGAGCAGCACGTGCTTGAGCGGCACCCCGGCGCTGCGGGCCAGCGCGGCCAGCCCGCGTCCCGTCTCCGGGTCCACCTCGATCGCGACCTCGCTCCACCGGCCGTGCGCCGCGCCCTGGTCCGCGGCGGGCGCCGGGAAGCCGGGCGCCGGGACGCCGCGCAGTTCCGCGAGCCAGAACTCCCGCGCCTGCCCGTCCGCCCGCGCGGCTGCCTCGGCGGCGGCGTACTGGCGGGGACCGGCCGGGGGGCGCACCGGTTCCGGCACCGGCCCCGCGGCGGTGTAGAGCCGCACGAAGTCGGCCAGCAGGCGGGACAGGCTCCACCCGTCGATGACGGAGTGGTGGAAGCTGAGCGTGAGGGTGAAGGCGTCCGGCCCCTGCCGGTGGGCGTGGAACCGCATCAGCTCCGGCCGGGACCAGGTGAAGCCCGACGCCTTCTCGGCCTCGAACCAGGCGTCGAACCACGCCTCGAGCCGCGCGTCGGCGTCGGCGCCCGCGAGGTCGCCGGGCTCGGGATCGTGCACCTCCAGCCAGGCGGGCGCCGGCGCGTGCACCACCTGGAGCGGTACCGGTCGGGCGTCGGTCAGGAACGCGGTGCGCAGCGTCGGATGCGCGGCGACGAGCGCGTCCAGCACCTCGCGCAGCCGCTCCTCGCGCAGGGGGACGGCCAGCCGGTAGGCGAACACGTCGTGGTAGACCGCCTGTGCGGGGTCGGCGTCGTGCCGCCGGATCATCTCCAGTTGCAGCGCGGTCGCCGGGTAGGCGTCCTCCGCGCCGGGCGGAAGGGCCACGGCGGCCGGTCCGGCCGCCGTCCCACCGGCGGGCGCCCGGTCGGCGGAACCGCCCGTACCGCCCACCTCGCCGGCGCCGCCCACCCCGCCTGCGCCGGCGGCCAGCGCGGCCGCGAGCGACCGCACCGTACGGTGCGCGAACACGTCCTGGAGGGTGACCGGCAGGCCCTGCCGCTTGATGCGCGCCACGACCCGGATGGCGGAGATGGAGTCCAGGCCGCGGGCGAAGAAGTCCTCGTCGGGGCCGATCGGGCCGCCGGTGAGCGCGCCGTCCAGGACCGCCGCGACGCGCTCGGCCACCTCGCCGCTCCCGCCGCCCGCCTGCTGCGGGCTGCCCGGCCGCAGGCCCGCGGCCGCCGAGGCCAGCGCCTCGGTGTACGCCTCCAGGTAAGCGGTGACGGTGTCCTCGGCCACCGCCGCGGCGTCGTGGTTCACGATGAGCGAGGCGCGGTCGGCGAAGTGGTCGCGGTGCACATGGACCACGAAGGGGAAGCTCGTCATCTCGAAGTACCGGGCGCCGGTGATCCGCACCGGCGTCTGCGGGGCGTCCCGGTAGACATGGAAATCGGTGTAGTTGAACACCGTGTCGAACAGCTCGCCGCGTCCGACCCGCCCGAGGATGTCCGCCAGCGGGTAGCGCCGGCGGGCCATCAGCTCCTGCTCCGACCGGAAGATCCCGGCGAACAGCTCCGCCCACTCGTCGGCCGTCGTCGCGGCCCGCACGGGCACCGTGTTCAGGAACAGCCCGGCCAGCTCCTCGCCGTCCGGCTCGGGCCGCCCGTTGACGACGAGCCCGGTCAGCAGTTCGCCGCGCCCGGTGACGCGACCCAGAGCGTGGACGTGCAGCCCCAGGAAGACGGTGCGGGCCGGCACGCCCAACTCGCGGGCGACACCCTGGAGGGCGGCGACCGAAGCGGCCGGCAGGTCCCGCTCCGCCGAGGCGGTCCCCGTCGCCGGTCCGGCCTGGCCGCTGCCCGCCCCGTCCTTCGCGGACAGCAGGGTCGGCTCGGCGCCCTCCAGCCGCCCCGCCCAGAAGGCGGCCTGCTCCGGGTCGGCCGCCGCTTCCCGCTCCAGGGCGACGAACGCGCTGTACGGCAGCTGTTCCCGGCCGGTCTCCGGGCGCTCGCCCGCCAGCAGCGCCGCGTACCGGCGGCGGATGCCCTCCACCACCAGCGCGACGCTCCAGCCGTCCAGCACCGCGTGGTGGAAGGCGAGGGTGAGGGTGAAGGCGTCCGCCGACCGGCGCTGGGCGTGCAGCCGCAGCAGGGGGGCGCGCTCGATGTCGAAGGGCCGGGCCTTCTCACGCTCCGTCCACCGCGCCAGCGCCGCCTGCTGCTCGGCCTTCGCCGCTCCGGCCGCGTCGGAGACCTCCAGCTCCAGGTCGGCGCCGCGGTGCACCAGTTGGAGCGGCTCGCCGAAGGACGCCAGGTCGAAGGAGGAGCGCAGCTGCGGGTGGGCCGCCGCCGTCCCGGCGACCGCCTGCCGGAGCAGGTCCGCGTCCAGCGGCGCCGCCAGGTCGTAGGAGAAGATGTCGTGGTAGACGGGCGAGTCCGGGTGCAGCATCGAGTGGTAGAGCATCCCGGACTGGAGGCGGCTGAGCGGCCAGGCGTCCTCGGTGTCCTCCGGCAGCAGCTCGCGGTCGGCGGGCGATACCAGCGCGAACGGCGCCGGTGCCTCCTCCCGGCCCGCTCCGTCCCGCGCGGTGCGGGTCAGGTGCCGGGCGAGGTCGGCGACGGTGGGGTGCTCGAAGATCTCCCGCACGCTCACCCGGTAGCCCAGCTCCCGCAGCCGCACCCCGATCCTGATGCTGAGGATCGAGTCGCCGCCGAGCTGGAAGAAGTTGCTGTCCGCGCCGACCTGCGTGTGGCCCAGCACCTCCCGCCACACCCGGGCCAGGGCGTGTTCCTCGGGGGTGCTCGGCGGCGTCACCGCGGCGCCGGTGCGCGCGGCGGCGGCCGCGACGTCACCGCCCGGGGCGGGCAGCGCGCGGCGGTCGAGCTTGCCGTTGGCGCTGAGCGGCACCGCGGCGATCTCCACGAAGACCTGCGGGACCATGAACTCCGGCAGGTGCCGGCCCAGCTCGGCCCGCGCGCCGTCCTGGGTGAAGTCCTCGCCCGGGACGACGTAGGCGACCAGGGCCCGGCTGCCGCCGTCGTTCTCGTGCACCACCACCGCGGCGTCGCGGACGGTCGGCAGGCCCTGGAGCACCGCCTCGATCTCGCCCAGCTCGATACGGAAGCCGCGCAGCTTGACCTGGTTGTCGATGCGCCCCAGGTACTCCAGTTGGCCGTCGGGCAGGTAGCGGGCCAGGTCGCCCGTCCGGTACAGGCGGGCCCCGGGGGCGTCGGTGAACGGGTCGGGCCGGAACGCCTTCTCCGTGAGGTCCGGCCGGTTGTGGTAGCCCTCGGCCAACTGGACACCGCCGATGCACAGTTCGCCGGGCACGCCGACGGGCTGCAACCGCATCCGCTGGTCGACCACGTACAGCCGGGTGTTGGCGACCGGACGGCCGATGGGGACGACCCGGCCGGGGTAGTCGGCGTCGGCCGCCCAGTACGACACGTCGATCGCGGCCTCGGTGGGACCGTAGAGGTTGTGCAGTTCGGCGGCGAGCCGTGCCCGGAAGGCGGCGACCGCGCTGTGCGGCAGCGCCTCGCCGCTGCAGAACACCCGGCGCAGCGACGCCGTCGCCTCGGCGAGTCCGTCCTCCTCCAGGAAGACGTTGAGCATGGACGGCACGAAGTGGAGGGTGGTGATGCCCCGTTCGCGGATCACCTCCTTGAGGTACTCGGTGTCGCGGTGCCCGCCGGGTTCGGCGACGACCAGCTGCGCGCCGTACATCAGCGGCCAGAAGAACTCCCAGACCGACACGTCGAAGCTGAACGGGGTCTTCTGGAGCACCCGGTCGTCCGCCCGCAGTCCGTACTGCTGCTGCATCCAGTGCAGGCGGTTGAAGAGCGCGCCGTGCCGGTTGACGACGCCCTTCGGCCGCCCGGTGGAGCCGGAGGTGTAGATCATGTACGCCCGGGAGTCCGGGGTCAGGGCCCGGGGGATGTCGCGGTCGTCCGCCGCGCCCGCCAGCAGCTCGGCCAGGACGACCGGCTCGGCGGCGGTGTCCGCCAGCGCCGCGCGGTGCGCCTCATGGGTGAGCACCAGCGGCACCCCGGAGTCCTCGAGCATGTAGCGGATACGGTCCGCCGGGTACTCCGGGTCGATCGGCACATAGGCCAGTCCGGCCTTCACCACGGCCAGCAGCGCGACGACCATGTCGGCCGAGCGCTCCATGAAGACCCCGACGAAGCCGCCGCGGACGTCCCGATCCAGCAGGGCGCGCGCCACCCGGTTGGTGCGGCGGCGCAGTTCGCCGTACGTCAGGGAGGTGTCGCGGAAGCGGACGGCCACGGCGTCGGGCGTGGCCGTCGCCTGCGCGTCCAGTTGCTCGGGGACCGTGGTGTCCGGGTAGTCCCGCGCGGTCGCGTTCCACTCGTCGAGGATCAGCGCGCGCTCGGCGTCGGGCAGTACCGGGACCTCGCGGACCTCGACGTCCAGGTCCGCCGCGAGCTGCCCGAGCAGGTGCGTGTAGTGGCCGAGTATCCGCCGGGCGGTGTCCGCGCCGAACAGGTCGGTGGCGTACTCCAGTTGGAGTTCGACGGTGTCCTCGTCCTCCACCACGTACAGCAGCAGGTCGAACTTGGCGGCGGTCCGGGTGACCGGGTGCGGCCGGACCACAGTGTCCGGGCCCAGGTCGAGGCCCCGGCGGCGGCCGAGCAGGGTGAGCATGGTCTGGAACACCGGGCTGTGGCTGGGTGTCCGGTCGACGTTCAGGCTCTCCAGGACCTTCGGGTACGGCGCGTCCTGGAACTCCATCATGTCCAGGGCCGCCTCGCCGACCTGGCCGAGGAGCCCGCGGAAGGTGAGGGCCTGGTCGGCCAGGTCCACCCCGAAGGCGACGGTGTTGGTGAAGTAGCCGACGGTCGCCAGGTGGTCGGCGTCGGTCCGGTTGAGCACCGTGGTGCCCACGGTGACCCGGTCCTGCCCCGAGTAGCGGTGCAGCAGCACGGCCCAGGCGCCCAGCAGCACGCTGAACTCGGTCGCCCCGGTCTGCCGCAGTGCCTGCTCGGTGAGCCCCTTCACCAGCGCCTGCGGCACCGCGGTGCTGACGGTGCCGCCGCCGGAGCTCTGCACCGGCGGCCGGGGGCGGTCCGAGGGCAGCTTCAGCAGTTCGGGGCCGCCGGCCAGCGAGCGCTTCCAGTACTCGACCTTGTCGGCGTAGGCGCCGTCCTCGTACGCGGCGCGCAGCTGCCGGGCCCAGTCGGAGTAGCGTCCGGCCGGTCCGTCCGCGGTCTCCTCGGCGGTGCCGCCGGCGCCGGTCAGCGAGCGGTAGGCGGTGCCGATCTCGGCGAGGACTACGCCGAGGCTCCAGCCGTCGGCGTTGATGTGGTGCACCGTCAGGGCGAAGAGCGCGGACCCGCCGGGCAGCAGGGCGGCCACCGCGCGCAGCAGCGGGCCGGCGGCGAGGTCGAAGGGCTGGTTCTGGGCGTCGTCCACCAGTTCACGGGCGCGCTGTTCGGCGGCCGGGGCGTCCTGCCCGGTCAGGTCGGTGACGGCCAGCAGCGGGGACGGGGCCTCGTCGAGCACCACGGCGCGCAGCCCGTCGGCGCCTTCGGTGTACACGGTGCGCAGCGCCTCGTGGCGGCGCACCGCCTGTTGCAGCGCGGCCTCCAGCGCCTCGGGGTGCAGGGGCCCGTCGATGCGGAACGCCACGGTCTCGTTGTAGGCGGTCGGATTGCGGGACATCGAGTCGAGCAGCCACAGGCTCTCCTGGGCGTACGACGGGACGAAGCTCGTGTCCGCGGCGCCGGTGGGGAAGTGGGACGAACTCACGGGAGGGAACCTTTCGGGGCACGGAGGAACGGGCCCGCGGCGGCAGGGCCGTGGGTTGCGGAGGGTGCGGGGGGAGGGGGTGCGGCTCAAGGACGCAGTTCGGGTGGTGCGGCTCGGGGGCGCGGCTCGGGTGTGCGGCCCGGGTGTGCGGCCCGGTGCGGCTCGGGACGTGTGCCGGGCGCGCCGCCCGGGCCGCCGTCAGACGGCGGCGGTGGCTGCGGCCGGCGCCGTTTCCGGAGCGGACAGGTGGGCGGCGATGGCGTCGATGCGGCGCAGGCCGAACAGGAGCCGGGGCGTGAGGTGGATGCCGTGCTGCCGGGCCCGGGCGATGATCTGCAACCCGGCCAGCGAGTCGCCGCCGGCCTCGAAGAAGTCCTCGGAGACGGCCACTTCGGGGCGGCCGAGGGTGCGCGCCCACACCGCGGCCAAGGTGCGTTCGAGCTCGGACTCCGGGGCCCGTCCGGTGTCCGCCGCCGGCTCGGCGGTCAGCACCTCGAAGGGCAGCCCGGGCAGCGCGGCGCGGTCGAGCTTGCCGTGCGCGGTGAGGGGGAAGCGCTCGGTGACCCGGAACTCGGAGGGCACCATGTAGTCGGGCAGCGCCTCGCCGAGCCGCTCGCGCAGCTCCCGCAGCCGTGGCGGCCGGCCGTCGGGCTCCAGGTGGGCCACCAGCCGGTTGCTGCCGGTCTCGGTGGAGACCACCGCGAGCACCGCGGCGTCGCCGACGCCCGGCACCCGCCTGAGGTGCGCCTCGATCTCGGCCGGTTC
The DNA here is from genome assembly GCF_037034245.1 of Streptomyces sp. CA2R106. NCBI lineage: Bacteria > Bacillati > Actinomycetota > Actinomycetes > Kitasatosporales > Streptomycetaceae > Streptomyces > Streptomyces sp. CA2R106. Next base: position 80,054 of record NZ_JBAGKC010000008.1, read on the forward strand.
CACGCGGAAGCCGCGCACCTTGACCTGGCCGTCGGCGCGTGCGACGAACTCGAGGGAGCCGTCGGGGTGGCGGCGGACCAGGTCGCCGGTGCGGTACAGGCGCGTCGCGGGCGACCGCGGGTCCAGGCCGGTGCGGAAGGCGCGGGCCGTCAGCTCGGGCCGGGCGAGGTAGCCGCGGGCCAGGGCGATGCCGCTGATGTACAACTCGCCGGTGGCGCCGTCCGGTACGGGGCGGCCGGTGTCGTCCAGCACCCGGGTCCCGACGTTCGGTATCGGCCGCCCGATGGGCACGTACGGCAGCCGCTCACCCGGGAGGCAGGTGTGGGTGAGCACCTGGACGCTCGTCTCGGTGGGACCGTAGAGGTTGTGCAGGGGTAAGGAGAAGCGCTCGAAGAATTCGTCCCGCAGGGCGGGGGTGAGGGCCTCGCCGCCGGTGAACACCTGGCGCAGGGCGTCGCACCGGGCGAGGGCGGGCTCGGCCAGCAGGTGGCGCAGCATCGCCGGCACCAGTTGGATGCCGGTGATCCGCTCGGCGGCCGCGGTCTCGGCGAGGCGGCGCGGGTCGCGTTCGTCGCCCGGCCGGGCCATCACCAGGGTGCCGCCGGCCACGAGCGGGGCGAACAGCTCCCACACCGAGGCGTCGAAGGTGTACGGCGTCTTCTGAAGGATGCGGTCCGACGCGTCCAGGCCGTATTCGGCGACCATCCAGGTGAGCAGGTTGGAGACCCCGGCGTGCGGGACCATGACGCCCTTGGGCTCGCCGGTGGTGCCCGAGGTGTAGAGGACGTACATCAGGTCGTCGGCGGAGCCGGGGCCGTCGAGCGCGCCGTCCGGGTCTTCCGGTCCGCCCGGCCCTTCCGGTGCCGGCGGCACCAGGTCGATGTCGAGACGCGGTGTGGACGCGGGCGCCGCGGCGCCGGATCGGGTGACCAGGAGGCGGGCGCGGGTCTCGGTGAGGATGAAGTCGCGGCGCGCGTCGGGCGCCCGGGTGTCGATCGGCACGTAGGCGGCTCCGGCGCCCAGGATGCCCAGCAGGGCGATCGGCAGCAGCGCGGAGCGCTCCAGTTGCACCGCGACCAGGTCGCCCGGGCCCACTCCGCGTGCGGCGAGTTCCCGTGCGAGTGCGGTGGAGCGCTGCCGCAGGGCGCGGTAGGTGATCTCCTCGCCGTCCGAGACGACGGCTACCGCGTCGGGTGTGGCGGCGGCCTGCCGGTCGACCAGCCGGTGGATGGGCGCCGGCAGCGCGGTGCTCGCGGGCCCGGCGGGCAGGCAGGAATGGACGGTAGCGGCGTCTGACACCGAAAACCCCCGTTTTGAATATCGGCGTGCAATGGGATGTACGCAGATCTGCTGGCAGACACAACGCATCGGACGCTAATCGGAGCGACTCGCGACTGTCAACCGCAATTAACATGGCCAGGGTCGGCGGAGAATATTCCCCGGACCCGCGATCTTTCCGCGTGAGCTATTTCATACGCCCAGCGAGTAAGCGGAACGTGAAATTCAGATGGCGCCGCCAGGCGAGAACAAGCCAGTCCGGAATGAACCGAATGTACGATGTGAGAGTCTTCGCCCCAGCCCGTCACAGCCGGTCAAGGGGGGTCACACCACCCACGCTGAGCTGCGTCTATCAGCAATCCCGCACGGGAGCGCGACGCACCCCGGCCGCGGTCGCGGCGGTGACGCAATCCATACGCACCCCCGTTTACCCCTTGACAGCAACCCCCCGGTCGTTAGTCTCGAAGCCGCGGACGGGGAGAAATTACGGCGGAACACGGGGCAGCCGAAATCGGCACGCGAGCGCATCTCCGGAGTTTCGTGTATACGGTTTTTCCTGAATAGCAGCCGCCTCTCGACGGCAGCCGGAGCCGTCGGTGGAGAGTTTCCCGAGCGGTCCCTTCCGCGTGCGCGGACAGGTGTCGACGGATCGTCCCGGAGGATGGCGCATGCCAGAAACGCACGACCTCACCGCGCTGGAGCAGGGCGCCCTGGTGGCCGCCGGCGACCTCTCACCGGTGGAGCTGGTGGAGCACTACCTGAAGCGGATCGACCGCATCGACCGGCACCTGGGCGCCTACGTCACCGTGGCCGCCGGCACCGCGCTCGCCCAGGCCCGCCGACGCGAAGGGCAGGCCCTGGCCGCGCGCCGGTCCGCCACCCCGCTGCCGCCGCTGTTCGGCGTGCCGGTCCCCGTCAAGGACTCCGTCCGGACGGCGGGGATACGGACCACCTTCGGGTCCGCCGCCTTCGCCGACCACGTGCCGGCCGAGGACGACGACGCGGCAGCCCTCCTGGCCGCCGCCGGCACCGTGCTGCTGGGCAAGACCAACACCCCGGAGTTCGAGCTGTCCGGCCACACCGAGAACCGGGTGGCGCCGCCCGCCCGCACCCCGTGGCACCCCGAGCGGTCGGCGGGCGGTTCGAGCGGGGGATCGGCGGCGGCGGTCGCGGCGGGGCTCGCTCCCCTCGCCCACGGCAGCGACTCCGCCGGGTCCGTCCGCGGCCCGGCCTCGGCGTGCGGGCTCTACGGGTTCAAGCCGAGCCGCGGCCTGGTCTCCGCAGGGCCCCGGCCGTGGGACGTCAGCGGCCTGACCACGGCCGGGGCGCTGAGCCGTACGGTTCGGGACGCCGCCGCACTGCTCGATGCGATGGCCGGTCCCCCGGGCTCACCCCCGGGCGGCACCTTTCTGGCCGCGGCGGGGCAGCGGCCGGGCCGCCTGCGCGTGGGGCTCGTGACGCGCTCGACCGTCCCGGGCGCCGAGGTGCATCCGGAGTGCCGGGCGGCGGCGGAGGAGGCCGCGGAACTCCTCACCCGGCTCGGCCACCACGTCGAGCCTGCCGAGCTGCCCGCCGGCGCGTCGATCGCCCGGGTCTTCCCGCCGGTGTGGGGGGTGCTGGCCGCCTCCCGCCCGGTCCCCGAGGGGAGCGACGACCTGCTGATGCCGCTGACCCGGCATGTGCGCCGGCAGGGCCGCGAGGTGTCAGGGGTCGGCTTCGCCGAGGCGCTCCAGGGCTTCCACGCCGTGGACCGTGCGATGGACCCGCTGCGCGAGCGCTTCGACCTCCTCCTGACCCCCACTCTGGCGCAGCCGCCGCAGCCGGTGGGCGCGCTGCGCGAGGAGGACGACCCCGGGGCCGAAGCCCTCCGCACCGTGCGGAACTCCCCCTTCACCGCCCTGTACAACGTCACGGGCCGGCCCGCCGCGAGCCTTCCGCTGCACTGGACCGCGGACGGCCTGCCGGTCGGCGTGATGCTCGCGGCCGATCGCGGCGCCGACGCCCTGCTCCTGGCGGTGTCCGCGCAACTGGAGGAGGCCGCGCCCTGGAACACGCGGCGCCCGCCGCTGTGGTCGTCGGCGCACCCGGAGACCGACGGCGGCGACCTCCGGCAGCCGCCGCCCGCGCCGCTTCCTCTTCCTCCCGCGAGGTCTTCCGGTCAGCGCGTCGCCCGCAGGTGACGCTTGGGCGGCGGGGCGGGCGTGAACGGCCCTGCGGCGACCCGCCCGTTGCCCGCGGGCGGGCGGGTTCGCGCAGGTCAGAGGGGGGACGTCCCGGGGTGTGCCCAGATCGCCGCGGCGGCTGGCGGTGCGCGGCGTGCGGGGGCGACCGTAGGCCGCAGTTGATCAGTGCCGCCGAAAGGACGCGGGCATCCTCATGATGCCGGGCACCGCCCAAGCCTCTTCCGGGGGCGGCTGCACCAGCGCGTGGGCCGCCGACAGCGACCAAGCCCCTCGTCCTGGACTACATTGTCGGCCCACCCACGACGGGTCGGGGCGGGCCGCGCTCAGCGGTTGCCGGTCCAGATGACGCGGTCAGTGAAGCCCCCGCGCTCGCTCGCCTTGGCCGCGCGGAGCTTCTCCAACTGGTCCGGGCCGAGGCCGAGGTCCGCGGCGAGCGCGTGGACGACCTCCAGCACGTCGGCGAGTTCTTCCGGCGCCTCGGCGTCGTCGGCTGCCAGGAACTCGGCGACCTCCTCGCCGAGCTTGTCCCGCAGCCGGCTGCGGTACTCCGCGGCGTCCGCGGTGCGGACGACGGGCTCCGCACCGTTCTCGCGGATGATCTGCGGAATCCGGTCCCGCACCAACTTGCCGTGCTCGTTCATGTCCAAGCAGCCTAGGCACTACGCATCAGCGCACGCCATGCGAACCGCCATCCCCACCCGTTCGGGGGGCGCGGGAGGACGGGGTGACCGGGGTGGGGGTCAGGTGGCGGTGTAGCCGCCGTCGACGGAGAGGATGGAGCCGGTGACGTAGGAGGCGGCGGGGGAGGCGAGGAAGGCGTAGGGGGCGGCGATCTCCTGGACGGTGGCCCGGCGGCCGAGCGGGGTGAAGGTGCGGATGCGCCGGTCGGAGGCGGGGTCGTCGTGAGCGGTGACGGCGTCCATGATGTTGGCGACGTACCCGGGCGCGACCGCGTTGACGCGGATGCGGTGTTCGGCCCACTCCGCCGCGAGGGTGCGCACGAGTTGGTTGACGCCGCCCTTGCTGGCAGCGTAGGGAGCCAGGGTCGGGATGCCGACGGCACCGGCGATGGAGGACGTCATCGTGACGGACCCGCCGCTGGCCGCGGCGATCCAGTGGCGGGCGGCCGCCTGAGCGGGCTGGAAGGCGCCGCGCAGGTTGACCGTCAGGATGCGGTCCCACTCCTCGGGGGTGTAGTCGACGGCGGGCTTGATGATGTCGATGCCCGCGTTGCAGACGACGTGGTCGAGGTGCCCGAAGGCACGCACCGCTTCTTCCACCAGGCCGCGGGCCAGATCCGCGTCGGTCACGTCGCCGGCGAGGGCGGCGACCCGGGGCCGTTCGCCCGGGCCCTGCGGATGCCCCGCCCGCAGGACCTCCGCCGCTGCGGCGGTCTCGGCCGCGTCGTAGCCGTTGACGAGGACCCGCGCGCCCTGGGCCAGCAGGGTGCGGGCGACGGCCAGCCCGATCCCGCGGCTGGACCCGGTCACGACGGCCGCGCAGCCGGTGAGGTCGAACAGATCGCTCATGCCGGGCTTCCTCCGGGGTGCGCCGACCGCGGTCAAACGGTCGGGAACTCCCCCGCCCGCACCGCGGATACGAACAACGTCCACGCGTCCCCGGAAAAGGCCAGCGCGGGCCCCTCGGGGTCCTTCGAATCACGGACCGGGACCACCCCGGGAACGTTACGAGCGAACTCGACGCACGCGCCGCCGCTTCCGTTGCTGTACGTCGACTTACGCCACACGGCCGCCACTTCAACGCACTCGCCGCCGTTGCCCTCGCTGTACGAGGACTTACGCCAGCGCGGGCGGCCCAACTCGGACTCTGTAGACATGCGTGCAGCGTCCCGCCAGGGCCACCTACCGGCAAGAGGGCGTTCCGGCCACGGTCAGACGGTCGGGAACTCCCCCGCCCGCACGGCGGATACGAACGACGTCCACGCGTCCGCGGAAAAGGCCAGCGCGGGGCCCTGGGGGTCCTTCGAATCACGGACGGGGACGAGGCCCGGGAAGTCGTCAGCGACCTCCACACAGCTACCGCCGGTGCCATTGCTGTAGGACGACTTACGCCACACAGCCGCAGTCAGGTCAGGGGTGGTGTACATCGCGCGTACTCCTCAGCCGCCGAGTCGAGGAGGGCCAGGGACGCATCAGGTGAGAGTGCGACAGCCCTGGCGAGATCGTACGACCTCCAGTAGCGGCCAACAACTTCGTTCTCATCGATGATTTGTCCGGAATGAACGCCTTCGGTATATGCCAGGTCGGGGGCATCTTCGAAGGACATCAGCGACACCATCCCGGCCATCATCGCGTGGGCACCGTCTTCAAAACGCAGCACCTGCACGATGATCCGCCCGGCTCGTGCCCGCGCGACGATCGAACGCAGTTGCTCAGCCATGACGCTTGATCCTCCAACCGGAACCCGAATTACAGCCTCATGCAGGATCGCCCAGAACTCCGGCTTGGACGGGTCGTCCAACAACGCCGCTCGTTCACGTTGCGCCTTAACGAGTAGCTCGACCGTCTCAGGCTGAGCGAGCGGGAGGGCCGCCTTGATCACTGCCCGGATGTACGACTCCGTCTGGAGCAACCCGGGCACCAGCGTGGGCGCATACTCCGCGATCGCCGAGGCGCGAGCCTCGTGGAACGCGGCCTCCGCGAAGTAGCTGGCATGCCCGCCGGCGTGCAGCGGCTTGGACTTCTGGGCCATCACACACAGGTTGTACAGATGCTTGCCCGAGCCGAGTGCGTCGTCGAGGCGTACCGACAACTCCAGTTGGGGCTTGCGGATGGCCGTTTCGATCTGCCCGATGTACGCGGCCGAGACGAACACCCGTTTGCCCAAACGCTCTTGAGTGAGGCCCGCTGCTTCCCGCAGCCGCCGAAGCTCCGAACCGTAGAACGCGTAGGGGCTCTCAAACGGGTCCAGTTGTTTGGGCTCGGTCATGCGGCAAACCAACCTCTCTACCGTGCCGATGTAGGCCGTTGACGCTTCCGAAGCTAGTGCTTCTTCGGCCACTCTGTGAGGGGTCGGGCACAGAGCGTGGACGACACGGAACCCCGGGAGGGAGCCATGCCGTACGGCGAGGGCACCTGGGTGGTGGACACCCGGACCGGGGACGTAGGCCAGGTGATGCGTAGTACCGCGTGGTCACTCTCCCTTCAGCGGCCGGGGAACCGGGGGCTGTGGGCGGCGGAACCGTGCAGCGTACGGCAGGCGCGCCCCTCCGAGATCGCCTCGGCGGAAGCCGCCTGCCGGGCCCGGGAACTACGCGTAGGGCACCCGGGGGAAGGCACGGAAAGCGAGCCCTCGCCCGTCATGGGCAGGCCCACCCGTTGGCTCGTAAAGCTCACTTCGAAAGAGATCGCGCAGAAAGGGAAATTGCACATGGAACCCACCACCGTAGAGGGCGGGCCGTTCCCGTTGCTGGGGCAGCCCGGCAAGGACGGGAGCGAGGCTTTACCGCTTGCTGAGGCGCCGCAGGCACGCAAGTGGCGCATCACGACGACGAGTCGGCACACCGTGAGCGGATACCTGCCGCCGTGGGCGGCGGAGGACCCGAGCGAAGTGGACGTGCCGATCGAGCACTTGGCGGCGCGGCTGGTGGACGTCCACCACTACGCGGACTTCGACGGGCAGACGCTGCGGGGGGTGCGGCGGACCGGGCAGGACGGCGGGGAGCCGGGGACCCTGCACCTGCTGTGCGGCAGCATCGACTGCGTGCCGTACGCGGCGGACCCGGAGCCGCGGGTGCCGACGGTGACGGTGAACGTCACGCCGGAGTGCTGGCTGAGCGAGTTGGGCCCGGCGGACGTGCTGGCGCTGGCGGAGCAACTGCGGGCGCAGGCGGACCGGTTGGCGTACGAGGTGCACCCGGCGCTGCTGGGGGCGCGGGCGGACTGGGCGGCGGCGCACGACGAGGAGGAGGGTGCGGGCGGGCTGGCCGTACGCCCCGCCGCCGGGGACTTCGGGGGGTGCGCGTGAACGCCTCGCAGCCGCCGCGGCAGCCGGCACCCACCGTGCCGTACATCGCGACCTGGAGCGCGGAGGAGCGGTCGGCCGGGCCGGTGGTGCTGCGGGCGGACGGGCGCGGCATCGCCTACCGCGACGAGGTGCCCCACGACCGGGACGCGGAAGGGGTGTTGTGGATGCGCTCGGGTCTGGCGCGGGGGCGCGGGAAGCCGTCGTTCGGCGCCGTGCACCCGGCGCGGCAGCGGCGCGCGATGCGGTTGCTGCTGTGCCAGGTGTGCGCGGAGCCGGCGGACCGCGACGCCGAGGGTGTGCTCTGGCTGCTCGGGGACGACCGGGACGACTGGCCGGGGTGGCCGGAGGAGATGGGCGCCACCCATCCGCCGATCTGCCGGCCCTGCGCGCTGGTCTCGCTGCGCCTGTGCCCGTACCTGCGGCGCGGCCACGCCGTCTACCGCGTCGCCTCCCCCGAGGTCGCCGGCGCCCACGGCATGCTCTTCGCCCCCTCCCCCGATCCCGCCTCCCCGCGCCCGGTCCCCCTCGGCCCGGCCCTCCTCCCCTACGACGACCCCCTCACCCCCTGGCTCCTCGCGGCCCAACTCTCCGTCCGCCTCCACCACTGCACCCCCACCACCCTCTGACCGGGCCACCCCTTCACCGGCCCCCGCCGTACTCCCGCCCGAGCCGCCGCACCTCGGCGTCCTTGAACGCAGACCGGTCCCTCTCCCTCACTCGAAGGTGAGCCGGGGGATCGTGTCGAGGTCGATGCCGTAACGGCGGTAGACGGCGGTCGTGTTCTCGCTGGTGAGCTCGTGCGCGGGCAGCCCGAGGGCCGCCGCCACCTCGTGGACGTGCTCGCCGCTGGTCCCCTCGATCTCCAGGTAGGGCGGAATGAGCGGCCAGTGGTCGATCTCGACGGCCGCGCCGAGCAGGGTCCACGACGAACGCCGGTTCTCCTGGTACGCCTTCGGCAGGTAGCCGAGCTTGCCGAGGATCGCGTGCGTGGCGTCGAAGTCGCCCACGGTCGTCTCGGTCTCCCGCACCCCGTCGATCGCGTCGCTCAGGATCTCCTTCACGCACAGCGTCGCGGTCTCACCGTTGGCGCGCAGCCGCACCCACGTCCCCGGGCCGCCGGGGATGTCGTACACGTACCGGCGCTGGAGCCGGTCCCCGGTGTGCTCGGCACCGGCCGCCAGCAGCCTGGCGCGGATCTCGTCGGGGTCGATCCCGAGGGCCTTCGCCTCGAACTCGATCGCGGTCGTGCTCATCGCAGCTTCCTCCTGTGGGCTTGGGGGCTTGGGGTCCCCCTCGCAACGGCGCCGGGCGGTTCCGAGGCGCCGTACGGCCAGCACACCACGCCGACCGGGCGGGCCGCTGCGGGGTGGGAGCGCCACCACTCGCTCGGGTTCCTCAGTCGTGCGGCGCTGGGGACTTGGCTGCGGCGGCTCCGGTGCGCGCTGACGCGTTCGTCCATTGGGACAGCAGGCGCAGCGAGGTCTCGGAGGGGCTGCCGGGTTCGGTGGCGTAGACGAAGAGGGTCTGGTCCAGGTCGTCCCCTGGAGTGAGGGCCTGGTAGGTGACGGTGAGGTCGCCGACGAGCGGGTGGTGGTAGTCCTTGGTGCCGGTCGTGCGGCGGTGCACCTTGTGGTCCGACCAGAAGCGGCGGAACTCCTCGCTGCGGATGGACAGCTCGCCGACCAGGGCGCTCAGGCCGGGGTCGTCCGGGTGGCGGCCCGCGTCGAGGCGGAGCATGGCCGCGGTGTCCGCGGCGACGCCGGCCCAGTCCCGGTACAGCTCGCGCGCGTGCGGGTCGAGGAAGACGAAGCGGGCCTGGTTCCGCTCGGCCGCGGGCAGCGCGCGGAACTCGGTGATCAGGCGCCCGGCGAGCTGGTTGTGGGCCAGCACGTCAAGGCGCCGCCCGAGGACGAAGGCGGGGCGGCAGGTCTGCTGGAGGGCGTCCAGCAGGTCCCAGGTGGCGCGGTGGACCTGCTGGGGGCGGGGGCGGCGGCGCCGGGCGGGCCAGGACCGGGGCCGCCCGAGCGTGTGCAGGTGGCTGCGCTCGGCGTCGTCCAGGTGCAGGGCGGTGGCGAGCGCGTCGAGGACCTCCGCCGAGGCGCTGCGGCTGCGGCCCTGTTCGAGCCGCGTGTAGTAGTCCACGCTCACACCGGCCAGCCGGGCGAGCTCCTCCCGGCGCAGGCCGGACACCCGGCGCCGGCCCCCGCCCGGGTCGTCGAGCCCGGCTTCCCGCGGGGTGAGGCGCGAGCGGGCGGAGCGGAGGAATTCCGCCATCGGTGCGCTGTCGGGGTGCTCACGGTCCATCCCTCCAGGGTCGCGCACGCGCCGGCGCCGCGGGGAGCTGGAAGGTGGCCCAGTTCCTCCCCCGATCAGGCGGGCCCTCCTGCGCCCTCTTCTGCCTGCTCAAAGCTGGTTCGGTGGAAGCCGTCCCCGCCGCCGGGAGTGGCGGTCGGGGCAGCGTCCGAACAGAGGAACAGGACAGAGGAACAGGGAGGAATCTCATGTCGACATGGTTCATCACCGGTGCGTCCCGAGGGCTGGGGCTGGAGATCGCGCGGGCCGCGCTGCGGGGCGGCGACACGGTCGTGGCCGCGGCCCGCAACCCGCGGAGACTGCCGGCCGACCTGCTCGGCTCCGACCGCGTCCTCGGCGTCACCCTCGACGTCACCCGGAGCGAGGAGATCACCGCAGCCGTGGAAGCGGCGGTGCGGCGCTTCGGGACGGTCGACGTCCTCGTCAACAACGCGGGCCGCGGCCTGCTGGGTGCGCTGGAGGAGGTCACGGACGCCGAGGCGCGTGCCCTGTTCGACCTCAACGTCTTCGGGCTGATCGCCATGACCCGCGCCGTCCTGCCCGTCATGCGCGCGGCCGGGGCGGGGAAGATCGTGCACATCGGCTCCCGCTCCGGGTTCGAGGGGGAGCCCGGGGTGAGTATGTACAACGCCTCGAAGTTCGCGGTGGCCGGCATCGGCGAGGCCCTCGCGGTGGAGCTGGCGCCGTTCGGCATCCAGAGCATGGTCGTGGAACCCGGTGTCTTCCGCACCGACTTCCTCGACACCAGCTCCCTGTCGACCGCGGCCCGGCGCATCCCCGCCTACGACGGCACGCCCGCGCACGCCACCCTGGACTGGGCCGGCACCGCCAACCACACCCAGCTCGGCGACCCCGCCAAGGGCGCCGCCCTGATCCACGAGGTCACCTGCGGGGACGAACTCCCCGGGCACCTGGCGCTCGGGCGCGACGCGATCGAACGCCAGCAGGTGAAGATCCGCAGCCTTCAGGCCGACCTCGCGGCCTGGCAGGACAAGTCCGCCGCCACCGCCTGCGACGACGCTGACGATACGGAGGCCGCCGCCTAGGTGCCCGTCGCGGTCGTGGCGATGCCGCCGTCGACCGGGATGACGGTGCCGGTGAGGTAGCGCCCGGCCCGGCTGGCGAGGAAGACGGCGACACCTGCCATGTCGTCGTCGCGGCCGAGCCGGCGCAGGGGGGCCTTCGCCGCGATCGTGTCGCCGACGGCCTCGAGCGTGGCCGCCATCATGTGCGACGGGAAGGGCCCCGGGGCCACCGCGTTGACCGTGACGTGCTGGGGGCCCAGTTCCCTGGCGAGCACCCGGGTGAGCTGGTGGAGCCCCGCTTTGCTGCTGGCGTAGGAGTAGTTGGGCGACTCGGCGACGTGGATGGCGGCGATGCTGCCGATGTTGACGACCCGCGCGGGGTCGTCGGCGGTGCCCGCCCGGCGAAGTGCGGGCAGCAGCGCCTGCACCAGCCAGAACGGCGACTTGAGGTTGAGGTCGATCACCGTGTCCCACGCCTCGTCCGGGAACGTCTCCAGCGGCTCGCGCCACATCGCGCCCGCGTTGTTGACGAGGATGTCCAGGCGTTCCGCGTCGGCCGTGACGAGATCGGCGAGGCGCCGGCACTCGTCGTGCCGGGACAGATCGGCGGGGATGGCCTGGACGTCGCCGAACGCCGACAGTTCCTGTTGTGCCCGCGCGCACGCGTCCGGGGTGCGTGAGCTGATGACGACGCGGGCGCCGGCCTGGAGCAGGCCGCGCGCGATCATCAGCCCGATCCCCTTGGTGCCGCCCGTGACAAGTGCGGACTTCCCCGTCAGGTCGAATAGGTCTGCGTGCGCGGTGAATTGGTTGTCTGCCATGGGTCTCCGTCCTCGGAATCGGTCTCCGCAGCCTAGGCACGTATTGCGGGCGGCCGGGAGGCCCTGCTGTTCGGGGAACTGCCGATTCCCCCTTGCCCGAAGGCGCATTGCCGCGGGTACGGGGTGCGTTGCCGAAAGGGGCACTGGCAGGGCCTGTCTCCGCCTGCGGGCAGGGCTTATGGTGAAGCGGTGGCCAGCATCGATCCGCGTACCGAGATCAAGGAATTCCTGACGTCGCGCCGCGCGCGGATCGCGCCCGAGCGGGCCGGGCTGGCCGCTCACGGCGGCAACCGCCGGGTCAAGGGGCTGCGCCGGGAAGAGGTGGCCCTCCTGGCGGGGGTGTCGGTCGACTACTACGTGCGGATGGAGCGCGGCAGCCTGACCAGTGCCTCCGACGAGGTGCTCGACGCGTTGGCCACCGCCTTGCAGCTCGACGAGGCCGAGCGCGACCACCTGTTCCACCTCGCGCGGCAGTCCCGGGCGCCGGGCGGTCCGCACCGCCGGCGGCCCGCGGTGACGGTGCGCCGGGCGCTTCAGCAGGTGCTCGACGCGCTCACCGACGCGCCGGCATGGATCTGCAACGGCCGTTATGACGTACTGGCCACGAATCACCTGGCCCGCGCGCTGTATTCACCGGTGCTCGCCGACACGCGGCGGCCGGCGAACACCGCGCGGTTCGTTTATCTGGAATCCGATGCGGCCCGCGCGTTCTTCGTCGACTACGACCGGATCGCCCGCGATGTGGCCGCGAAACTGCGCATGGAAGCCGGCCGCGATCCGCGCGACGGGGAACTGGTCGCCCTGGTCGGTGAATTGTCCACGCGCAGCGAGCTGTTCCGGCAGCGGTGGGCGTCCCAGGACGTCCGGCTCCACCGGTCCGGGCACAAGCGCCTGCACCATCCGGTGGTGGGCCGGCTCGACCTGGACGTCGAGTCGATGGAGCTGCCCGCCGACCCCGGCCTGCACCTGAACGTCTACACCGCGCCCGCCGGCACACCGACCGCGGGCAATCTGGTGCTCCTGGCATCTTGGGCGGCCGGCCAGGGGAAGCCGCCGACCGGGGCTCCCGCGCTCGGCTGAGGGGGCGGTCCCGGGTGCGCCCGGTGGGCTGCGGCTCCCCGCCGCGGGGGTCTCTGCTTGTCGGCCGGGTGCCGCCCGGTGGAGGGCTGGTCGCGCAGTTCCCCGCGCCCCTCGGTGGGGTTGCTCGCCGTCGTCGGGTGCGGGCCGCACCTGCCCCGGGGCGCGCGGGCGGCTCAGCCCGCCAGCTGCCGGAGCCATTCGCGCAGCAGAGCCGTCTCCGTGGATCTCAGGGGCGCCCCGGCGCCCGCGGCGGCGGGCGGTTCGGCGGTGGGCGCGGTTTCCAGCGCCGCGTCGAGGGCGAGCGCGCGCGAGGCCAGGTCCGACCCGGACGCGGCGGGCGCGTCGGTGGTGACGGAGGCGATGACGGTGTCCCGCAGCCGTGCCGACGTGGTCAGGTCCCGCTGCGCGGGCGGTTCGCCGATCAGCGCCAGCGCGGCACCCGTCGTCGCCGCGTGGATGACGCGGGTCGCCTGCTCCACCGGGACCCGGAGCCGCCCGGCCTCGGCCGCGCGGCGCAGCACCCCCACCAGCAGGGCGTGCGCCTCGTCCGCGGCGGGGGGACGCTGCCCGGGCCGCACCGTGCCGTACATGAGCATGTAGAACGCGGGGTGCCGCAGCCCGAAGTCGACGTGCAGGTCCCAGCCGCGGTAGAGGTCGGCGACCGGGTCGTGCGGGGTCAGCGCCAGCGCCTCCTCCTTCTCGGCGAGGTACATCTCGAAGCCGTAGGCGGCCAGTTCGACCAGGAGGCCGTCCTTGTCGTCGAACATCCGGTAGAGCGCGGGGGCCGTGATGCCCGCGGCCGCGGCGACCGCCCGCGTGGAGACCGCTTCGCTGCCGCCCTCCTCCAGGAGCTTGGCCGCCACCTGTAGTACCTGGCGCCGCGCGGCGCGTCGTCCCTCGTCCATGGAACAACGATACCCGATTTTGCATACCGACGTTATATCGGTGCTACTGTTCTTAGCGGAACGGCGATACCGGCCTGATGGCGGGCGCCACCGGTCCGCGGGGCTCGGCATGCCCCGCGCCCCGGCCGGGGCCGCCCGCCCCCGCCGAGGCACCACCGCACACGCCGCCACCGCGGCAGGAGAGGAACACCCCCATGTCCGACATCTCGATCGTCATCGCGTCGCACTCCGGCTACGGCCACACCGCGCAGCTCGCCACCGCCGTCGCGGACGGCGCCCACTCCGTGGCCGGGACACAGGTCCACCGCGTGGACGTCGCCGCCCTCAGCGACGCCGACTGGGACCTGATGGACGCCGCGGACGGCATCATCTTCGGCACCCCCACCTACATGGGCACCGCGTCCGGGGCGTTCCACACCTTCGCCGAGGCCACCAGCAAGCGCTGGATGTCCCGCGCCTGGAGCGACAAGCTCGCCGCGGGATTCACCAACTCCGGCTCCATGAGCGGCGACAAGCTGCACACCTTGCAGTACCTCTCGCTCCTGGCGGCCCAGCACGGGATGCTCTGGGTGAGCCTGAACCTCCTGCCGGGCTGGAACACCACCACGTCCGGCCCCGAGGACGACAACCGCCTCGGCTTCTACCTCGGCGCCGGCGCGCAGAGCTTCAACGACACCCCCGACGTCCATGACGCGGACCTCAGCACCGCCCGCCACCTCGGCCGGCGCGTCGCCGAGCAGACCCGCATCCACCGCGCCGGACTGGCCGCCGCGACCCACGCGCGCTGACCCGGCCCGCACCGACCTGTCCGTCCACGAACCGCACTTCAAACCACACTTCAGACCGCACTTCAGACCACACTTCATCGAAGGAGCGCACCATGCACACCCGGACGCTCGGCAGCCAGGGCCTGGAGGTCTCGGCGATCGGCTACGGCGCGATGGGCCTGACGATGGCCTACGGACCCGCCGACGAGGAGGCCGGCGTCGCCGCCCTCCGCCGCGCCCACGAACAGGGCGTGACCTTCTTCGACACCGCCGAGATGTACGGCTGGGGCACCGGCTCCAACGAGATCCTGGTCGGCAAAGCGGTCCGGGACTTCCGCGACGACGTGGTGCTGGCCACCAAGTTCGGCGTCGACATGTCGGTCCCGCCCGAGCAGATCGGCGTCCGACTCGACAGCCGGCCCGCCACCATCCGCAAGGTCGCCGACAACAGCCTGCGCTACCTCGGCGTGGACCACATCGACGTCTTCTACCAGCACCGCGTCGACCCCGAGGTGCCCGTCGAGGAGGTCGCGGGCACCGTCGGGGAGCTGATCGACGCGGGCAAGGTGAAGTACTTCGGACTCAGCGAGGCCGGACCCGAGACGATCCGCAGGGCGCACGCCGTGCAGCCGGTCTCCGTCCTCCAGACCGAGTACTCCCTGTTCGAACGGGACGTCGAGCAGCTCTTCCCGGTCCTGGCCGACCTCGGCATCGGCTTCGTCGCCTACTCGCCCCTCGGCCGCGGCTTCATCACCGGCACCGCCAGGCCCGCCGGCCGGTACGAGGGCAACGACATCCGCAACGCCGACCCGCGCTGGCAGCCCGGCAACTTCGAGAAGAACCTCGAAGCCGTCGAACAGCTCGCCGCCCTCGCGGCGGCCAAGGGCGCCACCGTCTCCCAGCTCGCCCTGGCCTGGCTCCTGACCCGCGGCGAGCACGTCGTGCCCATCCCCGGCACCCGCAGCCCGCAGCGCATCGACGAGAACGTGGGCGCCGCCGACCTCACCCTCACCGACGCCGACCTCGCGGCCATCGACGCGATCCTCCCCCACGGCGGCTTCGGCGCCCGCTACGCCGGCGGCAACGTGCCGACCTGGACCTGATCCCCGTCCCGGGCAGGGGAGCTTGCGTCCCGGGGCGAGGGGCAGTTCGATCGGCGTATGAGCGGGACACGTGCCGGTGTGACGTACGACGCCGTGGGGATGACGAAGGGAGCGGCGGCGCCCGAGGGGTTCCGGGCGCTCACGGTGCGGACGCGGCTCGGGGGCGGGGCGTACGAGGACGCGGTGCGGGTGCTGTCCAGGTGGGGGATACACCGCGGGACACCGGGGATGAGGGTGCCCGCGGGGACGCCGGCGGCCGCGCCGGGGGTGCGGGTGGAGCTGCGGTGGGGGCCGGTACGGGCGCCGTGCGAGGTGGTGTGGACGGTCGCGGAGCCCGATCGCGCGGGCTTCGCCTACGGGACGCTGCCCGGGCACCCGGAGTGCGGCGAGGAGTCCTTCGTGATCCGCCGACTCCCGGACGGCGCCGCGGAGTTGACGGTGCGGGCGTACAGCCGCCCGGCCGCGTGGTGGCTGCGTACGGCCGGCCCCCTCGGCCGGTGCGGGCAGCGCGCCATGGCCCACCTGTACGGGAGGGCGCTGCGCCGGGCGTGTGGGGGAGGCTAGGGCGCGTAGGGGTTGCCGGGGAGCCAGGCGGTGCCGTCGGACAGTTCGCGGGCCGCGTCCAAGTGGCCGCAGTGGCAGGCGACTTCGGTGAGGACGTGGATGAGCACGTGCCGTACGTCGGGCAGCCGCCAGTCCGGCCACAGCTCCACCGGCCAGGCGGCGAGGGGCTGTTCGGGGCGGGCCGCGGCCAGGACGGCGTCCGCCCGGTCGATGGCCGCGCGGTACTCCGCGAAGACCTCCGCGGCGCCCATCCCCTCGGGGACGGACCAGTGCGGCCGCGCGCCCGCCGCGAGCTGCCCCGCCACGTCCGGCGCCCCCGCGACCACCCCGGCGAACCAGAACAGCTCGACGTCCACGGTCAGATGCCGCACCAGCGCCAGGCAGCTCCACCCGCTGGGCAGCGCCGCCCGCCGCAGCTCCTCCTCCGAGAGCCCGTCGAGAATCCCCAGTACGTGCTTCCGCTGGCCGTCCAACGCCGCTTTCAGGGCGCCGATTTCGGCGCTTCCCTTGCTACCCGTGCTACCCGTCATGCCCGGCAGGCTAGCGCGGGGGTGTGACAGTCCCGCCGCGGTGTCACACGGTGAACGCCCCGGTGGCGGCGTCGAGGGCCATCACCCGGCCGCTGATAGAGGCGTAGACGAAACCGTAGGCGGCCGCCATGTCGCTCCCCACCTTCTCCAGCATCGTCGTGGACCAGCGCTGGGAGCCGTTGCCGGCGTCGATGGCGTAGACGGTGCCGTCCTTGTCCGAGGTGTCGGCGACGAAGACCAGGTCATCCGCCAGTGCGATCTGCGTGGGGTACTCCTGGCTGGTCTTCACCGCATGGCCCCACTTCCGCTTCCCCGTCAACGCGTCGAGCGCGTGGACCAGTCCGTTCCCCACATCGTCGCCGCCGGTGAGGTAGAGCGTGTCGCCCGCCGCGCGGATGCTCTGCCCGTTGTACTGGAGCGACCACTTCTTGGTGCCCCGGGTGGCATGGAGCGCATAGAGGTCCGTGGAGTCGTCGAGGACGTACACGACTCCGCCGGACACGACAGGCGGCGCGTCGGAGCGCGTTCCGAGGCTGAGCGGGAAGTCCCACTTCTTGGTGCCGCCGGCCGCGTCGAGCGCGTGCAGGGCCTTGTCACCGTTGACGTACACCGTGCCGTCGGCCACCGCCAACCCGCCGGAGTCCTTGTCCCCCAGCGGGTGGTCCCACACCTTCCGGCCGGTGGCCGCGTGCACGGCTTACGCGTGGCCGTCCGCCGTGAAGTAGACGGTCCCGCCGGCCACGACCGGCGCGTGCTCGGAGTCGCCGAAGGTGCAGAACCACTTCTTCTTGCCCGTCGCGTCCAGCGCGCCCAGGCCGTACGTGCTGCCGATCTGCCCGCCCGCGCACACCACCCCGCCACCGGCCGCCAGGGGGTCGCGGAACCGGTACTCCCGGGAGAAGTCGGCAGGACCCTTCCAGCGCGTGTGTCCGGTGCGGGCGTCCAGGGCGACGATGGTCTCCTCGGTGGAGACGTACAGGGTGCCGTCGGCCACGGTGAACCGGGGCGGATCATCGCTGTGGATCGATTCCTCGTAGTAGGCCCACGGCTTCACCTTCTGCTTGGGCGTGGACGAGGTGCCGTCAGGGATCAGGGCGGCCCCGATGCCGCCGGCCGCCAGGACGGCCGCGCCCAGACCGAACTTCAGGGCGCGGCGCCGCCCGAGCGTCCCGGGCGCCTCGGGTGCCGAAGCCCCGCCGGGCCCCGGGGCGGCGGGCGGTGCCGACGGGCCGCGGGTCTGGGTCGGCAGGTGGTGCGGCGCACGCGGCTGGACCGAACCGCCCGGTGCGTACGGGGACGGGGGCGCGGCGGGAGCGGCGGGGGCCGTGGGCACATCGGGCGCGGTGGGCGTCGGCACCGCCGCCAGGTCCAGCGCCCGCAGCTCGTCATGAACGGCGGCCGCCGACTGCGGACGGTCGGCCGGGTCCTTCGCCAGCAGCCGCAGCACCAGCGCGTCGAGCGCCGTGGGCACCCCGGTGCGCAGCGAACTCGGCGCCTGCGGCGGCCTGGTGAGATGCGCGGTCATCAGCGACACCGGGTCGCCCATCGGGAACGGCGGCTTCCCGGTGAGCAGTTCGTGCAGCACGCAGCCGAACGCGTACAGGTCGCTGCGCGCGTCCCCGGACTGCTCGGCGAACCGTTCCGGCGCCATGTACGCCAGCGTGCCCATGACCTGGCTGGACTTGTCCGTGGCGGCCATGAAGCGGGCGATGCCGAAGTCGAGGACCTTCACCTCGCCGCCGTCGGTCAGCATCAGGTTCGCCGGCTTGAGGTCCCGGTGCACCACGCCCGCCCCATGGGCGGCGCCCAGCGCGGCAGCGGTCTGCGCGGCCCACTCGACGCTCACCGCGGGCGGCGGCGGACCGTCCTCGTGCAGGACGACCGCGAGGTCGCGCCCGGTGACGTACTCCATGACGAGGTAGAGCGTGCCGTCTGCCGGGTCGCGGCCCATGTCGTGCACGGTGACGACACCGCGGTGGCTGAGTCCGCCCGCCGTGCGCGCCTCACGGAAGAACAGGTCGGCGGCGAGGCCGTGTTGGTGGTCCGGCAGCAGCTTGACCGCGACCCGGCGGCCGATCACCCGGTCCCGGCCCTCCCACACCTCCCCCATCCCGCCCCGGCCCACGAACGCCACGAGTTCGTATCTGTCCGCTATGACGCGCACCGCTGTTTCCCTCCGTACCGGTCCCCCGTTGCCCCACCCAACTCCGCACCGTAACGGACCTCGCGTGTCCCACGCGTCCCAACGCACGGGCCGGCTCGCACAGGATGGCGAGCCGGCCCGGGAACTGCGGGAGGGGGAAGGTCAGTTGCTGCGCCGCACCCCGGGGGAGACCACGGCCCGCTCGACCAGCCAGATCAACCCGACCATGGCCAGGGCGAGCAGCGCGATCAGCGTGGCGCCGCCGACCACGGTGGCGTAGTTGCGCTGGTAGAGCCCGTCCACGATGTAGCGGCCGAGACCGCCGAGGCTGACGGTCGCGGCGATGGCCGCGGTCGAGACGACCTGGATGGCCGCGGAGCGGAACCCGCTGATGATCAGCGGGAGCGCCGCGGGCAGTTCGACCTGGAAGAGGACCGCCGCGGGGCCCATGCCCATGCCGCGGGCGGCGTCCACCGGCGCCGGGTCCACGGTGCGGATCGCCTCGTAGGAGGTGACCAGGATCGGCGGGACCGCGAGTGCGACCAGCGGGATCATCACCGGGACCAGGCCGATGCCCAGCCAGAAGAACATCAGCACCAGCAGGCCGTAACTGGGCAGTGCGCGGCCCGCGGTGGCCACCAGCGCGAGGGCGTTGCCGCCGCGCCCGGTGTGGCCGGTGATGAGGCCGATCGGCAGCGCGATGACGGCCGCGATGGCCAGCGCCTCGAAGGTGTAGCCGAGGTGCTCCTCCAGGCGGTGCGGGACGCCCGCGTACCCGTGCCAGTGGGCGCCGTCGCTGAAGAAGACGTTCATGAAGTGGAAGATGTTCACTTGGCCGCGCCTTCCAGCTGGGCCGGGTGCTCGGACCGGGCCGGACCGTCGGACTCGACGGCCGCCGCCAGGCTCGCCCGCTTCGCCGCCTTGCGCCCGCGCGGCATCCACGGCGTGAGCAGCGTGCGCAGGCCGATCAGCAGCAGGTCCATGACGACGCCGAGCACCGCGATCGACACCACGGACGTGACCGCGAGGTTGGAGCGGTGGTAGGCGAGCGCGTCCCCGAGCAGGTTGCCGAGCCCGCCCTGGTTGCCGATGATCGTGCCGACGCTGACCAGGCTGATGCTGGAGACCGTCGCCACCCGCAGCCCGGCGAAGATCGCGGGCACCGCCATGGGCAGCTGCACCTGGAAGTAGCGCTGGAAGGAGTTGAAGCCCATCGCCTCGGCGGCGGCGAGCGTTTCCGGGGGCACCGATCTGACGCCGTCGACGATCGACGGCAGCAGGATCACCAGACTGTAGACGGTCAGCGGGATGATCACCGTGGTCGCGCTGTCGCCGGTGTAGTCGATCAGGAAGACGAAGAACGCGATCGACGGGATGGCGTACAGGATCGTGGTGACCCACAGCACCGGCGGGTAGAGCCAGCGGAACCGCACGCACGCCTGGGCCAGCGGCAGCGACACCGCCAGTCCGATCGCGACCGGGATCAGCGACTCCTCCAGGTGGATGCCGATCAGCCCGGCGTAGGAGTGCTGGAGGTCGCTGGGGAGGTCGAAGAACCCGTTGCCGCCGCTGCTCATCGGGCGACCTGCACCGGGCCGGCGTCCTGCCCGCTCTTGTTCTGCTTGCCGCGCTTGCCGTGGTTCCCGCCGCGCTCGGCGTGCGCACTGCGGATCGCCGCGCCGATCGTCGCCTGCGAGGTGACGCCGACCACGCGCCCGTCGCCGTCCACGGCGACCGCCCAGCCGGTGGGCGAGAGCACCGCGCAGTCCAGCGCGTCCCGCAGCGACTCGCGGCCGAACTCGAACGGCCGCCCGTAGCTGATGAGTTGGTCGGCCGACAGGCTCTTCCCGCCGCCCGCGAGGTACTTCGGCTCGGCCCAGCCCAGCGGCTTGCCGTCGGCGCCGGTGACCAGCAGGTAGGGCACCTCGGCGGCGGCCCGCTCCGCGATCTGCGCGGGCGTGGTGTCGACCGAGACCACGGGCGCGGTGGTGAGCTCCAGGCCCGCGGAGGTGAAGAACGACAGCCGCCGCACCCCGCGGTCGGTGCCGAGGAAGTCCTCGACGAAGTCGTCGGCCGGGCGGGACAGCAGCTCGTCCGGCGGCGCGAACTGCGCCAGCCGGCCGCCGGTCCGCAGCACCGCGATCATGTCGCCGAGCCGGATCGCCTCGTCGATGTCATGCGTGACGAAGACGATGGTCTTGCCCAACTCCTCCTGGATACGCAGGAGTTCGGCTTGAAGTACCTTGCGGACGATCGGGTCGACGGCGGAGAACGGCTCGTCCATCAGCAGCACCGGCGGGTCCGCGGCGAGCGCCCGGGCCACCCCGACGCGCTGCTGCTGGCCGCCGGAGAGCTGGTAGGGATAGCGCTTGGCGAGCGAGGAGTCCAGGCCGACCCGCTCCATCAGCTCCGACGCGCGGCTGCGGGCCCGGTTCTTGTCCCAGCCGAGCA
This sequence comes from Streptomyces sp. CA2R106, assembly GCF_037034245.1. Classification (NCBI taxonomy): domain Bacteria; kingdom Bacillati; phylum Actinomycetota; class Actinomycetes; order Kitasatosporales; family Streptomycetaceae; genus Streptomyces; species Streptomyces sp. CA2R106. Next base: position 101,204 of record NZ_JBAGKC010000008.1, read on the forward strand.
TGCGCGGGACGGTGGCGATGTTGTCCAGGATCGTACGGTGCTGGAAGAGGCCCGCGTTCTGGATGACGTAGCCCATCGACCGGCGCAGCGCGTTGACCGGCTGCTGGTGGATGTCGGCGCCGTCGATCAGGATGCGCCCCGAACTCGGCTCCACCATGCGGTTGATCATCCGCATGGTGGTGGTCTTGCCGCAGCCCGAGGGGCCGACCAGCACGGTGATGGCGTTGTCCGGTATCTCCAACGACAGGTTGTCGACCGCGGTGGTGCCGTCGGGATACCGCTTGGTTATCGACTCGATCTGTATCAAAAGTCCGTGTCCCCTCCGGGATTGGCATCGCTGCGGCCTGCTCCCGGGCACGCGCGCACAGCCGTCGCGGGCAGAGTCTAGACCGGCAGTATGACAACAGTTTGAATCCGGCCAGGACGGCCGGTCTTATGCCCCGGTACGTACCGCGGACCCTACGTCACACGTCCCGGGCGCGCAGCGCCCACACCCCGGCGAGCAGCGCGCCCGCCGCCCATCCCGCCGCCACCGCGAGCCCGGCCCACGGCCCGATCGGCAGCGCCCGCACCGCGTCCGGCACGGTGGTCCGCACCCCCAGCCCCGCACTGGCCGGCCCGACCCGCACCAACCGCCGCTGCCACACCGGGTCGTCCACCAGCGCCGCCGCCACCGGGAAGAGGTACAGCAGCGCGAGGACGCAGCCGACCGACGCGCCCGGGTCCCGTACGACCGCGGCCGTACCGAGCGCGAGCAGCGCGACCAGCACCACGCACACCGCCGAACCGGCCGCCGCACGCAGCACCGGACCGTCGGCCAGGGACAGTCCGGGCCGGGCGGCGGCGGGCAGCAGCAGCCGTCCGGCCAGCAGCGAACCGCCGACCGCCAGCAGGGCCGCGGGCAGCACCAGGCCCACCAGCACCACCGCCTTCGCGGCCAGTACGGTGCCCCGGCCCGGCACCGCGGCGAAGGTGCTGCCCAGCATCCCGGTGGCGTGCTCGCCCGCCAGCGCCCCCGCCCCGAGCACCGCGGCCACCGCCAGCCCGAGGTGCACCCCGGTCAGCGCGGTTTTGGCCGCGGCCGTCCCGGGACGGCCGTCCACCGACCCGGCGGCCAGCGCACCGACCGCGACGGTCAGCACCACGAGCACGCCGAGCAGCGGCCACGTGGCGGGGGACGTGCGTGCCTTGGTCCACTCCGCGCGGACCGCGTCCCGCAGCGCCCCGCACCGGAGGCGCCCGTCCACGGCGTTCACCCGTCCCTCCGGCGCAGCAGCGCGTACGCGGCGGTGAGCACGGCCGCGGTCCAGCCGAGGAGGACCGCCAGCCCCGCCCACGGCGCCAGCGGGTAGTAGCCCTCCGACGCCGTGTAGAGGCCCGCGACCTGCCGGTAGCGGACCAACGTCTGCTGCACGGCGAACGCGGCCGCCGGGGTGAGCCGCAGCACCCACCGGGCGGCGGCGTCCGGCAGCGCGGTCAGCACCAGGAGGTAGGGCAGCACCACCCCGGCGACGACCGCGGCGACCGCACCGGCCGCCCGGCGCAGCACCACGCCCACGGCCAGCGCGAGCACCGCGGACAGCGCGAGGAGCAGCGCGGTGCCGACCACCACCCGCGCCTGCGTAGCGGTGCTCGCCGGGAGGACGAAGACCCCTTCGGCGTGCAGGCGGCGGGTGGTGAGCGCGAGCGACAGCGCGGCGGCGGCGAGCCCGGCGGCGAAGGCGGCCGCGCCGACCACCACCGCCTTGGCCGCGAGGACGGTGCCGCGGTGCGGCTGGGCCGCGAGGGTGGTGCGGATCAGGCCGCGCCGGTATTCCGCGGTGGCGAAGGAGGTGCCGAGCACCACCAGGACGAGCAGCCCCGCGAACGTGCCGGCCAGCCCGCGTTCCACGCTCCGGGCCCCGAACGCCTCTCCCCCGACGGCGGGCGCGATGTCGCCGGAGCCGCGGACGGTGAACGCCGCACCGCCGGGCAGCGCGCGCCGGGCGGCCCCGGAGCCGGCGGCGGCGACCGGGTCGGCGCCGACGACGGTGGTACGCCAGCCACCCGTGTCCGGTACGCCCGCCGGCTCGGCACCGCTCAGCGTCACCCGGTCGAACTCCGCTGTGGCACGGGTCGGTTCGCTCGTCGCCGCCGAGCCGACGGCGTGCCGGTCCACCGCCACGCGCTCCGGGGCGGTGGCGAAGAGCCCGACCTGAGCGGTCGCGGGCAGGCCGGGCAGCGTCGCGGCGGCGACCCTCGTCCAGTGCGCGCCGTCGGACGAGGTGAAGGCGGTGACGGTCGCGCCCGCGCGGGTCAGCCGCAGCCAGCGCGGCGCGGCGGCCGACGGAGTGGGCACCTGCGGACCCGCCGTGTCGTGCGTGAAGTCGCTCTGCACCCGCACCCCGTGGCCGCCGGTGGCCATGACGGCCGCGTACGTACGGCCCTGCGCGGTGCCGTCCCGCACGATCAGGCCCGCCTTGGCCCACGCCTCCAGGTCGGGCGCGCCGTCGTCCGGCGCGGCGAGCCGTCCGGTCAGCGAGGTGATCCGCGCGGTGAGGGTGCCGTGCGGGCCCAGCGGCCGGTGCACGAAGGTGAACGTGTCCACCACGGCCACCCCGCCCGGGCCCTTCGGCGGCCCGCACACCCGCATCCCGGGGCAGCCGCCGGAGCGGGTCCCGGTCGCCGAGGCGTACCCGATGCCCACGGTCACCGCGACCGCCGCCACCAGGGCGACGACCCAGCCGCGTACGGTGCGCAGCTTCGTCCACTCGGCGCGCACCGCCGACCACAGGCCGCTCATGACCGCTCCCCCGTGAACTCCGCTTCCGCCCTGGTCAGTCGCAGGTACACGTCCTCCAACGTGGCCCGGTGCGCGGTCACTTCGGTGAACGCCACGCCCGCGTCGGTGAGGCGCGCGACGACTTCCCGCGCGGCCAGGCCGGCCACGCGCAGAACGCCGGCGCCGCCCGGGGTCGCGGTGCCGCCCGCCGCGGTGAGGACGCCTGCGGCCAGGTCCGGCCGCGGGGTCCGCAGCGTGACGTGCCCGCCGTCCGACGCGGCGGCCAGCAGTTCGGCCACGGCCGCGTCCGCGACGACCCGGCCGCGGCCGGCCACCACCAAGTGGTCGGCCGCGCCCTGGAGTTCACCCATCAGGTGGGTGGAGATCAGCACCGCCCGCCCCTCGGCGGCGAGACCGCGCAGCAGTCCGCGCAGCCAGACGATGCCCTCGGGGTCCATGCCGTTGAACGGCTCGTCCATCATCAGCACCCCCGGGTCGCCGAGCAGTGCCGAGGCAATGCCCAGCCGCTGCCGCATCCCGAGCGAGAAGCCGCCCGCGCGGCGCCCCGCGACCGCGGCCAGCCCGACCTGCCCGAGCACCTCGTCCACCCGGCGCGCGCCGATGCCCTGCGAACGAGCCAGCCACAGCAGGTGGTTGCGCGCGAGGCGGCCCGGCTGGAGAGCGGCGGCGTCCAGCAGCGCGCCGACCCGCGTCATCGGCCGCCGCAGTGCGCGGTAGGGCCGCCCGCCGATCAGCGCGGTGCCCTCGTCCGCGGCGGCCAGGCCCAGCACCACCCGCATCGTGGTCGACTTCCCGGCGCCGTTCGGCCCCACGAAGCCGGTGACCCGGCCCGGCACCACGGTGAAGTCCATCCCGTCCAGCGCCACAGTCGGCCCGTACCGCTTGCGCAGGCCCCGCACCGCCACCCCCGCCTCGCCCATCGCCACGGCTCCTTTCCCGGCCGCACGCCCGCCCCCGCCCTCCGGCGGCGTGCCCGTACGGCATCGGCACCGGTTCTACGGCGCCCCCGGTGCCGCCCCGGTGCCGCCGACCGACACCTCCCTGACACCGCCCCGCCGCCACCCCAACTCCCCACCGTCACCCCGCCGCCACCCCCAGCCCCGCCGACACCTCCCTGACACCGGGCGGCTGGCATCGTGGACACATGAGAGTGCTGGTGGTCGAGGACTTCGAGGTGCTGGCGACGGCGGTGGCGACCGGGCTGCGCCGCGAGGGCATGGCGGTGGACGTGGCGCTGGACGGCCCGCAGGCACTGGAGCGGCTGGCCGTGACCCGGTACGACGTGGTGGTCCTCGACCGGGACCTGCCGGGGGTGCACGGCGACGAGATCTGCCGCGGCCTGGCGGCGGGCCCCGCCCACAGCCGAGTGCTGATGCTGACCGCGGCGGCGGCGGTCAGCGACCGGGTGGACGGCCTCGCGCTGGGCGCCGACGACTACCTGCCCAAGCCGTTCGACTTCGCCGAACTGGTCGCGCGGGTCCGGGCGTTGGGCCGCCGTTCGACGCCGGCGCTGCCGCCGGTGCTCACCGCCGGCGGAGTGCGGTTGGACCCCGCCCGGCGGACCGCCTTCCGCGCCGGGCGCCGACTCGACCTGAGCCCGAAGGAGTTCGCGCTGCTGGAGTGCCTGCTCGGGGCGCGCGGCGCGGCCGTCTCCGCGGAAGAGCTGCTGGACCGGGTGTGGGACGAGGCCGCCGACCCGTTCACGACCACCGTGAAGACCACCGTGCGGCGGCTGCGGCTGAAGTTGGGCGAGCCGCCGCTGATCGAGACCGTCCGCGAGGGCGGCTACCGGATCGAGGAGTCGTGACGGCGGTGCGGGCGGTCCGGCCGCTGCCGTGGCCCCGTACGGTGCGGATGCGGCTCGCCGTGCTCTACGGCGGCCTCTTCCTGCTCTCCGGTACGGTCCTGCTCGCCATCCCCAACCTGTTCGTGGGGTCGACCTCGACCATCCGCGCGCCCGGCACCGCGGCAGCGGCCCCGCACCCGCCCGGGTACGGCCCCTCGCTGGCGGAGACCCAGCACGGCCGCGACATGCGGCAGTACGTCACCGGGTCCGCGGTCGCGCTGGTGGCACTGGTGGCCCTGTCGGTGGCGCTGGGCTGGCTGCTGTCCGGGCGGCTGCTCCGGCCGCTGCGGACGATCACCGCGGCCGCCGGGGAGATGTCCGCGGCCGGCCTCGGGCGGCGGCTGGCGATCCGCAGCTCGGGCGACGAGTTCACACAGCTCGGGCAGACCCTGGACGACCTGTTCGCCCGGCTGGAGGCGTCCTTCCAGGCCCAGCGGCACTTCGTGGCGAACGCCTCGCACGAGCTGCGCACACCACTGGCGGCCGAACGCACCCTGCTCCAGGTCGTGTTGGCCGATCCCGGCGCCGACGCGGCGGCGCTGCGGGAGGCGTGCGAGCAGGCGCTGCTGCTCGGGGCGCGGCAGGCCCGGCTGATGGAGGCGCTGTTCGCGCTCGCCACCGGGGAGCGCGGGGTGCGGCAGTGGGAGGACGTCGACCTCGCGGAGGTCGCGGCGGAGGTGCTGGCCCGCCACGGCGAGGAGGCCGCCGGCCTGGACGTCGAGGTGGCGGCCGGCCTCGGCCCGGCGCCGGTACGCGGCGACCGGGGCCTGGCCGACCTCCTGCTGGACAACCTCGTGGGCAACGCGCTGCGCCACAACCACCCCGGCGGCCACGTCCGCGTCCGCACCGGCGGCTCCCCCGGCGGCGGGGGCCACGTCGAAGTCGCCAACTCCGGGACGGTCGTGCCGCCGGAGGAGGTCGACCGCCTCTTCGAGCCCTTCCAGCGGCTGGGCACCGCGCGCACCGGCGCGCACCGGCACGGCCACGGGCTGGGCCTGGCCATCGTCCGCGCCGCCACCACCGCCCACGGCGCGGCCCTCACCCTCACCCCGCACCCCGGCGGCGGCCTCACCGTACGCGTCGACTTCCCGCCCGGCCCGGCTGCGAAGGCGCGGTGAGGATGGGCTTGGATGGGGGGAACGGACGGCGAACGGCAGTGGAAGGGCAGGTCACGGCATGACGGTGACGGCACTGGTGGTGCAGAACACCCCGACCGGCGGGCCGGGGCGGTGGGAGCGGTGGCTGTACGAGGGCGGGCTGACGCTGGAGGTCGTGCACGGCTACGCGGGCGACCCGCTGCCGGAGCGGCTGCGGCCGCGCTACCAGGCGCTGGTGGTCCTCGGCGGCGGCTACCTCCCGGACGACGACGCTCGCGCGCCCTGGCTCGCGCGCACCCGTGAACTGGCCGGCGAGGCCCTGGAGTTCGGCCTTCCGGTGTTCGGGATCTGCCTGGGCGGCCAGTTGCTCGCCCAGGTGGGCGGGGGCGCGGTGCGCGGCGAGCACGGCCGGCCCGAGGTCGGCGACGTGGAACTGACGCTACGTCAGGAAGCGGCGGACGACCCGCTGTTCACGGGGTTGCCGAGCCGCCCGCACGCCATCGAGAACCACGTGGACGCCATCACCGCCCTGCCCCCGGGCGCCACCTGGCTCGCCTCCACCGAGGGCTGCCCCTACCAGGCGTTCCGGCTCGGCGGCAGCGCGTGGGGCGTCCAGTTCCACCCCGAGGCGGCCGCCGACCGCATCGCCCACTGGGACCCCGACCGCCTGGCCCGCCTCGGCGCCGACCGCGACACCCTGCACCGCGACGCCCTGGCCGCCGACGCCGCCGCGGCGGCCGTCTGGCAGAAGGTGGCCCTGCGCTTCGCCCACCACGCGGCCACCACCGCGGCGTGACGCTGCTGGGCATCCCCCCGGGCGTCCGGCCGGGCATTCCCGGGCGTCCCCCGGGGCGGCGCGGCGGAGATTTTTAGCCAGAATGAAACGCAACGACTGTCCGATTCACTCCTGTTGACGGGGGCGGGCGGTGAAGTCCAGGATTGTGCCGAACGTCGATCGACACGCGCGGCCGGCACCCGACCAGGGCCGCGGCCCGAAAGACCGGCCGGGCCGGCGGCTCCCCCCGTGGTTGCCGGCCCGGCTGCCGTCCGTTCCGGTGCCCGACGTGAAATCGCCACGCCGAAAACCGCGTGCTTCGCCACACCATCCGCCGAAGGCGCGTAACGTAGGACCTGCGTGGCGGCCCCCATCCCCCCCCGGGGCCGTCACTGCACTCGTTCGGCGGCTCCGGGTGACCCCGGAGCCGCCGTTTTTTCGTGCGGGAGGTGCCGTACGGCCGGTGCGGTCCGTCCGGCGCGTACGGTCAGTGGCGACCAGTGGCGGTCAGTGGCCGAACAGGTGCCGGCCGTGGCGGCGGGACCCGGTGTGCGCGGGACTCACCCGCTGCGCGCCCGCCCCGGCCGCGGCCGCCTCCTCGTTCTCCCGCCGCGCGACCAGCGCGTCCCGCTCGCGGTCGGCGGCGGCCGCGTCGTGCCGCAGCGCCCGGTACCGGCGCGACCTGCGCCGGTGCAGCGCGCCCCCGCCCATCGCCATCAGGCAGCCGAGCCCGAAGATCAGGGCGAGGGCGAGCCCGGCGCAGAAGAGCGCGAGGCCGTTCATGGTCGCGATGTGGTGGCCGAGCACGGTCACGTCGTAGTGCGGGCCGCCGCCGAGGTTGTCGGCGATGGCGAGCCCGACGAACGCGGCCGTACAGGCGAGGAGCAGCAGTCCCAGCAGGATCAGCATCTGCGGTCACCTCCGAAGAACGGGGACCCCCTCTGCTGACCGGCTACCCCCGTCCGCCGGAGGTCACGCCAATCGCAGGGCCGCCTCGCGCACCGCGCGCGTGTCCGTGCGCACATCCGCCAGCCCCGGCAGCGCCTCCCCCGCCGCGCCCCGCGGCCCTGGCTCCCCTCGCAGTTGCCGCGCCCAGGCCAGCAGCTGGCGCCGGAACCCGGTCTGCCCCGGCTCGGCGGTGTACACGCGCCGCTCGGCCGGCCCGCCCGCCGGGTCCCACCTCTGCACGGTCAGCGTGGCTGCCTCGTCCCGCGCGTACGGCGAGGGCAGCGTGAGAGTGGCCACACCGTCCGACGCGGTGAACTCCAGCACCTCCCGGTAGCGGCGGTGCGCGGGCAGCCGCTGGTGGGTCATGTCCACCAGCAGCCCGTCGTCGGGCCGCCACCGGCAGCTCACCCCGGCGCCCTGGGCCCACCCGTCGGCGTGCAGCAGCCGCCCGGCCAGCTCCCGGCCGCTGCCGGCCAGCACCGCGTGCACCAGGTTGACCTGGTGGATCAGCGAACCGCCGAGCCCGCGGGCGTACGCCTCCCGCTGCGCCTGAGAGGCGGCCGGCCCGAGCGCGCGGGCCAGCGCCTCCCGGGCCGGCGGCGGCTGCGGGCCGAAGGGCGGCGGGTCGTACGGCAGCAGGTGTGCGACCTGGTGCGGCGCGTTCGGGTCGTGGATGTCCACGGTCAGGCGGCGGGCCCGGTCGAGCCGGGCCCGGCAGTGGTCGAGGAAGAGCCGCACCACCGGGTCGTGCCGCTTCATGTACCCGGCGGTGACCGGCAGGCCGGTGCGGCGCTCGGCCGCGGCCAGCTCCTCGATCTCCGCGGGGTCGAGGGTGACGGGTTTCTCACAGAGCACCGGCAGGCCGGCGGCCAGGCACTCCAGGACGACGTCGCGGTGCGTCCACCACGGGGTGCAGACCAGCGCGGCCCGGGCGCCCGCCCGGGCGGCCGCGGTGACCGATGCGTACCGGTCGACCACGCCGAGGCCCACCCGGTGCAGGGCGGCGATGTGGGCGGGGTCCGGCTCGACCACGGCGGCGAGGTGCAGCTCGTCCGGGAGGTCGCGCAGTTCCCGCAGGTGGGCGGCGTGCGCCACCTTCCCGGCGCCCACCAGCACCACGGGCACCGGGCCCCCGCCCGCCCGCTCCCCGCCGATTCCTGCCCGTTCTGCCATCGGAAACCCCTTCTCCGGCACGCCGGAATGGTGACATTCGGCGGACACGTGATCGATTATGTCCGGCACCTTCCGAGGCCGCGGCAAAGGACGGCGAAGCAGCGCCCCTGGCACCCGCCGCATCCATTGCTAAAGTCGCTACGGGCGCGGACTCGGTGACGGCTCGGGCCTGCCGGAGCAGCACAGCGCGTGGAGTGAGGGGGAGCAGACGTGGCCGGTACGGCACGACGTGGGGACGCGGATGCGGCCGCGATCGGACTCGCGATATACCGGGCGCTGTTGGCCAGCGGCTCCAGCGAGCGCGAGAAGGTCAACGAGAGCCTGGGCCTCACCCTGGAGGAGGCCGCGGCCGGCTGGCAGGAACTGGACGAGCTGGGCCTGGTACGTCCGAGCTGGCGCCCGGGCAAGATGGACTCGGTCGAACCCGACACCGCGATCATGAGCCTGCTGGCCAAGCAGCGGGACACTCTCGTCGCGCAGCGTGACGAGCTGACCTCCGTGGTCAAGGCGGCCGAGACCCTGATGGAGCGCTACCGCCCCATGGTGACCAGGGAACCCGCCGACGTCGAGGTGGAGGTGCTCAGCGGGCCGGCCCGCCGCCGGGAATTCGTACGCGATTTCGGCGCCACGGTATCGGAAGTCGTGTCCTCCATGCACCCTGGCCCATTGCCGCCGCCGGAATTCCTGGAGAGCTCGCTCGATTCCGACCGCGCGTTCATCGAGAAGAACATCCGTGTGCGCGCCATTTACGGCCAGAGCGTGAACTCCGGTCCACGGCAACGGAAATACCTCACCGACCTCGCGGCGCTCGGCGCGGAAGTCCGGCTCATTCCCCAGGTGCCGTTCGATCTCCTGGTGGCCGACGAACACACGGCGCTCACCCGAGCGGAGCCGTCGGACCCGGACGGCCCGGCGGTAGTGATCCGCGGCCCGGTCCTGGTCCGCTGCTACCTGGCCATGTACGAGGACTGCTGGCTGCGCGCCGTGCCGTACAGCAGCAGAGGCCAGACCGGCCAGGACGACAACAGCGAACTCACCGAGCAGCACCGCACCACCCTGCGCCTACTCGCAAACGGCCTGACCGACGAACGCATTGCCCGAAAACTAGGGGTGTCATTGCGCACCGTGAGTCGCCTGGTGTCAGAGGTGATGCGCTATCTTGATGCGGAGAGCCGATTCCAGGCCGGGGTGCTTGCTGCGACCAATGACCTGATCTGACGTGCGCGTCCACGCCATGGCGTACTTTCGCACCCACGGAACGTGGCATTCCAGTTGGCCGCTTGGCATGCTGGTAGGCGTTATGCATATTTACGCATAACGCACCATCCCAGGCTCCCCCCCGGCCTTGACCGTTAAGGAACCCAATGTCGCGTAAATGGCTCAGGGCTCACGTGCCCGCCGTCGCCGCGTTGGCGCTTGCACTCGGATCGATCGGCGGCACGACTGTCGCCGTCGCGGCCGACGCATCCGCCGCCGGTCCGTCGGCAGTCAGCCCGTCGCACTCCGCAGCAGCACACTCCGCGGCCATCGCGTCGAGTGACACCACTGGCAACCTCGCGTCTCCGCTCATCTGGTACCCGCCGGCGTAAGCACCGGCAGCGTGCGATTCGCGCTGTACGGCCCGAGATGATTCACGGGCCGTACAGCGCTTCCTGCGTGTGGGGGGCCGTTGTGTGTGGGGGGAACGGCTTCGCAGGAAGTTCGGGGTGGGTGGGTGGGGTGAGAGGTAGTGGGGGGTCAGGCCGCGCGGCCGGTGGAGGTGGGGGTCGCGGAGAAGGTGGGGGGTCGCAGGGCCCGCAGCGCCTGCCGGAGCACCGCGTCGATGTCCGCGGCGGCGTCCTCGGCGGCCGGATGTACGGCCAGCCAGCCGAGATGCCTCCGGAGGAAGGCCGCGAGGGCCGGCACCGTCCGCAGGGGGAGACGGACGGTGCGGCCCTCGACCATCAGATCGGCCCAGGAGGCAAGAGTGCCTCGTACAGCGGCGCGCGCCTCGACAGCCGGCCCGTTCAGGGGGATGCCGGGCCGGGCAGTGCCGGTCTCACGATCGCCGGAGTCCGGCGCCGCTACGAGGGGTGCCTCCAACTCGCCGTATACCCGGGGAAGCAAGGCGAGTTGCCGATCCAGCCGCTCCTGGCAAGGCTCACACAGGGCCGGGTCCGTCTCGACACACAGATGGTGTGCGCTCCGGAACTCGGTCTCCTGCACTGAGTCGTTCCTTCCTCGCCGGGGGCGGTAAGAAGAGAGAACCAGGAACCGGGTGATCCGGACAATGCCCACCGACCGGCCGGAATCCGCAATGGCGCGTTCGCGCAGCAGAACCGCGGTCAGCCCTGTGACCTGGGGCGTCGGAACGCGAGCCATGTGGCGTGCGGGGCAGGCACGTTCGCGCAATCCTCAGCGGTCCCGCACCGTGATGCCGAGGGTCTGCGCCAGCGCGGGAGCGAGGTCCAGCAGCTGGTGCGAACCGATCACCGCGCCGCGCAGGCTGTCGTACCCGTCGGCGAGGTCGATGGCGACCGCGCCGCGCAGGTCGGTGCGCTTCAGCTCCGCCCGGCCCAGCCGGACCTGCTCCAGCCGGCTGCCGGGGAAGGCCGCGCCCGTCAGCCGGGCGCCGCCGAGGTCGACGTCCCGCAGCACGCAGTCCTCGAAGACCACGTCGTCCAGCCGCGCGGCGCGCAGGTTGACCGAGTCGAGCTTGCAGCGGCGGAAGACCACCCGGCGCAGCACCGCGCCGAACGCCTCGACCCCGGCGAGCGAGCAGCCGACGAGCGCCGAGTCCAGCCAGGTGCTCTCGGCGAGCGAGACGCCGGTGAAGCGGGTGCCGGACGCCCACAGGTCGTTCATCCGGGCGCCGCGCAGGTCGGTGCCGTCGAAGGAGCAGTCGGTGACGGCCGATTCGAGGAAGCGGGACCCGGCGGCGCGGCCGCCCGGCGGGACGTCGAGCCGGTCCAGATGCACGGTGTCGTAGTCGCCCTCGACCTCCAACGGGCCGGTGTGCGGGCGCAGCAGGTGCGCGTACGGCAGGTCGGCGAGGTCGTCCGGGGCGTGGGGCACGGCGGTCATACCGATCACCCTAGGCCGGGGCACCGACAGAGCCGGCCGTGGCGAACACCAGCACGCAAGGCGACTTAACGGACATACCGGTCGGCGGTTGCTAGCGTGACCGCCCATGAGCGCAACGTCGGCGACCGCTCCTCCCCCGCCCACCCCGCCCCACCCGGCCGCCCAGACCGGCGCGGCGCGGCCCCGCCCGGCCGCCCGCCGCGGTGTGGAGCTGTGCCTGCTGGTGGCCGCGGTGGCCATTTCGGTCTGCGGCTACGCGGACGTGGGACTGGCCCGCAGCGGCGCGGCGCCGAAGGACGCGCTGTCGTACGGCGCCGGGCTCGGCGGGCTGGCGCTGCTGGCGCACCTCGCGGTGCGCGCCCGGGCCCGGTACGCCGACCCGCTGCTGCTGCCGGTCGCGGTGCTGCTCAACGGTGTGGGGCTGGTGCTGGTCCACCGGCTGGACCTGGAGCCGGTGCTCGGCCCGCGGGCGGCGCCGGCCCAACTGGTGTGGTCCGCGTGCGGGGTGGGCCTGTTCGCGGTGGCGGTGCTGGTGCTGCGCGACCACCGGGTGCTGGCGCGGTACACCTATGTGAGCGTGACCGCGGCGCTGGTGCTGCTGGCCGCGCCGATCGCCTTCCCGGCGGTGAACGGGGCCCGGATCTGGATCAGGGTGGCCGGGTTCTCCATCCAGCCGGGCGAGTTCGCGAAGGTGCTGCTGGCGGTCTTCTTCGCCGGCTACCTGGCGGCGAACCGCGCGGCGCTGGCGTACGCGGGCCGCCCGCTGCCGCTGGCGGGGCGGCTGAAGGGGCTGCGGCGGCTCCAGTTGCCGACCGGGCGGGTGCTGGGGCCGGTGATCGCGGTGTGGCTGGCGAGCGTGGGCGTGCTGGTGCTGGAGCGCGACCTCGGCACGTCGCTGCTGTTCTTCGGCCTGTTCGTGGTGATGCTCTACGTGGCGACCGGGCGGGTCGGGTGGACCGCGGCGGGGCTGGCGCTGCAGGCGGGCGGCGCGGTGGCGGTGGGCGCGACCGAACCGCATGTGCACGCGCGGGTGCGGGACTGGCTGCATCCGTTCGCGTCGATCGGCGCCGGGCAGGGGCCCGGCCAGCTCGCCCAGTCGCTCTTCGCGTTCGGCGACGGCGGGGCGCTGGGCACCGGGCTCGGCCGGGGCTCGTCCTACCTGGTGGGCTTCGCCGCGAAGTCGGACTTCGTGCTGGCCACCGTGGGCGAGGAGTTGGGGCTCGCCGGGGTGTGCGCGCTGCTGGCGCTGTACGCGCTGCTGGTGGCGCGGGGCTTCGCGGCGGCGCTGGCCACCCGGGACCCGTTCGGGCGGCTGCTGGCGGCGGGGCTGGCGTCGATCGTGGCGCTCCAGGTGTTCGTGGTCACCGGCGGGGTGACGGACCTGATCCCGCTGACCGGCATGGCGATGCCGTTCCTGGCGCAGGGCGGCTCGTCGGTGGTGGCGAACTGGCTGGTCGTGGCGCTGCTGGTGCGGATCAGCGACCGGGCCCGCCGCCCGGACCCGCAAGGACCGAACGCGCAAGGACCGAACGGCCCGAACCCGCCCGGCCCGGCCCCGGAACGCCGACGCCCGCAACTGCCCGGGAACCCGGCGTGAACCGCTGCGTACGGCACGCCGCCGTCTTCTGCCTCCTGCTGCTGCTCGCCCTGCTCGCCAACGCCACCCGCGTGCAGCTCGTGGCAGCCGGCGGCTACGCGGCGAACCCCGCCAACCGGCGCGCGGACATCGCCCGCTACGCCCAGCCGCGCGGCGACATCCTCGCCGGCGGCCGCGCCGTCACCGGATCGCGGCCGGCCGGCGGCCCGTTGCGGTACGTCCGCAGCTACGCCGACGGCCCGCTGTACGCGCCGGTGACCGGCTTCTCCTCGCAGACCTACGGCGCCACCCTGCTGGAGGGCACCGAGGACAGCCTGCTCGACGGCACGTCGGGCGCGCTGGACGACCAGCCGCTGTGGCGCGAGATCACCCGGGCCCGGCAGCGCGGCGGCGACGTCCACACCACGATCGAGCCGGCCGCGCAGCAGGCCGCGTACGACGGGCTGGCCGGGCGCAGGGGCGCGGTGGCCGCGCTCGACCCGGCCACCGGGCGCATCCTCGCGCTGGTCTCCTCGCCGTCCTACGACCCGGGGCTGCTGTCGGGTGCGGGCGCGTCGGTGACGGCGGCCTGGAAGCGGCTGAACGCCGACCCGCAGCAGCCGATGCTGGACCGGGCGATCCGCCAGACGTACCCGCCGGGTTCGACGTTCAAGGTGGTCACGGCGGCCGCCGCGCTGGCCGCGGGCGAGGTCACCGATCTGCGGGCGCCGACGAACTCGCCGGACCCGTACCGGCTGCCGGGCACGGACGTGGCGCTGACCAACGAGGGCGCGGGCTGCCGCGACGCCAGCGTCTACGACGCCTTCCGCTACTCCTGCAACACGGTGTTCGCCAAGCTCGGCGCCGACCTGGGCGCGGCGGACGTGGTGGCGCAGGCGGAGCTGTTCGGCTTCAACGACAGCCGGTTGCGCATCCCGCCGAGCGTCGCGAAGAGCAACGTGGACACCGTCATGAGCCCGGACCAGGTGGCCCTGTCCTCGATCGGGCAGTACGACACCACCGCGACGCCGCTCCAGATGGCCATGGTGGCCGCGGCGGTCGGCAACGGCGGGCGACTGATGGCGCCGTACCTGGTGGACCGGGTGACCAACCACGCCGGGAGCACCGTCTCGCAGGCCCGGCCGCACCTGCTGCACCAGGCGGTGGACGCGCGGACGGCCGCGGCGCTCCAGGAGCTGATGGAGGGGGTGGTCACCGAGGGCACCGGGACCAGCGCGGCGCTCCCGGGCGCGGTGGTCGGGGGGAAGACCGGCACCGCGCAGCACGGCCTGGCCAACACCGGTACGCCGTACGCCTGGTTCCTGTCCTACGCCAAGCCGCCCGGCGGGACCCGGGCGGCGGTGGCGGTCGCGGTGGTGGTGGAGGACGCCGACGCGGTGCGCGCGGACATCTCCGGGGGCGGGAACGCGGCGCCGATCGCCCGCGCGGTGATGGCGGCGGTGCTGCGGCAGCCCGCGGCCGGGCTCAACCGACCTGGGGGAAGCTGAACGCGTAGCCCTGCTGCTGGAGCCAGGTCAGGGTCTGGTCGAGCGCGGCGACGGTCTGCGAGCGGTCGCCGCCGCCGTCGTGGAAGAGGATGGTCGGGCCGTTGCCGATCTCGTACTTGACGGTGTTGACGATGGTGGACACGCCCTTGCGCTGGTAGTCCTCGGTGTCGACGTTCCAGCCGAGCGGGCGCATGCCGTGCTGGGCGGCGAAGGCGCGGCTGGCCGGGGTGAAGGCGCCGCCGGGCGCGCGGTAGTAGTACACCCGGGCGCCGCCGGACGCGGTCTCGATCATCTGCTGCGCGTCCCGGATCTCGGACTGCTGGTAGGCGACGGACTTCTTGTCCATTCCCTCGTCGTGGTGGACGGTGTGGTCGCACAGCCGGTGGCCGGCGGCGACGACCTCGCGGACCAGGGACGGGTTGTCGCGGGCCTGCGGGCCGATCATGCAGAAGGTGGCGTGCACGCCGTGCTGCTTGAGCACCGC
This sequence comes from Streptomyces sp. CA2R106, assembly GCF_037034245.1. Classification (NCBI taxonomy): domain Bacteria; kingdom Bacillati; phylum Actinomycetota; class Actinomycetes; order Kitasatosporales; family Streptomycetaceae; genus Streptomyces; species Streptomyces sp. CA2R106. Next base: position 116,456 of record NZ_JBAGKC010000008.1, read on the forward strand.
CAGCACCTTCGGGGTCCAGACCGGGTCCGGGCCGTCGTCGATGGTGATGTTGACGGCTTTGCCGGACGCCTCGGCGGCGTGCACGATCGAGTCGGGGACGACCGGGTACTGCTGGTTCGTGCCCTTGCCGCCGGACTTCCCGTCGCCGGTGCCGCCGGTGCCGCCGCTGCCGGGCTGTGCGGAGTGGTTGGTGCCGGTCGGGCCGGAGGCGGCGGAGGCGGAGTGGCCGGAGCCGGGCGAGACGACCGCGGTGACCACCGCGGCGAGGACGACGACGGCCACGGCGACGGCGATCGCGACGAACCGCGGGGTGAACCGGCGCGGCCGCTGCGGCCCGCTGCTGTTCCAGCCCGGTCCGCCGAACCCGGCCGACCCGTACCCGGCCGATCCGTGGTCGGCCGGCCCGTACTCCGCCGGCCCGAACTCGCCCGGCCCGGTGAACTCGCCCGGCCCGTACGGCTGCTCCGGTATCTGCCCCGGTTCCGTCATGTGCTTCCCCGCCCGCTTTCCGTCTCGCTCGGCTCCTTGCGGCGGCAGGTCTCCCCGTCCGCGTTCGGTCGGATAGATGCCACCGCCCGAGCCGCGGTTCCGCGCCTGGTCAGCGGTACCGGCACCGTTACAGAATCCGGACGGCGCCGCCGTGCGAGGCGGCGCACCGGTGCCCCGGGCGCGAGACCCCCGGGGCCCACGGTACGGGAGGGACCGGCGACGTCAGGAACCGTCGGCGCCCCGGGCCACCGCCTCGGTCACCTCGGCGACGCGGGCGGCCTCCTCGGCCGCGAACCGCTCGGCGTCCAGGCGTTCGGCGATCTCCTCGTCCTGGGTCATCAGCAGGTCCAGGTTGGAGTCGCCCAGGTCGAACACGCCCAGGTCCAGGTACGCCTTCTGGAGCCGCGGCCCCCACAGCCCGATGTCCTTCACGCACGGCACGATCCGGCTGAAGAGCAGCTTGCGGAACAGGTGCAGGAACTCCGACTCCTCGGTCAGCGCGACCGCCTCGGCCGGCGGGATGCCGAAGTTCGCCAGCACCTCGGTGCCGCGCAGCCGGTCCCGCATCAGGTAGCAGCCCTCGATCACGAACTCCTCGCGCTCGCGCAGTTCGGCGTCCGACAGCTGCTTGTAGTAGTCGCGCAGCGCCATCCGCCCGAACGCGACGTGCCGCGCCTCGTCCTGCATCACGTACGCGAGGATCTGCTTCGGCAGCGGCTTGTCGGTGGTGTCGCGGATCATGCCGAACGCGGCCAGCGCCAGGCCCTCGATGAGCACCTGCATGCCCAGGTAGGGCATGTCCCAGCGGGAGTCGCGCAGGGTGTCGCCGAGCAGCGCCTGGAGGTTGTCGTTGATCGGGTACAGCATCCCGACCTTCTCGTGCAGGAACCGGCCGTAGATCTCCGCGTGCCGGGCCTCGTCCATGGTCTGGGTGGCCGAGTAGAACTTCGCGTCCAGGTCGGGCACCGACTCCACGATGCGGGCCGCGCAGACCATCGCGCCCTGCTCGCCGTGGAGGAACTGGCTGAACTGCCAGGAGGTGTAGTGCTGGCGCAGCAGCCCGCGTTCGCCCGCGCTCATCGCGTCCCAGTAGCGGGTGCCGTACAGGGTCATCGCCTCGTCGGGGGTGCCGAGCGGGTCGTACGGGTCGACCTCCAGGTCCCAGTCGATGCGGCGCACCGCGTCCCACTGCTTGTCCTTGCCCTTCTGGTAGAGGGCGAGCAGGCGGTCGCGGCCGTCGTCGTACTCCCACGAGAAGCGGGCGGCGCCGTGGGCGGGGACCTGCCACGTCCACTCGGTGGGGGGCTGCGGGTAGAGACCTTCCGTCGACATCGACACACTCCGATCGGGCGGCTGCGGATGTTCTGCGGGCGCGCTGTGGGGGTTCTGCACGGGCGCTGTGGGCGTCGTCACCGTTGTCGCACGGGGACTTGACGGGCTTGTTGACACAGAGTCTCATAAGAACCGTACCCAAGGTAACCCTCGTGCGGCGGAGGCCGGTTCACCATGGACGCAACCTTGATCAGCCGGGAGAAGACGGCAGAGCGGCTGCTGACCGCCTCGGCGAAGCACTCGTTCGACCCCGACACGGAGCTGGACTGGGAGGCCCCCTTCGAGGAGGGCGCCTGGTTCTGGCCGCCGGAGCTCGTCTCGCTCTACGACACCCCGCTGTGGCGGCGCATGCCGGAGGAGCAGCAGCGCGAACTGTCCCGCCACGAGGCGGCGTCGCTGTGCGCGTCGGGCGTGTGGTTCGAGACGATCCTCATGCAGCTGCTGCTGCGGCACACGTACTCGCTCGACCCGACCAGCGCGCACGTGCGGTACGCGCTCACCGAGATAGCGGACGAGTGCCGCCACTCCAAGATGTTCGCCCGCGCGGTCACGAAGTTCGGCACCCCGACCTACGGGCCGACCCGCCTCGACCACTCCCTGGGGCGCATCCTCAAGACGTTCTCCACGACGCCGGGTTCCTTCACCGGCACCCTCCTCGCCGAGGAGATCCTCGACTGGATGCAGCGGCTGACCTTCCCCGACGAGCGGGTCCAGCCCTTCGTCCGCGGGGTGACGCGGATTCACGTCGTGGAGGAGGCCCGGCACATCAGGTACGCGCGGGAGGAGCTGCGCCGGCAGATGGAGACCGCGCCGCGGTGGGAGATCATGCTCACCCGGACCATGTCCGCCGAGGCCGCCCGGGTCATCGCGCGCTCCCTGATCAGCCCCCAGGTCTACGCGAGCGTCGGCCTGAACCCCGCGGAGGCGGTCGCGGCGGTGAAGGAGAGTGGGCACCGGCGGGAGATGATGCGGCACTCGGCGAAGAAGCTGATGGACTTCTTCGACGAGATCGGGCTGCTCAGGGGGCCGTCGATGCCGCTGTGGCGGGCGTCGGGGCTGCTGTAGGGGCTGGCGCCGCCCTCCGCCGCCCCACCCTCGCCGGTGGCCGGAACTCGCCGCCGCGCGGCCCGGGTCGCCGGCCTTTCAGCGGACGTACGTTCGGCTTTCGGAACGGCGGCGGGGGCATGGTCGAACAGTTCGGGTGGGCGGGGCGCGGCGGGTGAGGGGGTTCGCGTCATTGCGGGGCGTTCCGGGGGTGTCGCCCATCTGGGCCATTTAGCTTAATAGTTATGAAAATGGGGAGACCGAGGACCCGTTGGGGCGGGTGGTGCGTGCGGGGTGCCGTGGCGGTGGTGGCCGGGGGGATGGCCGTACTGGCGGCGGGCGGGGTCGGGCAGGCCGCCCCGGCGCGGGGGGACGGCGGGTCGGGGGACGGCGGGTGTGTGGTCGTGGTGCTGGCCGGGGTGGTGGTGCGGATCGGGCCGTACGGATCGGCTGCGCCGACGTCCCGGCCGCCGACGTCCAGCGCTCCCACCTCCGGTGCTCCCACGTCAGTTGCTCCCTCCGGTGGCCTTCCGACGTCCACGGCGCCCGGGTCGGGTACGCCGTCGTCCAACGCGCCGACCTCGGCTGCTCCTTCGTCCGGGGCGCCGACGCGTGCGGGGGCGGGGCCGTCGGCCGGTCCGGCGGCGGGTTCCACGGCCGGCGTTCCGGGGAGTCCACCGGCGTCCGGCGGCGCGACGTCCGGTGCGGCTGCGACCGCGGCGCCGTCGGCCGGCCTGCCGGTGGGGGTGGCGGGTGCGGGCGGCCGGGCCGTCCACGCGTCGGGCGAGGACGTCTACGAGGCGGGGCAGGAGGCCGCCGTGCCCGGCCGGGAGGGGGGTTGGGACCGGTGGTGGGGGATGGCGCTGGTGGCCGTACTGCTGCCGGCGGTGCTGGCGGCGGCCGTACCGCGCGGGGTGCCGCGCCGCCACTGAGGCCGCACTGCCGTTGGGACCGCATTGCCGTTGAGGTGCTTCGCGTTGACCGCCCGTCCGGTGCCCGTACCCAGGGAGTGGCCATGTCCATCTATGTCGTCTCGCTGCTGGCCACGGTCGGCGGCGGGTGTCTCGCGCTGCTGCTCGGGCGGTTCCTCGGGACGGGACGGCGGGCGGCGGCCGGGGAGTTCGGCGGGCAGGCGCAGTCGCTGATCGGCGCGGTGCTGCTCAGCTCGTTCATCCTGCTCACCGGGTTCCAGGTGGCCGGGAGCTGGTCCGCGCTCAGCGACGCGCGGGAGGGGACGTACGACGAGGCGCGGGCGCTGGCGGACGCGTACTGGGCGGTCGGGGGGCTGGCGCCGGCCGACCGGGCCAGGGCGCGGGAGTTGCTGCGGGTGTACACCGGGGAGGTGCGGGGGGCGGAGTTCCATGAACTGGCCCGGGGGCGGACCAGTGCGGCCGCCTGGCGCGACCTGGACGCCGTGCGCTCGGCGGTGCGGGCCGCGCCCGCGACCACGGCCGGGCCGCAGACGGCGAAGGCGGCCGCGCAGACCGCGCTCAACTCCGTCTACCAGGACCGCACCGAACGCGCCGCCCAGGTCAAGGGGCAGATGCCGCGGGTGACCTGGATCGCCATGCTCGTCGTCGGCGCCTTCCTCGTCGCCTTCCCCGCGCTCCTCGGGCTCACCGCCACACCGCGGCACCTCGCCGCGCTCTGCTTCGTCGGAGCCGTCGTCGCCTTCGCGATCTGCTTCTCCGCCCAGCTCAACTCCGCCTTCCGCCAGCCCTTCGGCGTCCGCCCCACCGCCTTCACCCTGGCGACCACCCGCTTCAGCCAGCTCGACACTCCCCGCTGACGTTCTTTCCCGGTGACGCGGCGACTCCGGCGGTGGGGTTCGGGACTGCATATTTACGGCGCCCACGGGTGATGCCGCAGAGTTGCCCTTCGCCCCGGCGCCACAAATATACGAACGTCCCGAACCCCACCCCCTCCGCCGCCGCTCGCCTCTCCTGAGCCCCCACGGCGCCGACCCACTCCACCTCGCGCTCGTCTTCGGCATCGACGAGAAGACCGCCATCCGCTACGCGGACTCCGCCCGGCAGCTTCTCCAGGCCGACCTCGACGCCGGGGTATCGCCGAGGCGAGCCCAAAAGGGGCGATTTCGGTCAGTCCATGCCGGCCGACCCGGGACGGGACACCGTCGTGTCCGTTGGGGACGGCTTCGGGAGTCGTAGGCCGACTCAGCGGGTCGTCGGAGCCGGCGGCGCGACCTCCTCACGCAGCTCGGCGGCGGCCTGGGCCATGAGCTGAGCGAGGGTGGTGTCCGGCTCGGCCAGCCAGCGAGGCATGGCGCGCCGGTGGATCGCCAGCACCACGTCGATGATGAAGCGTGCCTTGCCGGGCTCGACGCCGCGGCGCTCAAGCGCTGGCGCCAGCGCGTCGGCGATGTCGGCGAGCTTGATCAGATCGCGCTCAGCCAGTGCCGGGTTGGCGGCGATCACTCTTCCCCGGCGCAGCAGGAACTCGCGCGGGCGGAAGATCTCCTCGGCGGTTCCCAGCGCGGTCAGCAGCGCCTCGATCGGCGTGAGGCCCGGGTCGGTCGCCTCGACCTGGGCGACGAGGTGGGCCTCGAGTTCGTCACCGGCGAAGAGGACTTCCCGCTTGTCGGGGAAGTAGCGGTAGAAGGAGCGCTCCTTCAGGCCGGCTGCGCCCGCGATCTGCGCGACCGAGGTGCGCTCGTACCCCTGCGTCTCGAACAGCTCGAGCGCCGCGCGCTCGAGCCGGCCCTGTGCGTCGGATTCCCATCTCGGCATACCCGCCAGGGTACGACAACAGCATCTGTTGTCACGGTGATAACGTCGATGACAACAGATGCTGTTGTCACTCGGGAGATCGTCATGAAGGCTCTTCAGTTCGACCGGTTCGGGTCCCCGGACGTGATCGTGCTCCGCGATGTCCCACAGCCGGAGCCGGGACCCGGTCACATCCGGATCGCCGTGCGGGCGTGCGGCCTGACACCGGCCGACTGGCACGTCGTCGACGGTCTCCTCGCCGATCATCTGCCGCCGCTGCCGCGCGGGCTCGGCCTTGAGATCGCGGGCACCGTCGACGCGCTCGGCGAGGGCGTCACCGGTGTCCAGATCGGCGACCGCGTGTTCGGCCCGGCCGCCTTCGACGGCCCGACGGCCGGTGCTGCCGAGTACGCGCTGATGCCGGCCTGGGCACGTATCCCCGAAGGCGTCACCGTCGAGCAGGCCGCCGCGCTGCCGATGGCGGCCGAGACGGCGTGGCGCGCGCTCGACGAGCTCGGCGTCCAGCCGGGTGAGCTGCTGCTCGTCCACGGCGCGGGCACCACCGTGGGTGAGGCGGCGGTGCGCTTCGCGCTGCACCGGGGCATTCGGGTGATCGCCACCGCCGGGCAGACCCGGGCGGCAGCTCTGGAAGAGATCGGCGCCCAGGTGACCGCCTACGGCGAGGGCATGGCCGAACGCGTCAGGGCACTGTCCGGAGGCCACATCGATCGTGCCCTCGACGCGGCGCCGACCGGCGGCCGGATCGACCGCGCCGACCAGCCCAGCCCGGCCGGCGGTTCACTGCCGACGCTGATCGAGCTGACCGGGGACCCCGGCCGTGTCCTCACCGTCTCGGACTTCGCCGCCGCGGCCGAACTGGGCGTCCGGACCACCACCGAGATCCGCTATGGGCAGATGGACGAGTTCGCCCGGCTCGCCGGCGAAGGCATCTTGGTCGTACCGGTCGCACGTACCTACACGCTCGACCAGATCCAGGAAGCGGCCGAGCTCAGCCAGTCCCGCCGACCCGGCGGCAAGCTCATGCTCGTCCTGTGATCGCCCGGCCGGCCTGACAAGGCGAGACCACCTCGACAAGGAGCTGGGGCAGACATCTTTTCAGGCCGGCCTCGAAGCCGATCCCGCGTGTTCGCCGCGAAACCACGGGTCAAGCCCCGACCATGGCAGTCTCGGACCCACGGGTTCCCGCTGAAGAAGCTTCAGCTTCCGCGAACTCGCGGGGATCTCGGCCCTGTTCTCCCGAAGCTGCGGCGAAGTGACAAGTAGCTCCCTGTAGCGGATCAGGGGTGAGCTTGTCGGCCGTTTCGATCTTCTGACCTTCCCGAAGGCTGCGCTCGGCCAGGTTGGGCGTGTCATGACACGACGACTGCTCGCCCTGCCCCTGCTCCAGTCCGCGCTGGTGCACGTCAACACCCTGCTGCTCCAGGACATTCTGAGCATCCAGCGTCGCGGTCACCGTCGAGTGCCATGAGACGTTCCTCTTGCGAATGGGGCTGGTTACCGGGATCGGGGCTTGGGGGTGTTCTGCGTTCGCGTTGTCTGCGTTTTGTCGGTCGCGGCGGCAGGGGTGGTCCCGGCCGTGCGTGGTCCGGGGGGCTTGGCGGTGGTGCTGGTGCCGCGCAGCAGGGAGGCGAGCGCGGCGAGGAAGGCGAGGGTGGCGCCGAAGGCGAACACGACGACCAGGCCGGAGTGGAAGGGCCCGGAGATCAGGTGCGGGAAGAACTCGCGTCCGGTCAGGGTCTGCTGCTGCGCCGCCGTCAGGTGGGTCAGGGTGCCGCTGGGCTGGAGCAACTGCTGGACCGGGTTGACGCCCGTCGCTCGCGCCCTACGGGAAGAGGGTGGTGATGTTGGTGAGGAGGAGGCGGCCGGGGCTGGTGGGGGTTTCCTGGGAGAGGGCACGGGCCGCGGCTTCGGCGGCTTCGGGGTCGGTGAGGGCGGTCGCGAGGAGGAGCGCGGTGAAGTGGTCGACCAGCCAGGCGCGGAGTTCGGGCAGGGGCGGCTGCTTGCCGTTGTCGAGCCAGAGGAGGGAGACCGTCTCGACGGAGGCGATCCAGGAGCGGACCATCATGGTCAGGCGGGGCCCGGGTTCGGCCACGCCGAGGTGGTGCAGGACCTGGGCGGCGGCGCCGCTGCGGACCCCCTCGATGATCGCCTCGGTACGGCTGGTGCCCACGACACCGCCGCCGCGCAGCAGCGCGCCGTACGCGGCGTCGTGCTCGTCGACGTAGCCGAGGTAGCCGTCGAGGGCGTCGGCGAGGCGCTGGGTGGGCGGGCCCTCGGCGGGGACGCCGAAGAGGCCGACGAGTTCCTCGGCGGCGCCGAGCACGGCGGATTCGTAGAGCTGCTGCTTGCCGCCGGGGAAGTAGCGGTAGACGAGGGGGCGGGAGACGCCCGCGGCGGCGGCCACGTCCTCGACGGAGACGTCCTCGGGGCGGCGGTGCCCGAAGAGGTCGAGCGCCGCGGCCAGCAGCTGCTCCCGGCGCTGCTCGACGCTCATCCTGCGGTAGGCGGGCACCGCGCTGCTGGTCATACCGGAAGCGTAACCACCTCGCCTCGCCGGGGTCGCGGCCGCATCCGGTCGCGTGGGCGTGGGAGCCTGGGCGGTGTGCGACACGAGAAGACCGAGTTCGTCGGTGGGCCGCTGGACGGCCGGGTGCTGGAGGTGATGGTGGGGATGACGGGGCAGCCCCCGCTGGACTACCGGGTGCCGGTGCCCGCGCCCGAGGGCGGCCCGGAGCAGGTGCACGTCTACCACCGGGAGCGCGGCGGGCGCGACCGCACCCGCTGGGTGTTCGTGTACGACCCGGACGGCAGCCCGCACCCGGACCGCCCCAGGTGGCCGTGGTCGAAGCGGCGTTGAACCGTAGGGCCGTCGCACCGGTACGGGCGTCGAGCCGACGCGGGGGTGAACGGCGGGTGCCGGCATGCGGCCAATCTTGGTCCGGACCATTGACGCGTATTGGTCTGGACCTGTTTGCTGCCTGGTGACATGAGCACTCCTCGCCGAAGGAGCATCCCCCCATGCCCACCCCCACCCCGCCCGGCCCGCACGGGCCCTCCCCCGCCCACAGACGCGCCCTGGCCGCCGCCGCCACCGCCCTCGCGGGCGCCCTCGCCGTCGGCGGCATGGTCGCCCTCGCCCCGTCGGCGAGCGCCGGCGAGTTCCTGAGCAACGGCGGCTTCGAGGCCGGCTCGCTGAACGGCTGGACCTGCGACGCGGGCGCCCAGGTCGTCAGCGGCTCGGCGCACAGCGGCAGTTACGCGCTGAAGGCCGCGCCGTCGGCGAGCACCACCGGCCAGTGCGCGCAGACCGTCACCGTCGCCCCGAACACCGCGTACACGCTGACCGCCCAGGTGGACGGGTCGTACGTCTACCTCGGCGTGGACGGCGGCACCTCCACATGGACCGCGGACACCGGCTCCGGCTACGCGCCCCTGAGCGTGTCCTTCACCACCGGCGCGACCCAGACCAGCGCGAAGATCTACGTGCACGGCTGGTACGGCCAGCCCGCCTACCTCGCCGACGACATCTCGCTCCAGGGCCCGGGCAGCGGCGGCACCACCACGCCGCCCACCACGCCGCCGACGACACCCCCCACGACACCGCCGACGACTCCCCCGACGACTCCGCCCACGACGCCCGCCTCCCCGCCGTCCTCGGACCTGCCCACCCACGCGCTCGTCGGCTACCTGCACGAGACGTTCGCCAACGGCTCCGGCTACACCAAGCTCGCCGACGTCCCCGACGACTGGGACATCATCGACCTCGCGTTCGGCGAGACCGACTCCCCCACCTCCGGGCAGATCCACTTCACCCGCTGCTCGGTCAGCGAGTGCCCGTCGGTGGAGTCCGACGCGGACTTCAAGGCGGCCATCGCGGCGAAGCGGGCCGCGGGCAAGAAGGTGCTGCTGTCGATCGGCGGCGCGGGCGGCGAGGTCCAGCTGACGACCACCGCGGCGCGCGACGCGTTCGTCTCCTCGGTCAGCGGCATCATCGACCAGTGGGGCCTGGACGGCATCGACATCGACTTCGAGAACCAGTCGCTCTCGCTGAACGCCGGCGACACCGACTTCAAGAACCCGACCACCCCGGCCATCGTCAACCTGATCTCGGCCGTCAAGTCGCTCAAGGCGAAGTACGGCGACGGGTTCGTGCTGACCATGGCGCCGGAGACGTTCTTCGTCCAGATGGGGTACCAGTACTACGGCTCGGGCCCCTTCAACGGCCAGGACCCGCGGTGCGGGGCGTACCTGCCGGTGATCTACGCGCTGCGCGACGACCTGACCCTGCTCACCGTCCAGGACTACAACTCCGGTCCGATCATGGGCCTGGACAACCAGTACCACACGATGGGCGGGGCGGACTTCCACATCGCGATGACGGACATGCTGCTCACCGGCTTCCCGGTGGCCGGCAACACCTCGAACATGTTCCCGGCGCTCGACCCCTCGCAGGTCGGCATCGGCCTGCCCGCCTCCGTCAACGCGGGCAACGGCTACACCTCACCCGATCAGGTGGACCAGGCGCTGGACTGCCTGACGAAGAAGACGAACTGCGGGTCGTACACCACCCACGGCACCTGGCCCGGGCTGCGCGGCCTGATGACGTGGTCGATCAACTGGGACGGCTTCGGCGGATGGGCGTTCAGCCACAACTTCGACAGCTACTTCGGCTGACACCCCGCGGAAGGCGCGGCGCCGTTCGGGGAACGGCGCCGCGCGGTACCTCGCGTGATATTCGGCCGATCCGGCGGCAACCGGGCGGCAAACGGCGGCAATCGGCCCGCGGAAGGCGGTGGCAGGGCCGGCGGCGGTGACGGATGATGGCACAGTGGGCCGCGAGTGGCCCCGGACCGCCTCGCGCGCGCCGCCGCCCGCCGCCCGCCGGGCCATGCGGATGGCGGACGGCGGATGACCGTTCCGCGGAGATTCAGCCACTACCTCTGTCGAAGATATGACAATCCATGATTGGCTACCGTCGCTGCTTGTTACCCGCCGGTCATGGGGAGATGAGGGAATGTCAGTGGCCCGTCAGCCCAGCTCGTGGTTCCGCTCGGCCGTGGTGTGCGGCGCCCTGCTCGCCGCGGCGGCGCTGTCCCTGCCCGCCGCCCAGCAGGCGTCCGCGCAGCCGTACGACCCGCCGGCCGACCAGGTCCCGCTGTCGACCCTGCTGACCCAGCTCCAGACCTACTACCAGCAGACCGAGACGGCCACCGAGGCGTACAACCAGGCCAAGGAGACCGCCGACCAGAAGCGGACCGCGGCCCGCAAGGTGGACAAGCAGCTCGCCGACCAGAAGGCCGCGGTCGCCGCCAGCCGGGCGCAGCTCGGGCTGATGGCCACCCAGATGTACCGCAACGGGGGCGTGTCGCCCTACCTGTCGCTGCTCAGCGGGCAGAGTCCGCAGGACTTCTTCGGGCAGCGGCACGTCCTGGGGCAGATGGCCCAGCAGCAGCGCAGCGTGCTCGGGCGGCTCACCTCCGGCGAGGCGCGGCTGAAGACGCTCAACACGCAGGCGCAGAAGGCGCTCGACACCGCCGAGCAGGCGCAGACTGTCGCCGGGGCGAAGCAGAAGGACGTCCAGAAGCACCTCAAGCAGGTCGAGGGGATGCTCTCCGGACTGACCGGGGTGCAGATCGCCGAGTTGCAGAAGCTGGAGCAGGCCGACACCGACCAGGCCCAGCAGCGGTTCATGGACTCCAAGGCGCTGGGCGGCGACCCGGCGCTGCGGGCCCCCTCGAAGGCCGGCGACCGCGCGATCGGCTACGCCTTCGACCAGCTCGGCAAGCCCTACGTGTGGGGCGCGCAGGGGCCGGACTCGTTCGACTGCTCCGGGCTCACCTCGCAGGCGTGGGCCCACGCGGGCACCACCATCCCCCGCACCAGCCAGCAGCAGTGGGCCCAGCTCCCGCACGTGCCGCTGGAGTTGCTGCGCCCGGGCGACCTGGTGATCTACTTCAAGGGCGCCACCCATGTCGCGCTCTACATCGGCGACGGGCTGGTCATCCAGGCGCCGCGCCCCGGGTCCTACGTCAAGGTCTCGCCGATCGCGGCGAACCCGATCCTCGGCGCGGTCCGCCCCGACCTCGGCGAGCAGCCGATCAGCGACTACACACCGCGGTCCATCCCGAAGAACGCCGAGCAGCCGCTGCCGATCGCCGCGGAGACGAAGGCCCCGGCGAAGTCCACGAAGTCCGCCAAGTCGGCCAAGTCCACGAAGTCCGGCGCCAAGGGCAAGGCCGAGGACAAGTAGCCGCCGGGCTCAGCCGGCCGCGGGAGCCCCGCCCGCGGTGCCCGTCTCCGCCGCCTCGCGCACCCGCGCGAGATACGCCCGCGCCGACGCCGCGTCGTAGAACCACCCCTCGAAGTCCGCCGGTTCGTCGAACCCGCCCGCGAACCGGTCCGCGACCGGCTGGAGTTCACCCGCCGCGCGGAGCAGCTCGAGGACGTGGTCCGGCGACGGCGCCAGCATCGCGTGGGTCCACTTGGTGGCCGGCGCGGCCAGCGCCCAGTACCGGTCGAAGGTCCCCTGCATCCAGGCGCGGTCGAACGGACGGTCCCCGTGCGCGATGATCCGCTCCAGGTGGACCGCCGCGCACCGGGCGGCGTTGTTCGCCCCCTGCCCGGTGACGGGGTCGTTGGCGACCACGACGTCCCCGACGCCCAGCACCAGTCCACCGGAGGGCAGTTCAGCGACGGGATGGCGTACGACCGGGGTGACGTGGCCGGTCAACGTGCCGCCCGCGTCGGTGAGTTCGACCTCCGAGGCGCGGGCGTGCTCCCAGGGGACGTGGCACCGCATGAGGTCGAGGGTGAGCCGCAGGTGCTGCCGGGGGTCCCGGACGCCGGTGAAGACGTCCGCGGGGCCGTCGGGGAGCGCCTCCCAGAAGAGGATGTCGCAGGGCCCGGACGTGGTCAGGGCGGGGATCGCGAAGAACTCGCCGACGCCCGGCACCAGGTTGCAGTGCAGCGCCCGTGTGTCCGGGTGCTCGGGGCGCGGCCGCAGCCCGTGCACGTAGCAGACCGCCAGCGCGCGCTGCGGGGCTCGGTACGGGGAGCGGTCCGGGTCCCGCCCGAACATCGCCGCCGGCTCGCCCCGGCCCGCGGCGACCAGCACCAGGTCGTAGGCGCGGGAGAAGTAGTCCAGGTCGGAGACGGCGGCGGCGTGCACGACCACCTTGCCGCCGCGCTCGGCGAACGTCTCCAGCCAGCCCGCCATCTTCACCCGCTGGTCCACCGACTGCGCGGCCCCCTCGAGCCGGCCGAGCCAGTCGACCGCGCGGGTGCCGTCGGGCGCCGTCACCGACACGCCCAAGTCCGTGATGCCCGGGGCCTGTTGCCGCCAGAAGTCGATGCCGAGCCGCCGCTCGTGGGCGAGCGCGCCGGCGAACATGACCTGCGTGGACAGCACCCGGCCGGTGCGTATCTCGTCCGCGGTGCGGTGGGTCATGACGGTCACGCCGTAGCCCCGCGCCTGGAGGCCCAGGGCGAGTTGGAGACCGGCCTGGCCGGCTCCGACGATGAGCACGCTGCGGATGGCGGTTCGCCTCCCCGTTCGTCAGGTCACAGCGGTGCCTCGGCCATCGCGTGCGTCACCAGCGCGAGCAGCGCGTCGACCACGGACCGCCGCTCGCGGGCGTCGATGACCAGGACCGGGATGTGGTGCGGGACGGCGAGGGCGTCGCGTACGTCGTCCGGACCGTAGGCCGCGGTGCCCTCGAACTGGTTGACCGCCACGGTGTACGGCAGGCCGGTGCTCTCGAAGTAGTCCAGCGCCGGGAAGCAGTCCGCCAGCCGGCGGGTGTCGGCGAGCACCACGGCCCCTATCGCGCCGCGCACCAGGTCGTCCCACATGAACCAGAACCGCTGCTGGCCCGGCGTGCCGAACACGTAGAGCACCAGGTCCTTGTCGAGCGTGATCCGCCCGAAGTCCATGGCGACCGTGGTGGTGGTCTTCTCCGGAGTCGCCGCCAGGTCGTCCAGCGCCTCACTGGCCTGGGTCATGACGGACTCGGTCGTCAGCGGGGTGATCTCCGAAACGGCGCCGACGAACGTGGTCTTGCCCACGCCGAACCCGCCGGCGACGACGATCTTCGTGGAGACCGGTGCGCGTTCGCGCGTGGTCTGCCAGTCCCGCAAGCCCTCCTGCTGGTCAAAGCCTGCGAAGTCCACTGAGCACCCTTTCGAGCAGCGCGCGGTCGGGCCCGCCGGGACCGTACCCGGTGCCGTACACGCGAATTCTTCCCTGGTCGGCCAGGTCGCTGATCAGGACCCGGACGACGCCGAGCGGTATCCGCAGGAGCGCGGAGATCTCGGCCACCGACCGCAGCATGCGGCACAGTTCGACGATCGCGCGCAACTCCGGCATCACCCGCTCCGCCCAGTCGCCCCTTGTGAGGGCGGGCTGTTCGTCCGGTCGCTCGATCGTAGCCACGAAAGTCTCGACCAGCAGCACCTGCCCGGCTCCGGTCCGCCCGCGGGTGAGCGCGTAGGGCCGCACCCGGGAGGTCCGGCGGTCGCTGTCGCGCTGCCTGGGCACCCCGGTGGCGGCGGCCGGCCGACGACCCGCCGGCGGGCCGGCGGAGCCGGTCGGGCCGGGCGGCCGGCTCACCTTTCGCCCGCCATGACCTGCCGCAACTCACCGCGCAGCGCCGGGGTCAGCACATGGCCGGCCCGGCCGACGAACAGGGCCATGTGGTAGGCGATAACGCTCAGGTCGCAGTCTGCGGAGGCATGCACGCCAAGGAGTGAACCGTCGCTGATGGACATGACGAACAACATGCCGTCCTGCATCGCGACGGTGGTCTGCCGCACCCGGCCGCCGTCCATCAGGCGGGCCGCGCCGATGGTGAGCGAGGCCAGCCCGGAGACCACCGCGGCGAGGTCCATCCGGACGTCGGAGACCCGCGCGGGTCCGGCCGCGGGCCGCGGGGCGACGGGGTCGGGTTCGGAACTGAGCAGCAGCAGGCCGTCGGAGGAGACGACCGCGACCGAGCGGACGCCGGGCACCTCGTCGACGAAGTTCGCCAGCAGCCAGTGCAGGCTGCGGGCGTCGTGGCTGAGGGCGCCGGGGTGGCTGCCGGTGCCGGGGTGGGCACCGGTGCCTACGGGGCCGCTCTGGCCGTTCGTGCTGGTCGGGCGGGTCGGGATGGTGGGGCTGATGGCACTGCCGGGGCCGGTCGGGCTGCTGGGGGCAGGGCCTTCGGTGAGGCCGGTGGTACCTGCGGTACCGGTGGTGCCGGCGTGCGTACTGGCGTGCGTGCGGACCGCGTTCAACGGGTCGCCTCCTCGACGGTTTCTCCCGGGCTGGCTGATGGTGCGGGCGGCGGCGCCGCGTGGTCGGCCGCGCCCCGGGTCTCCAGCGCGGCGTCCCTGCGGCCGTCGCGCAGACCGCGCTGCAACCCGGCGAGCTGGCGGCGCAGCCCCTCCGCGTCGAGGGGCTCGGTGCGGCGCCGGCCGTCCTGCGCGGCGGCCCGTATCCCGCTGGCCTTCCGGACCCGGCGCGGCAGCGGCCCGTCCAGCCCGGGGGGCGCGGACGGGGCGTCCGGGGAGTGCGCCGGCGCGCGCTCGGCGCGCGTGTGCTCGGCGGGCGCCAGGGGGGCGCGCGCCGCCTCGGTCCCGCCCGACGGCAGGGCGGGCTCCGGAACGATCAAGGTTTCCGCCACGAGCGGCTGCACTTGCACGGCCGGGACGGCCCCCGGGGGCATCGGTGCAGGTGGAACGTCCAGGCGTTCGACGCGTACCCGCGACTCGGCGGGGGCGTCCGCGGGGTGGGCGGATACGAGGCCGGTCGCGCCCTGCTGCTCGGGTAGCAGCCCGCGCTGGGCGAGCGGCCGCCGACTGGGCAACGGGGGCGCCGAGGGCGCCGGTTCGGCCGGCTGCGGGCGCACCCGCCGGTCGAGCGGCGGAAGCCCGCCCGGCGCCGCCCCCGCGGCCTCCTGAGCGCCCTCTGCGGCCGCCCCGGGCGCCGCCTGCTCCGGCGGTACGGCCGCCGGCTGCGCGGGCACCAGCGGTACGGCCAGGGGCGGCCCCGGCTCCGCGGCGAACGGCCCGACGCCCAGCGGGACTTCCGCGGACGGCAGCCCAGCCGGGGCCGGCACCGGCGACTCCGCACCGGGGCCGTAGGCAGCCACGGGGGCCGCGGAGGCCGCGGGCTCCGTGCGGGCGGACGTCTGCGCCGGCGCGTTCGGGGGCGTGCCGTACGCCGTTTCGCGCGCCCCCTCGCGCTGGGCGGGCAGCACCTGGGTGAGCGGGTCCGCGCTCGGCACCAGCAGCCGCGGCAGCATCACGACCGCCGTGGCGCCGCCGTTCGCGTGCGGCCGCAGCTGGACCCGCACTCCGTGCCGGTGCGCCAGCCGCGCCACCACGTACAGGCCGAGTCCGGCCGCCGCGCCGGGCGCCGCCGGATCGGGTTCGGCCAGCAGCGCGTTGAGCCCGTCGATCCGCTCGGCGGGCACCCCGATGCCCGCGTCCTCGACCGCGACCATCACCTCGCCGCTCTCCATCACCCAGCCGTTGAGGTGCACTTCGGACTCGGGCGGGGAGAACGCGGTGGCGTTGTCGAGGAGTTCGGCGATGAGGTGGCCGATGTCGTCGGCGGCGCGGCCGGCCACCTCGGCCTCGGGCATGGTCAGCACCCGCACGCGTTCGTACCGCTCGACCTCGGAGATGGCCGCGCGGGCCACGTCGATCAGCGGCACCGGGCGGGCGGTGGCGCCGTGGCTGTGCTCGGTCCCGGTGAGCAGCAGCATGTTCTCGCTGTTGCGGCGCATCCGGGTGGCGAGGTGGTCGAGGCGGAAGAGCGTGGCGAGCCGGTCGGGTTCCTGCTCGTGCTCCTCCATGCCCTCGATCAGGGTGAGTTGGCGCTCGATCAGGCCGAGGGTGCGCAGTGCCAGGTTGACCTGGACGACCTGGGTGGCGTTGCGCGCGGTCGCCTGGTTCAGCTGCTCGGCCAGCTCCTCGCGCGAGCGCAGCAGGTCGTCGCGGGTGCGGGCGAGTTCGGCGGCGGTGGCCAGCGCCGACCGGTGGTCGGCGGCGAGCGCGGTGTGGGCGGCCTCGGCCTCGGCGCGCTCGGTGTCGAGTTCGGCGGCGCGGGCGCGCAATGTACGTGCGTCCTGGGCGAGGGAGTTGATACGGCGGGCGACGGCGGCGAACTCGTCGGAGCCGATCGCCTCGGCCTGCTGGCCGCTGTCCGTGGCGGCCTTCGACCAGCGGTGCAGGGCGGCGAGCGGGCGGGTGAGGGTGCGGAAGAGCGTGACCAGCACCGCGGCCAGCAGGAGCAGGCACAACGCGGCCAGTGCGGCCCGCAGTTCGAGGACGGTGACCTGGTGGTCGCGGTGGGAGGCGGCGGTGGCGGCCTCGTCGGCGGCGGCGGACGCCTCGACGCCGCGCATCAGCGAGAGCCGGGCGGTGAGCGCCGCGGCGACCTTCCCGGTGCCCAGTTCCCGGTCGGCGGAGGTCAGTTCGCTGCCGCCGAGCAACTGGTCCAGGTCGCGGTCGGCTTCGGCGGTGTCGGCGCCGGTGACGGTCCGGTCGTAGGTCCTGCGCAGGGCGGCGGGCGCGGTGGCGTCGAACTCGGCGAGCGCGGCCTGCTCCTGGAGCCGGGCTGCCTGCGCGGCGGCGACCAGGGCGCGCTGGGTGCCGCTCGCGGTCAGCCCGGCGACGAGCAGGCCGCGCTGGACCGAGGCGGCCGCGGTGGCCCGGGCCAGCGGGGCGCCGACCGGGCCCATGGCGCGTCCGAGCGCGTCGATCAGCGGCTGGTAGCCGGCGACGGCGGCCTGTGCGGTGGCGGCGGCGAGGGCGGCCTTGCGGACGGCCGGCAGGGTGGCGAGCGCGGTGCGCAGGTCGGCGGAGAGGTGACCGCCGCCGGTGACGTCGGCGAGTTGGCGGTCGGTGCGCTGCCGGTCGGCGGCGGACGCGGCGGGCTGGCCGGCCGCGACGGCCCCGGCCAGGTCGTCCCGCTCGTCGGCGAGGTCGGCGGCCAACGCGGCCGCGCGGGTGGCGAGCCGGGCGGCGCCGACCCGGTCCTGGGCGGACGACAGGTCTCCGGTGGCGAGGGCGACACCGGGCGCCGCCGCGGCCAGGACGATGGCCGAGCAGAGCAGCAGGGCGGCGAGCATGCGCTGCCTGACCCGCCGTTCGCGCCGTCGGAGACGTCGTTCACGCACTGTCGGTGCTCGCATTCACGGGTTGCGGGGCCCGGGGTCGCCCCGGGATACGTGCAAAGTCCCTCAGACCCTCGCAGGCCAGCGGGGAGGGGAGCCAGGCGTCGTCCCCTCGGACACCCGAACGAGTGAATCGCACCGGTGAGTTGACCGACAAGTCGGGCACGGGCGCCACCATGCGCACCGCGCCCGCCGCGCCGGACACGGCCTGGCACCCGCCGTTCCGCTTTGAGAGGATGCCCGCGCACAGCAGGGCGTTGCCGTGGTCCGGACCAGCCGGCTGCGAGACTGGGCGCATGCGGATCGAGACGGCGACCGAGCCCGGCACGGCGGGCGTGCCCAACGAGGACTTCGCGGCGGTGGCGCTTCCGGCGTCCGGCGCCGGCGGGGTGGTGGTGGTCCTGGACGGGGTCACGCCCCCGCCGGACAACGGCGGCTGTGTGCACTCGGTGCCGTGGTTCACCGCGCGGTTGGGCGGCGCGCTGCTCGAACTGGCGTCCGCCCGGCGGGAGTCGGCGCTCGCGGAGTGCCTCGCGGAGGCGATCGCGCGGACCGCGGCGGCCCACCAGGACACCTGTGATCTTTCTCACCAGCTGACGCCGCAGGCCACGGTCGTGGCCGCCCGCTGGGACGCGGAGGCGGTGGAGTACCTGGTGCTGTCGGACTCGGCGCTGCTGGTGGAGGACACCGCCGGGGTGGTGACGGCGGTGCTGGACGACCGGATCGACCGGCTGCGCGCGGCCGGGCTGCGGCTGGCGCCGCTGCGGAACCGGGAGGGCGGCTTCTTCACGGCCGCGGCGGACCCGGCGGTGGTGAAGCGCGCGGTGACCGGGCGGCTGCCGCGCGCGGACGTCACGGCGCTGGCCGCGCTGACCGACGGCGCCGCGCGCGCGGTGGAGTACTACGCGGTCGACGACTGGACGGGCACCTTCGCGCTGCTGCGCAAGTCCGGGCCGGAGCGGCTGTTCGCCCGGGTGCGGGCGCTGGAGGCGGAGCAGCCGCCGCCCGGCAAGCAGCATGACGACGCGACGGCCGTGCTGGTGGAGCTGTAGCCGCGGCGGTCAGCGGTAGCCGTGGCGGTCAGGTGCGGCCGCGGCGGTCCCGGCGGCCCGCACGGTCCGGGCCGCCGTGCAGGCGCGTCGGCGTCAGCCGTCCTGCGTCGCGTTGAGGCGGTGCAGCAGGCGGGCGAGTTCGGCGACGTCCCGCGGGTCCCACTCCGCGAGCTGCCCGAGGTAGCGCTCGCGGCGGGCGCGCCGCACCCGGGCGAAGCGCTCCCGGCCCTCGTCGGTCAGCCGCATCAGGTAGGCGCGGCCGTCGGCCGGGTCGGGCTCGCGGGTGACCAGCCCGAGCTCCTCCATCGCCCGCAGCTGGCGGCTCATCGTGGCCTTGCCCACGCCGAAGTACGCCGCCAGCTCGGTGGCCCGCTCGGGTTCGGCCTCGTCCAGCCGGACCAGCAGGCCGTACGCGGCGGCCTCCAGTCCGGGGTGCACCTCGCGGGCCACCTCGCCCGAGGCGGCCCGGGCCCGGCGGAAGAGGACGGTCAACTCCCGTTCGAGGGAGCCCGCCACGCTGTCGCCGGGCACCGGCTGCGGCTCGCCCGCACCGTCCGTTCCGCCCGCTTCGCCTGCGGCACGGTTCGCTTCGGTCACAGGAGCCCCGCTTTCAACGGCTGAAAGTTTGCTTCACCCACGGTGGTTTCCGCAGCACGCCAAGTATTTCGCAGGCGTAGACCAACGGCGGTTCCCGGCCCCTCTTTCCACGCGCGTAGCGTCCAACGTACCGTCAGATCTGTCATGACCACACCATGACGCTGCGAGTCCCCCGACCTGCCCCTCATGGAGGCACGCATGTCCCACGGAGTTCCCTCCGTCGTGCACGGCACCGGCTCGGCAAGAACCCGGCTGGCGGTCCTCGTCGGCCTGATCGTTTCGCTGCTCACCTTGGCGTTCACCGTCCCCGGCGCGGCCCATGCGGCGGCTGCGACCGGTACGGCGAAGAGCGCCGGCCACCTCACCCACCCGGAACTGGACTGGATGGGCTCCACCGTCCCCGCCCACGAGGGCTCGGACGCCGGCTCCGGTTCCGACACCGCGGTCCCGATGGCCACCCAGACGCCCGGCATGGACGTCTCCGGCTACCAGGGCAACGTCAACTGGACCACGGCCTGGGCGAACGGCGGCAAGTTCGCCTACGTCAAGGCGACCGAGAGCACCACCTACACCAACCCGTACTTCACCCAGCAGTACAACGGGTCCTACAACGTGGGCATGATCCGCGGGTCGTACCACTTCGCCACGCCGGACACCTCCGGCGGCGCGACGCAGGCGGACTACTTCATCGCGCACGGCGGTGGCTGGTCGGCCGACGGCAAGACCCTGCCGGGCGCGCTCGACATCGAGTACAACCCCTACGGCGCGACCTGCTACGGCCTGAGCCAGGCCAGCATGGTCAGCTGGATACACGCCTTCGCCAACGAGTACCACGCGAAGGAGGGGGTCTACCCGGTGATCTACTCGACCTACGACTGGTGGTCGACCTGCACCGGCAACAACAGCGGCTTCGCCACCACCAGCCCGTTCTGGATCGCGAAGTACTCCACCAGCGCGGGGACCCTGCCGGGCGGCTACACCTACTACACGTTCTGGCAGCACGCCGACAGCGGCACCTTCCCCGGTGACCAGGACTACTTCAACGGCGACACCACCCGCCTCAAGGCGCTCGCCCTGGGCTGACCGGGACCGCCCCGGGCCACCGGCCCGGACGCGGACGTTCCCCGCGCCCCTGAAGTGGCGGCTCCTTCGGCGGAAGGACGCCCACCACCACGGGGCGCGGGGAGCGGGGAGCGGCGGAGGCTCACGCCGCGAGCGGGACCTCCTCGGCGGAGGTGTCCGCGGCCGCCGGCTCGAGCGCCAGCTCGAGCACCTGGCGGACGTCGCCGACCGGGTGGACGTCGAGGGCCGCGAGGATCTCCGCGGGGACGTCGTCGAGGTCGGCCTCGTTCCGCTTCGGGATCACCACGGTGGTGATCCCGGCCCGGTGCGCGGCCAGCAGCTTCTGCTTGACCCCGCCGATCGGCAGCACCCGCCCGGTCAGGGACACCTCACCGGTCATGGCGACATCGGTGCGGACGCGGCGGCCGGACAGCAGGGACGCCAGCGCGGTCGTCATGGTGACACCCGCGCTCGGCCCGTCCTTCGGCACCGCCCCGGCCGGGACGTGCAGGTGTACGCCGCGGTCCTTCAGGTCGCCGACCGGCAGCTCCAGTTCCGCCCCGCGCGAGCGCAGGAAGGAGAGCGCGATCTGCGCGGACTCCTTCATCACGTCGCCGAGCTGGCCGGTGAGCTGGAGCCCGGACCCGCCGGTCTCCGGGTCCGCGAGCGACGCCTCGATGTACAGCACGTCGCCCCCGGCGCCGGTCACCGCGAGCCCGGTGGCCACACCCGGCACCGCGGTACGCCGCTCCTCCGGGTCCTGCGCGGCCTCCGGCACGTGGTGCGGCCGCCCGATCAGCGCCCGCAGGTCTCCGGCGCCGACCGTGAACGGCAGCTCGCGCTCGCCCAGTTCGTGCTGCGCCGCGATCTTCCGCAGCAGCCGCGCGACGGTCCGCTCCAGGTTCCGCACACCGGCCTCGCGGGTGTACTCCCCGGCCAGCCTGCGCAGCGCGTCCTCCTCGAGCCCGACCTCCTCGGCGTCCAGACCCGCGCGCTCCAACTGCCGGGGCAGCAGGTGGTCGCGGGCGATGACGACCTTCTCGTCCTCGGTGTAGCCGTCCAGCCGGACCAGTTCCATCCGGTCCAGCAGCGGCTCGGGGATGGCCTCCAGCACGTTGGCGGTGGCGAGGAACACCACGTCGGACAGGTCGAGTTCGACCTCCAGGTAGTGGTCCCGGAAGGTGTGGTTCTGCGCCGGGTCGAGGACTTCCAGCAGCGCGGCCGCCGGGTCGCCCCGGTAGTCCGAGCCGACCTTGTCGACCTCGTCGAGCAGCACCACCGGGTTCATCGACCCGGCCTCCTTGATCGCGCGCACGATCCGGCCCGGCAGCGCGCCGACGTACGTCCTGCGGTGGCCGCGGATCTCCGCCTCGTCGCGGACGCCGCCCAGCGCCACCCGGACGAACTTGCGGCCCATCGCGCGGGCCACGGACTCGCCCAGCGAGGTCTTGCCGACCCCGGGCGGCCCGACCAGCGCCAGCACCGCGCCGCCGCGGCGCCCGCCGACCACACCGAGGCCGCGGTCGGCCCGGCGCTTGCGGACCGCCAGGTACTCGGTGATGCGCTCCTTCACGTCGTCCAGACCCGCGTGGTCCGCGTCCAGCACGGCCCGCGCGCCCGCCACGTCGTACGTGTCCTCGGTGGTGCTGTTCCACGGCAGTTCGAGGACGGTGTCCAGCCAGGTGCGGATCCACGAGCCCTCCGGGGAGGCGTCCGAGGAGCGCTCCAGCTTCTCGACCTCCTTCAGGGCGGCCTCGCGGACCTTCTCGGGCAGGTCGGCGGACTCCACCCGGGCCCGGTAGTCGTCCGTTTCGTTGTCCGGGTCTCCGTTCAGCTCCGACAGCTCCTTGCGGACCGCCTCCAGCTGCTGGCGGAGCAGGAACTCGCGCTGCTGCTTCTCCATGCCCTCCTGGACGTCCTTGCGGATCGTCTCGGCGACGTCCTGCTCGGCGAGGTGGTCGCGCAGCCACTGCGTGGCGAGCTTCAGCCGGGCCACCGGGTCGGCGGTCTCCAGCAGCTCCACACGCTGCTCCACGCTCAGGAACGGCGAGTAGCCGGAGTTGTCGGCGAGCTGGCCGGCGTCGTCGATCTGCTGCACCCGGTCGACGACCTGCCAGGCGCCGCGCTTGCGCAGCCAGCTCGTGGCGAGGGCCTTGTACTCCTTCATCAGCTCCGCGACGGTGCCCGGCGCCTCCTGCGGCGCGGGCTCCTCCACCACGGTGCCCTCCACCCACAGCGCCGCGCCCGGGCCGGTCGTGCCGGCGCCGATCCGCACGCGCGAGCGGCCCTTGATGACGGCGCCGGGGTCGCCGTCGGAGAGGCGGCCGACCTGTTCGACCGTGCCGAGGGTGCCCACGGCGGCGTACCTGCCGTCGACCCGGGGGACGAGCAGGACCCGGGGCTTGCCGCTGCCGCGGCCCGCGTGGGCCGCCTGTGCGGCTTCCACCGCGGCCCGTACCTCCGTGTCCGTCAGGTCGAGCGGTACGACCATGCCGGGCAGGACGACCTCGCCGTCGAGGGGCAGTACGGGGAGGGTGAGGTTGGAACTCTTCGGCTCAAACGCCATGATCGCTCCCTATGCAAGCAAGTTGAGTACACCTCACTCAATGCAAGGGGCTTCGCCGATGTTCCCCGGTCCACGTTCGCCCTGAGCGATCAGGGCGCCCCCGTCCCCCGGAAGGGGGCGCCTCCTGTCCGCCCGGGACCTTGCGGCCGTACGTGGCCGGTCGCGCAGTTCCCCGCGCCCCTGACTTGCTCGGGTCCTTCCGGGGTCCGGGTTACCGCGCCCGCAGGAACGCGGAGGTCGAGACGCGCCCGAGAAGGACAAAACGGGTGGAGCCGGCGAGGTAGGCGTCGGCGCCCTGCTGGACGCCGGCCCACTTGTCGTCGCCGTAGTCGTCGAGGACGACGACCGCCCCGGGGGCGGCGATCTGCTCGGCCCACTGAAGGTCCTCGGCGACGCCCTGGGCGGAGTGGTCGCCGTCGATGACGATGACGCCGTACTCGCGGTCGGAGACGGCCGCGCGCACGTCCGGGTCGCCGGAGAACCCGACCTGGACCCGGGCCCGCTCCCCCGCCTTGCCGCCGAGCGCGAGGTTCGCCCGGACCACGTCGAGCCGTACCGGGGTGCCGGTCGGGTCGAGGCCCTCCAGCCCGCCGGGCTGGAGCTGGGTCCCGACCAGCGGGTCCACCACCGTCAGCTCGGGCTCGATCCCGGCGCGGTGCAGCATCCGCAGCATCGTGGCGGAGAACAGCCCGTACAGCGTGCCGATCTCCAGCACCTGCGCGTTGGGCGGGTCCAGCAGCGGCACCGCGGCGAGCTTGCCGCAGACGTTCTGGGTCGAGCCGGCCAGCCGGCCCACCGCCAGCGCCTCCAGCGCGATCACGTTGCGGAAGGCGATCGTGACGTTGCGCCGGGCCGCCTTCGGGTCCGCGCCGGTGGTCTCGGCGACCTGCGCCACCAGCTGGTCGATCTGCGCCGCGGTGGGCAGCCGCGGGCCGCTGCGGCCGGTCCGGTCGAAGAGCAGGCCGACCGCGTACTCCTGGCCGCGCAGCTCGTCGACCTGGCGCCGCAGCTTCTCCAGCTCCTTCACCTCCCGCCGCAGGGTGTCCATCTCCTTGCGCAACCGCGACACCGGACGCTGCACACGGCGGTCGACGAGGGAGGTCGCGGGACGCAGGAGCCGCTTGGCCACAGGGCTGTTGAGTATCGGCATGGGGCGGAACCTACGCCCCGGCTGTGCGGCCCGGACCAGCACCGGGCGCAGTTCACCGGAAGTCCTCCGGTACGGGAGTTGAACGCCCGGTGACCCGGCGGCCGACGGGCGGCCATGGAATTCCCCCGGGTACGCCAAAATGAGGTCATGTCTGCGACGAACACCGAGGAACCGGTGGTGCTGGACCGGCGCGACGGCCCGTACGGGGAGGCGGTGCTGCGGCGGCGGGGCCCGCACCTGGAGATCATCGCCAACGGCACCTTCCTGATGGACACCTCCGACGGCCGCTCGGAGCGGCTGCTGGTCGACGCGGCGCTGGCCGCGCTGCCGCCCGGCCGGGACGGCGCGAGCGTGCTGATCGGCGGGCTCGGCGTCGGGTTCTCGCTCGCGCACGCCGCCGCCCAGCCGCGCTGGGCGCGGATCGACGTCGTCGAGCGGGAGCGGGCGGTGATCGACTGGCACCGGGCCGGCCACTTCGCCGCGCACACCGGCGGCGCCCTCGACGACCCGCGGGTGCGGCTGGTCGAGGCGGACCTGCTGGCCTACCTGCGCACCGCGCCCGGCCCCGCGGCCGCGCCCGCCGCGGGCCCCGAACGCGGTTACGACGCGCTCTGCCTGGACATCGACAACGGGCCGGACTGGACAGTCACCGACAATAACGGCAGTCTCTACAGTCCCAGCGGGCTTGACGACTGCCGGGAGCTGCTCCGCCCCGGCGGTGTCCTGGCCGTGTGGTCGGCGCAGCCCTCGGCCGCCTTCGAGGCCGCTTTGACGGGGGCGGGGTACTCCGGGGTGCGGACACTCGAGGTTCCGGTCGCGCGCGGGGTGCCCGATGTGGTGCATGTAGCCGTCAAGGCGTGAAGGCGTCATAGTCAGGGCCGCGGCCCGCCCCGTACGCTGCCGGTATCGGACGAGCTTGTGGGGCGGAAGCGGAAGTGGACAGCGCACAGACGACGGGCGCGCAGCGCCGTGTCCTGGTGGTCGAGGACGACCAGACGATAGTTCAGGCGATCGCGGCCCGCCTCCAGGCGGAGGGGTTCCAGGTGCGCACGGCGAGCGACGGCCCGTCCGCGGTGGACGCGGCCCACAGCTGGCAGCCCGACCTGCTGGTGCTCGACGTGATGCTGCCCGGGTACGACGGGCTGGAGGTCTGCCGCCGGGTGCAGGCCGACCGGCCGGTGCCGGTGCTGATGCTCACCGCGCGCGACGACGAGACGGACATGCTGGTCGGGCTCGGCGTCGGCGCCGACGACTACATGACCAAGCCGTTCTCGATGCGCGAGCTGGCCGCCCGGGTCCATGTGCTGCTGCGCCGGGTGGAGCGGGCCGCCGACGCGGCGTCCACCGTGCGCGGCGCCAGCATCCACCTCGGCGACCTGGAGATCGACCACACCCAGCGCCGGGTCCGGGTCGGCGGCAGCGACGTGCACCTGACGCCGACGGAGTTCGAGCTGCTGGTGTGCCTGGCCCACCAGCCGCGGGCGGTGCTCTCCCGCGAGCAGCTGCTCGCCGAGGTGTGGGACTGGACCGACGCGTCGGGCACCCGCACCGTGGACAGCCACGTCAAGGCACTGCGCCGGAAGATCGGCGCGGAGCGCATCCGCACCGTGCACGGTGTCGGCTACGCCCTGGAGAACCCGACGCCATGACCCCGGGCCCCATCGGGGACCCCGCGCGCACCCGGGACCCGGCGCGGGCCCTGGGCGCGTTGTGGTGGACCCGCCGCCGGGCGCCGCGCGGCAACCGGCGGCCGGCCCGGGTCGTGGTGCGCGCGTGGCTGAGCCGGCTGTGGGAGGCGCTGCGCCCCTGGGACCCGACCCGCTCGATCAAGGCGGCGCTCCAGGCGCTGGTGATCGCCTCCGTGATGATCACCACACTGCTGGTGACGCTGGCGATCCACTCCAGGACCGAGCTGCGGGTGATCACGATCTTCTCGATCATCGCCTCGCTGCTGATCACGCAGATCGTCGCGACCAACCTGACCGCGCCGCTGCGCGAGATGACGGCGGTGGCGCGGGCGATGGCCGGCGGGGACTACAGCCGCCGGGTGGCCCGCAAGCGCCGCGACGAGGTCGGCGAGCTGGCCGAGACGTTCAACCGGATGGCGGCCGACCTGGCCGCCGTGGACCGGCACCGCAAGGAGCTGGTGGCGAACGTCTCGCACGAGCTGCGCACGCCGATCGCCGCGCTGCGCGCGGTGCTGGAGAACGTGGTGGACGGCGTCTCGGCGGCCGACCCGGAGACGATGCGGCTGGCCCTCCAGCAGACCGAGCGGCTGGGCAAGCTGGTCACCCAGCTGCTGGACCTGTCCCGGCTGGACAGCGGCGCGGTACGGCTGGACGCCAAGCGGTTCGAGGTGTGGCCGTACCTGTCGGCGGTGCTGAAGACGGCGAGCCTGGGCGCGGACCGCGGCAGGTCCGGCGGCGCCCAGACCCGGGCCCGGGCGGACGTGCCGCTGCACCTGGACGTCTCGCCGCCGGAGCTGGTGGCGTACGCCGACGGGGAGCGGCTGCACCAGGTGGTGGCCAACCTGGTGGACAACGCGATGAAGCACAGCCCGCCCGGCGGCCGGGTCACCGTACGGGCCCGGGGCGGGCCGGTGCCCGGCAGCCTGGACCTGGAGGTGTGCGACGAGGGGCCGGGCATCCCAGAGGCGGACCGGGTGCGGGTCTTCGACCGCTTCCACCGCGGCTCGCATCCGGGCACGGACGGCGGCACCGGTCTGGGCCTGGCGATCGCGCGCTGGGCGGTGGACCTGCACGGCGGGCGGATCGAGGTGGCCGAATCCCCGCGGGGCTGCCGCATCCACGTCACCCTCCCGGGGAAGCCGGCGCAGCAGCGTTGACGCGGCGCCGCCGCGGCGGTCGGCGGGGTGGGCGGCGAGGCGGGCGGAACACGCCGGCGGACCCGCCGCCGGAGGCCCGCCGGCGGACGGGCAAACCCGCAAGAGGGACCACTTTCCCGCCACGATCCGTCCCGAAACCAGTCTTCGGGTGTGACTTACGCGACGACTGCCCCCCTAAACTGCATGGAGACGCCAGGTAGGCGTAGCCTTTATTCCCGCTGTCCACCATCTTGTGAAGCGGAAGAGGGCGGTTGCCGCCGTGTCGCCACAGTCCCCCAATAGCTCTAGTGTCTCCACCGACCACGAAGCGCAGGGCGAGGGCCCCGCAGCGGGTTTCGGCCCGAACGAGTGGCTCGTGGACGAGATCTACCAGCAGTACCTCCAGGACCCGAACTCGGTAGACCGAGCCTGGTGGGACTTCTTCGCCGACTACAAGCCGGACGGCTCCGCCGCGCCGGCCGCCCCGGCGGGCCAGGGCGGTGCCTCGGGCGCCGCCGCCCGCGCCAGCGCGGGCGTACCCGGCTCCACGCCGCCCTCGGCCCCGGCCGGCCCGCAGGCCGCCGCGGCTCCCGCCCCGGCTCCCGCGGCGCCCCCGGCCCCGGCCCGCCCGGCTCAGGCCGCCGCTCCCGCGCCGGCCCAGCCGGCTCCCGCCGCGGCCCCGAAGCCCGCCGCCGCCCAGGCCCCGGCCAAGGCCGCCCCGGCGCCCGCGGCCACGCCCGCCGCGAAGCCGGCCGCCGCACCGGCCGCCGCGCCCGCCGCCACGCCCGCCGCGACGGAGTACGTGCAGCTGCGCGGCCCGGCCGCCGCGGTCGCCAAGAACATGAGCGCCTCCCTGGAGCTGCCCACCGCCACCTCGGTGCGCGCGGTCCCGGTGAAGCTGCTCTTCGACAACCGCATCGTGATCAACAACCACCTCAAGCGGGCGCGGGGCGGGAAGGTCTCCTTCACCCACCTCATCGGCTACGCCATGGTGCAGGCCCTGAAGACGATGCCGTCGATGAACCACTCCTTCGCGGTGAAGGACGGCAAGCCGACGCTGGTCAAGCCCGAGCACGTGAACCTCGGTCTGGCCATCGACCTGGTGAAGCCGAACGGCGACCGCCAGCTCGTCGTCGCGGCCATCAAGAAGGCCGAGACGCTGAACTTCTTCGAGTTCTGGCAGGCGTACGAGGACATCGTCCGGCGGGCCCGCGCGGGCAAGCTCACCATGGACGACTTCTCCGGCGTCACCGCGTCGCTGACCAACCCCGGCGGCCTGGGCACGGTGCACTCGGTGCCGCGGCTGATGCCCGGCCAGTCGGTGATCCTCGGCGTCGGCTCCATGGACTACCCGGCCGAGTTCCAGGGCACCTCCCAGGACACCCTGAACAAGCTGGGCATCTCCAAGGTCATGACGCTGACCAGCACCTACGACCACCGGGTGATCCAGGGTGCGGCGTCCGGCGAGTTCCTGCGGATCATGAGCCAGCTGCTGCTGGGCGAGAACGACTTCTTCGACGACATCTTCGCCGCGCTGCGCATCCCGTACGAGCCGGTGCGGTGGCGCACCGACATCGACACCGGGCACGACGACGACGTCACCAAGGCCGCGCGGGTCTTCGAGCTGATCCACTCCTACCGGGTGCGCGGCCACGTGATGGCCGACACCGACCCGCTGGAGTACCGGCAGCGCAAGCACCCGGACCTCGACGTCCTGGAGCACGGGCTGACCCTGTGGGACCTGGAGCGCGAGTTCGCCGTCGGCGGCTTCGCGGGCAAGTCCCTGATGAAGCTGCGCGACATCCTCGGGGTGCTGCGCGACTCGTACTGCCGCACCGTCGGCGTCGAGTACATGCACATCCAGGACCCCAAGCAGCGCAAGTGGATCCAGGACCGGATCGAGCGCCCGCACGCCAAGCCTGAGCGCGAGGAGCAGCTGCGCATCCTGCGCCGCCTGAACGCCGCCGAGGCGTTCGAGACGTTCCTCCAGACCAAGTACGTCGGCCAGAAGCGGTTCTCGCTGGAGGGCGGCGAGTCGGTCATCCCGCTGCTGGACGCGGTGCTGGACGCGGCGGCGGAGTCCCGGCTGGACGAGGTCATCATCGGCATGGCCCACCGCGGCCGGCTGAACGTGCTGGCGAACATCGTCGGCAAGTCGTACGCGCAGATCTTCCGCGAGTTCGAGGGCAACCTCGACCCGAAGTCGATGCACGGCTCCGGCGACGTGAAGTACCACCTGGGCGCCGAGGGCACCTTCACCGGCCTGGACGGCGAGCAGATCAACGTCTCGCTGGCCGCGAACCCCTCGCACCTGGAGACCGTCGACCCGGTCATCGAGGGCATCGCCCGCGCCAAGCAGGACGTCATCAACAAGGCGGGCACCGACTTCACGGTGCTGCCCGTCGCGCTGCACGGCGACGCGGCCTTCGCCGGCCAGGGCGTGGTGGCCGAGACGCTCAACATGTCGCAGCTGCGCGGCTACCGCACCGGCGGCACCGTGCACGTGGTGATCAACAACCAGGTCGGCTTCACCGCCGCCCCGGAGTCCGCGCGCTCGTCGATGTACAGCACCGACGTGGCCCGGATGATCGAGGCGCCGATCTTCCACGTCAACGGCGACGACCCGGAGGCCGTGGTCCGCGTGGCGCGGCTGGCCTTCGAGTTCCGGCAGGCGTTCAACAAGGACGTCGTGATCGACCTGATCTGCTACCGGCGCCGCGGCCACAACGAGTCGGACAACCCGGCGTTCACCCAGCCGCTGATGTACGACCTGATCGACAAGAAGCGCTCGGTGCGCAAGCTCTACACCGAGTCGCTGATCGGCCGCGGCGACATCACCCTGGAAGAGGCCGAGCAGGCGCTCCAGGACTACCAGGGGCAGCTGGAGAAGGTCTTCACCGAGGTCCGCGAGGCCGTCGCGGCACCGGCGGAGAGCCAGAGCCAGGACAGCCAGGCGGAGTTCCCGGTCGCGGTGCCGACCGCGGTCAGCACCGAGGTGGTCAAGCGGATCGCCGAGTCCCAGGTGAACATCCCCGACCACGTCACGGTGCACCCGCGGCTGCTGCCGCAGCTCCAGCGCCGGGCGGCCATGGTCGAGGACGGCACCATCGACTGGGGCATGGGCGAGACGCTGGCGATCGGCTCGCTGCTGCTGGAGGGCACCCCGGTCCGGCTGGCCGGCCAGGACTCCCGGCGCGGCACCTTCGGCCAGCGGCACGCGGTGCTCATCGACCGGGTGACCGGCGAGGACTACACCCCGCTGCTGTACCTGTCCGAGGACCAGGCCCGCTACAACGTCTACGACTCGCTGCTCAGCGAGTACGCGGCGATGGGCTTCGAGTACGGCTACTCGCTGGCCCGGCCGGACGCGCTGGTGATGTGGGAGGCCCAGTTCGGCGACTTCGCCAACGGCGCCTCCTCGATCATCGACGAGTACATCTCGGCGGCCGAGCAGAAGTGGGGCCAGACCTCCGGCGTCACCCTGCTGCTGCCGCACGGCTACGAGGGCCAGGGCCCGGACCACTCCTCGGCCCGGATCGAGCGCTACCTCCAGCTGTGCGCGCAGAACAACATGACGGTCGCGTTCCCGACCACCCCGGCGAACTACTTCCACCTGCTGCGCTGGCAGGTGCACAACCCGCACCACAAGCCGCTGATCGTCTTCACCCCGAAGTCGATGCTGCGGCTGAAGGCGGCGGCGTCGAAGGCCGAGGACTTCACCACCGGCCAGTTCCAGCCGGTGATCGGTGACACCACGGTGCAGCCCGAGGCGGTCCGCAAGGTCGTCTTCTGCACCGGCAAGGTCTACTACGACCTGATCGCCGAGCGGGAGAAGCGCGGCGCGGGCGATGTCGCCATCATCCGGATCGAGCGGCTCTACCCGCTGCCCGGCACGGAGATCCAGCAGGCGCTGGCGCCCTTCACCAAGGCCCAGAAGTTCGTGTGGGCCCAGGAGGAGCCGGCCAACCAGGGGGCGTGGCCGTTCATCGCGCTCAACCTGATCGACCACCTCGACCTGGTGCTGGGTGCCGCCCCGGACAACGCGGACCGGCTGCGCCGGGTCTCCCGCCCGTCCTCGTCGTCGCCCGCGGTGGGCTCGGCGAAGCGGCACCAGGAGCAGCAGCAGAACCTGGTGAACGAGGTCTTCGAGATCTGACCTCCGGCCCGGCTCAGCCCCGGGCCCCGTACGGCCGCCGGCCCCCTGTCCCGTCCCGGGCAGGGGGCCGGCGGCCGTTCCCGGCGCTCACGCGCTGAACGGCTCGAAGTCCCAGCACGGCAGGGCGCCGGCCCTGGCCGCGGCCGTCCGCGGGTGGCCGGGGCCGAGGGCGGCGGCCAGGGCCCGCACGGCGTCCTGGTCGAGCAGGTCCGCCTCGGCCGCGCGGCCGGCGCCCCGCAGCGCCGCCGCATGGGCGGAGCGGCACATCGCGGTGAGCACATGGGCCGGGCCGAGGGCCCGTTCGGCGCGGGCGGCCGCGTCCCGTGCCGCCTCTTCGGCAGCGGGGTCGCCGGCCTCCTGCCGCACCACGGCGGCGTTCAGGGCGCAGCCGGCCGTCCAGGGGTGGTCCGGGCCGACCGCGCGCTCCATCGCCGCCAGCGCCGCCTGTGCCCGCGTGTCCGCCTCGATCCGCTCCCCCGCCGCCCGCAGCACCAGCGCGTGGTTGGCGAGCGCACCGGCGGTGTACGCGTGCTCGCCGCCCAACTGCCGCCGGTAGCAGTCCAGTACGGTGCCGGTCAGCGCCCGCGCCCGGTCCAGGTCGCCGTGATCGCGCTCATGGCAGGAGTACGACGCGGTGACGCGCAGCGTCAGCGGGTCGGTCTCGCCGAGCACCCGCTCGCAGCGGTTCACCAGCCGCCCGAGGGTCGCCAGCGCCCCCGGCCCGTCGCCCGCCTGGCCCTGGCACTCGGCGAGGTTGTGCTCGGCGCGCAGCGACTGGGGGTTGTCCGGGCCCAGCACCTCCGCGTGCCGGGCGCAGTTGATCTCCTGGGCCCGCAGCGCCTCCTCGGTCAGGCCGAGCAGGCGCAGGTCGAGCGCCCAGGAGTCGGCCGAGGACAGGGTGCGGGCGTGGCGGGCGCCGAGCCGGTCGCGCTGGGCGGCCAGGGTGCGCCGGTCCAGTTCCAGGGCCTCGGCGTAGCGGCCGAGCAGGCGGTAGGTGACGGCCACGTTGTTCTGCGCGGTCAGCTCGCCGCCCTCGTCGCCGATCCGGTGGTAGCCGGTGCGCACCAGCTCGGCGAGGTCCAGCGCCTCGTGGTAGCGGCCCAGTTGGCGCAGGTCGGCGGCGAGGCTGCCGGCGGCGCGCAGGACCAGCACGTCGTCCCGGCCGCGGTCGGCGCTCAGCCGTTCGTAGGCGTCCCGGTCCAGGGCCTCGCTCTCGGTGTACTCGCCGAGCGCGCGCAGCAGGTTGGCGCGGTTGTGCGCGAGGTCCCACAGCCGGGCGTCGCCGGGGTCGAGCAGCTGCGGCCAGTACTCGTTGGCGCGGGCGGCGGTGCGCAGGCCGGCGCCGTACTCGCCGGACAGGAAGAGGTAGCGCATGCAGCGGATCACGGTGGTCTGGACGGCCGGGTCGGCGGTCTCCAGGGCGCCGGATGCCTCCAGGTGCGGCACGATCTGGGCGTAACGCGGCCAGTGGGCGGGCTCGTTGGGGCGGCCGGGGTCGGCGGCGACCAGGGCGGCGCGCACCACCCGGGAGTAGCGGCTGCGCTCCTCTTCGGGCAGGTCGGCCCGGACCGCCTGGTAGACCAGCCGGTGCATCTGGACGACGTCGGTGGAGCCGGCCGGCTCCACGGCGCCGTTCTCCTGCGGGTCGGACTGGATCACCGACCACTGGGCGAGCTTGCCGACGGCCGCGTCCCACGCCTCGGGGTCCGCGGTCAGCCGGGCGAGTTCGGGGGGGATCTCGGCGCCGGTGCCGTCGTCCCCGGCGTCGTCCCCGCCGGCGGCGCCGAGGCCGAGCAGGTCGCGCAGCAGCCGGACCGGGACCGGGCCCGGCGCGAAGAACACGCACAGCCGCAGCAGGTCCACCGCCTCGGGCCGGTCCTCCCGCAACCGGTTCAGCAGGATCGAGAACGCGGTGAAGTACGTCATCTGGAAGTCCGCGGCGACCTTCAGACCGGACTCCACCTCGGTGCCGCGGCGCAGCAGTTCGACGTACTCGTCGACCGGCATGAGCGAGTCGTTGAGCGCGCCCGCGTTCTGGTCCAGCGCCAGCGGCAGGTCGCCCAGCGCCTCGGCGAGCTTGTCCGCATCGGCGTCGTCCAGCCGCGGCGCCCGACGGCGTACGAACGCCACCGACTCGTCCCGGTCGTAGACGGGCACCTCGACCAGGGCGCTGTTGTACTCGCCCCACTCCCGGTTCTGCGAGGTGATCAGCACCTGTCCCGGCCCGGCCGGCAGCAGGTCGTGGACGTCCTCCGGCCGGTCCGCGCCGTCCAGCACCACCAGCCACCGCGCGTACGGGTCCCCGCGGCGCAGCGCGTCCCGCACCGCCCGCAGCCGCTCGCCGTACTCCCGTCCGGTCACCAGGCCCAGGACGGGCGCGAGGCCGGCCAGGTGCTCGCGCAGGGTGCCGCGCTCCCCGGCAGGCACCCACCACACCACGTCGTACTCGGCGGCGAAGCGGTGGACGAACTCGGTGGCGACATGGGTCTTGCCGACGCCGGACAGGCCGATGAGCGTGCTCACCGCGGCGCCCGACGGGGCCTCGGCGAGCCGGCGGTGCAGCGCGGTGAGGACCTCCTCGCGGCCGGTGAAGCGGGTGTTGCGGCGCGGCACACCGCCCCACACCGCCGGCTGCTCCAGCGGGAAGCGCGGGCCGTCCGCGGTCTGCTCCGGCGGCTGGGCGCGCTCGACGCCCAGCGCCGCGAGCAGCCGCGCCTCGGCTTCCGGCGCGGCGGTGTCCCACAGGTCGGCGCCCGCCAACAAGGCTGCGGCGGCGGGCAGTTCGGCGGCGCTGACGCGGACCGCGGCGAAGTGGCCGGCATGCGCCGGGACCACCGCGCGCAGCGCCTCGTTCCACTCCTGCGGGTCGCGCAGGCCCAGCCGGAAGTACCACGCGCTGAGCACCACCAGCACCCGGTTGCCGGACAGCAGCAGGTCCCGCAGCCCCTGCTCGACCGAGGCGCCCGGCACGACGTTCCAGCGCTGCAACGACACCTGGACGCCCTGGAGTTCGAGGCGGTGCGCGATCCACACCGCCCAGGGCCGGTCGGTGCCGGCGTAGCTGACGGTGACGCGGTGGGCGGGTGGCGGGCCGCCGGTCCGGCCGGGCGCGGCCAGTACCGCGACGCCCTCGACGGGGAGGGCGGCCGCAGCTCCCGTGGCCACGATCCGCACCGGCAGCCCGGCCGTACGCACCGGGACGCCGTGCCCGTTGAACACCGACAGCCGCAACTCGGCAGGTCCCGGGCGGCCGTTCGCGGTGACCACGAACCGCGCCGGACCGTAGGTGCCGCCGAAGCGGTGCAGCACCACCGAGGGGTGGCCGAGCGCCTCGCAGACCAGTTCGGGGCCGCCGTCCAGTGCGACACCGAACGCGAACTCCTCCTGCTCGTAGGGCCATTCGCCGGGGTCGCAGGTGCTGCGCAGGTCCACCGTGACCAGGTAGCCGCGGCCTGCCTCCGCCACGCGCGGCCGGGCCACGACCGGTTCGACGCGCAGCCGCGCGCCCTCGCCGCTCACCGCGCCTCCGGTCCGCGGCGGCCGGAGGTGAGCCGGAGCGTGGTCAGCGGGTGCCCGTAGTAGACGTACATGAAGTGGTAGAGCAGCGTGAGCACCCGGCGCTGGGCCTCGACGTCCTGGCCGCCGCCGGGCTCCCGGGTGCGCGGGAGCCGCCGGGGCAGCTGGCCGACCGCCAGCGCCCGGAAGTCGCGGAGCATGTGGGCCAGCGGTACGCCCGGCCGCTCGCGGGCGTACTTCACCAGGTGCCGCAGCAGGGCGCGCGCCTCGCTCTCGCCGACCTCGCCGCGGGTGGCGATGCACGCCTTGGCGCCCTTGCGCAGGAAGAGTTCGGAGAAGCCGCGCAACGCGTCCTCACCGCCGCCCTTGTTCTCCACCAGCCGCCCGGAGTGGCAGACGTTGAGGCAGACCAGGGTGCCGTCGCTCCCGGTGCCGCCCCGCAGTGCGCGCATCGCCGGCTCGTCCATCTCATGCCAGGTGAGCATGCCCGCCGTGAGGTCGTCGATGCGCTTTCCGTGGGTGCCGTGGCAGCCCATGTAGACCAGGCCGAGGCCGGGTCGGTCCGGCTCGCCGGGGCGGTCCGGGTGGTCGGGGCGGTCCGCGCGGCCGGGGTTGTCGGGGTGGTCCGGGCGGTCGGGGTCGCGGCGGCGCTCGTCGAGGCGGTCCAGGAAGCGGTCCACGTCGGTGTGCGGTTCGTGGTCGAAGGGCGCGAAGACGTCGATGTCCTGGCGCATCCGCCCGTCGAAGTAGCCGAGGACCCGGCCCGAGCAGTCCGCGGGCACGTCCAGCAGCGGGCGCCGCAGCTCCCGGATCGTGGTCCAGCGCGCCACCGGCACGGCGGCCCCCAGCGGCAGGTCGGGACCGCCGTCGCCGGTGGTGAGCAGCAGCAGTTCCCACGGGATCTCGTAGTCGGTGTCGTCCCAGACCACCACGTGCAGCGCGGCGCCGTGCCGGGCCCGCTGATCGTTGAGCCAGCCGACCAGCGGCCGTTGCAGCTGCGACCAGTGCCGCACCGCGCGGTAGAACTGGCTGGGCACCGCGCCGGCGGCGTGCACCCGGGCCAGATTGATGTCCGTGGGCGGCAGTTGGGGCTCGGGCGGCCCGTACGGGCGCTCCTCCTCGGACCCGCCGCAGGTGCCGGTGAGCACGTACGCGGGCTCGCCGGCGGCGGACCGGGCGCGCTGCACCCGGAGTTGGGCGAGGCCGCCCGGCAGCCGCCCGGTGGGGTCGGTGGTGGCGGTGCCCAGCGCCTCGGGCGGGGTGTCCGGGACCGCCGCGTCCGGTGCGCGGGCCGGGCGCGGCACGGGCAGCGGCGCCGGCCGCGGGCTGCGCGGGCCGGCGCCCGCCGCGCCGCGGACCCCGGTGATCCACGCGGTGGCCCGCCGCATCCGGTCAGCCGGCGGCATCCTCGTCCCCCTCCGTCGCGGGCCCGGCCACCACGCTCCCGCCGAGCGCGTCGGCCAGCTCGAACGGCAGCTCCGCGTACGGCTGCGCGCCGGTGTCCAGCACGACCGTGTGCAGCCGCATCCGGCCCATCGCGCCGAACTGGCCGGCCGCGACGAGCGCGTCCTGCACCCCGCGCCGGCCCACCGGCCCCTCGTGCAGCCCGGTCAGGCTGGTGCGCAAGGGTATGTTGCCGCGGCCGTCGCTGGCGACGACCAGCCATGCCTCGGCGAGCGCGGTCGGCTGCTGCTGGAACGCGCGGCGCACCAACTGGGCGGCGAGCAGCAGCCCGTGGGCGAGCGGACTGGCCCGGCCCGGGGTGCGCTCCAGTGCCTCGGCCAGCCGCGGGTCGAGCACGTTGCGGGCGTGGAAGGTGTGCGCGCGCAGCTCGTCGGCGGTGGGCGCGCCGCCGACCTCGACCACGGCGACGGTGGCGCGGGCGGCGTACGCCCACTGCACGTACGGGGCGATGGCCTGCTGCCAGTCCGGCCCGGGCCGGCTGGTGTGGTCCAGCAGCAGCACCAGCATCCGCTCGGGTTCCGCGGCGCGGGCGTGGCTGCGCAGATCGCCCGCGGTGATGGCCAGGGCGCCGCGGTCGCGGACCCGGCCGGGCAGCCGCTGGTGCTTGGCCGCCTCGATGACGGTCGGCACCAGTGCGAGGTCCCGCAGGTCGGTGGCGCGGCGGATGCCGGTGACCGGGCCGCGGTCGGCGGCCGGGCCGGAGGCGCGCCGCCAGGCCGCGCGCAGCGGCGCGTACTCCCGCAGCGGCTCGGCCTCGTCCTCGGGGTAGGGGCCGCCGGGCTCGGGCCGGGCGGGCGCCGGGTCGGCGAAGGGGGTGAGCGGTTCCTCCGGGCCAGGGGCGGGCAGTTCGGTCGTGTGGACGGCCGAGCCCGGCTCGGCGCCCTCCGGCTGCGGCGGTGCGGCGGGCGGCTCGGGCGGCGGCAGCGGCTCGGGGTGGTCCGGCCGCGGCCGGTCGGCGTCGGGCGCGGGCGGACGGTCCGGTGCGAGCCCGATCAGCCGGGCCGCCTCCGCGACATGGGCGGCGGTGGTGGCGGGCGCGGCGGGGTCGGCGAGGCCGGCCAGCGCGCGGGCGATGCGGGCCAGCGCGAGGGCCCGCCGCTCCCCGGGCTGCTCCGCGACGCGGGCGAGCGCCTCCTCGTCGAGCGGCGGTCGGCGGTACCGCCCGCCGGCCGGGCGGCCAGCAGCAGTCCGGTCGGCGGCCAGACGGTCGGCGCCCGGACCGTCGGCGGCCAGACGGTCTGCGCCGGGACCGTCAGCGCCCGGACCGTCAGCGGGCAGGCGGTCTGCGGGCAGCCGGTCGGCGGCCGGACCGTCAGCGGCCAGACCGTCAGCGGGCAAGCGGTCGGCGGCCGGACCGTCAGCGGCAGTCCGGTCGACGGGCAGCCGGTCAGCAGCAGTCCGGTCAGCAGGCAGCCGCAGTCCGGGCACCGCCAAGCGCAGCGGAAAGCGGTCGAGCAGGTGCGGGGAGACCCGTCCGGCGTCCTCGGTGCGGCAGAAGGCGAGCCAGCGGGCGCGCGGCCGCCAGGTCGCGCTGGCCCCGTGCCGCTCGACGGAGGCCGCCTCCGCGCCCAGCACGGTGACCGCGGCCCGCAGCCCCGGCAGCGGCAGGCGGGCCAGGTCCGGCACGACCACCGCGCGCGGCGGCGCGGCCGGGTCGGCCTCCACCAGGTCCCCGGGGAGCACGTCCAGCGCGATCCGCCCGCGTGCGGGCCGCAGCCGCGTCCGCGACCACAGGTCGTCCTCGCGTACGGCCGCACCGAGGTGCACCACCTGCCCGCCCTCGGCGACGGCCGCGGCGAACAGGCCGACGACCTCGGCGGTCAGCGCCGGCGGGACGTCGAAGAGCAGGACACCGGACAGGCGGGGGTCGGCGGCGGCGCAGGCGAACACCCGCAGGAGGCGGCCGAACGACGCGTCGGCGGGGTCGCGGCCGGTCATGACAGCAGCTGGTCGAGGCGTTCGAGGTCGTCCGGCGCCCAGTCGGCCGAGCCGCCGTGGGTGCTCTCGGGGCGCCGGTGCCGCAGCGCGAGCGGCGCGGTGACCCGCAGGTGGGCGGCGGTCACCGCGGGGGCGCCCTCGGCGGCGGCCTGGGCGCGGGCGGCCTGGAGCATGACCACCTCGCCGCGGTGCCCGACCACCTGGAAGGCGGCGGCGGTCTTCGCGCAGAGCCCGACGACGTCGTCGCCGACCTCGACGTCGAACAGCCGGGCCCTGGCCGCCAGCAACTGGTCGCGGCGCTCCCGGTCCAGCCGGCGCCCCTCGGCCAGCCACACCGATCCGGGGTCCGCGCTCTCCTCGTCGAACCGCAGCACCGCGCGCAGCATCGCGTGCCGCCCGGCGGTGTCGAGCGGCTGGGCGGTGGCCATCAGGCCGAACCGGTCCAGGAGTTGGGGCCGCAGCCCGCCCTCCTCGGGGTTCATCGTGCCGACCAGGCCGAACCGGACGCTCATCACCTTGTCCAGGCCCTCCCGCTGCACCGACAGCACACCGGTGGAGGACACGTCGAGGATGATGTTGACCACGTGGTCGTTGAGGAGGTTGACCTCGTCGATGTAGAGCAGGCCGTCCGCGTGGGCGGCCTCCAGCAGCCCGGGCTGCTCCGTCGTCTCGCCGCGCAG
Source organism: Streptomyces sp. CA2R106 (assembly GCF_037034245.1). Classification (NCBI taxonomy): domain Bacteria; kingdom Bacillati; phylum Actinomycetota; class Actinomycetes; order Kitasatosporales; family Streptomycetaceae; genus Streptomyces; species Streptomyces sp. CA2R106. The sequence continues at coordinate 155,234 of NZ_JBAGKC010000008.1, forward strand.
CAGCGCGTTGAGCTCCCAGCCGCCCAGGACGCGGTCGTCGGTGGCGTCGATGGTGAGGGTGACCGGCAGCCGGCCGCGGGCCATCAGCGCGAACGCCCGCACCACGGTGGACTTCGCGGTGCCCGGCTGACCGGAGATCAGCACTCCGCCGATCGCCTCGGCGATGAAGTTCAGCTCCAGCGCGAGCTTCAGCTCCTCCTGGCCGACGACGTAGCTGTACGGCAGGATCGTGATCCCGGCCGTCACGACGCGGCGCCGGTGTGCCAGCGGAACGTCACCTGTAACTGGGCCTCGGCGGAGCTCTGCACGACGTAGGCGCCGAGCGAGGCGTCCATCTTGATGCCGAACTGCATCTCGACCTCCTGCGGCCGGGTGCCGTCCGGCAGCGCCCGGAACCGTGCGGCGGCGACCTCCGCGCAGCGGCAGGCGAGCGCGATGCCGTCGTCGTACACGTCGCGGGACAGTTCGGCGACGCGCCGGGCCGGATTGCCGCGGGTGGCGCCGTACACGCCCTCGGCGGGGCCGGCCGGGCCGGACTGCTGCGCCGGGCCGGGCTGGACCTCGACCTGGACCTGGACCGGCGGCGCGCCCGAGGCGCCGGGCGGGCCGCTGACTACGGGCATCTTTCTCGTCCCCCAAGGCGGTGGTGGCGTGCGCGGGTCGCGGCGGGCGCGGCCCGGTCAGGAGCTGAACGGTTCGAAGTCCCAGTACGGGCGGCTGCGGGAGCGCCCGGAGATGGTGTGCGGGTGCTGCGGGCCGAGCGTGCGGGCGAGTGCCTCGAGCGCCTCCTCCTCGACCTTGTCGGCCTCCGGGCGGCGCCGCAGGTTCCGCAGGTCGGTGGCGAGCGCGACCCGGCAGGACAGGCTGAGCGGGTGGTCCTTGCCGAGCCGGGCGGCGGCCCGGTCCGCGGTGATCCGGCTCAGCTCGGCGGCGCCCTCCGGGTCCCCGGCGAAGTTGCGGGCCGCGGCGACGTTGAGCGCGCAGCCCAGCGTCCAGGGGTGCTCCTCGCCCACGACGCGGCTCATCGCGGCGAGCGCGTCCTCCACCTCGATCTGGGACTGCTGGCGCTCGCCGGCCGCCCGCAGCAGCAGCCCGTGGTTGGCGAGCGCGCCCGCGGTGTACGGGTGGCCGGCGCCGAACTGCGTGCGGTAGCGGGACAGCACGGCCTCGCCCAGCTCGCGGGCGCGGTCCAGGTCGCCGTGCTCGCGCTCGAAGGTGGACAAGGTGGCCGCCACCCGCACGGTCAGCGGATCGCTGTCGCCGAGCACCCGCTCGCAGCGCTCCAGCAGCGAGGCGAGCAAGACGGCCGCCTTGGGCCGGTCGCCGCCGCGCTGGTGGCACAGCGCGAGGTTGTGCTGGGCGCGCAGCGTCTGCGGGTTGTCCGGCCCGAGCACCATGCGGTGGATGTCGGCGTTGCGCTCCTGGACCGAGGTGGCGTCCTCGTAGCGCCCGAGCAGCCGCAGGTCATGGGCGTAGGAGTTCTCCGACGACAGCGTCAGGTTGTGCCGGTCGCGCAGCTGCTCGCGCAGCGCCTCCATGGTCTGCCGGTCCAGTTCCAGCGCGTCATGGTAGCGGCCGAGCAGGCGGTAGGTGACGGCGATGTTGTTCTGCGCGACCAGGGTGCGGGCGTCCTGCGGGCCGAGCAGTTCGCGATAGCTGTCGCGGACCCGCTGGGACAGGTCGAGCGCCTCGTCGTACTCGCCCAGCGCCCGCAGGTCCGCGGCGAGGCTGCCGGCCGCGCGCAGCGCCAGCAGGTCGTTGGGGCCGCGGTCTGCGCTGAGCCGGGCGTGCGCGCGGCGGTCGATGGCCTCGGTGGTGGTGTAGTCGCCGGTGGCCCGGATGGCGTTGGCCTGGTTGTGCAGCAGGTCCCACAGCCGGGGGTGGTCCGGTTCCAGCAGCCGCGGCCAGATCTCGGCGGCGGCCGCGGCGATCCGCTGGGCGGCGCGGTACTCGCCCGAGAAGTACAGGTAGCGCAGGCAGTTCAGGACGGTCGACTGGATCTCGGGGTTGGTCGAGCTGAGCGCGCCGGACGCCTCCAGGTGCGGCACGATCTCGGCGTAGCGCTGCCACAGCCGGGTGTCGTTGGGGCGGCCGGGGTCGGCGGCGGCGAGCAGCTTGCGCACCACCCGCGAGTACAGGCTCTGCTCCTCGCGGGGCATGTCGGCGCGCACCGCCTGGTAGACCAGCCGGTGCATCTGGACGACGTCGGTGGAGCCGGCCGACTCCTCGGTGTCGGTCTCCTGCGGGTCGGACTGGATCACCGACCACTGGGCGAGCTTGCCGATGGCGGAGTTCCACAGCAGCGGGTCCTCGATGAGCCCGGCGAGCCGCTCGGGCACGTCGCGGATCGGCAGGTCCCGCAGCAGCCGGACCGGGATCGGCCCGGGCGCGAAGAACACGCACAGCCGCAGCAGGTCGACCGCCTCCGGCTTGTCCTCGCGCAGCCGGTTGAGGAGTATCGAGAAGGCGGTGAAGTACGTCATCTGGAAGTCGGCGGCGACCTTCAGACCGGGCTCCACGTCGGCGCCGTGCCGCAGCAGTTCGATGTACTCATCGACCGGCATGTTCGAGTCGTTGAGGGCGCCCGCGTTCTGGTCCAGGGCCAGCGCGAGGTCGCCCAGCGCCTCGGCGAGCTTGTCCGCGTCGGCGTTGTCCAGCCGCGGCGCCCGGCGGCGTACGAACGCCACCGACTCGTCGCGGTCGTAGACGGGCACCTCGATCAGGGCGCTGTTGTGCTCACCCCACTCCCGGTTCTGCGAGGTGATCAGCACATGTCCCGGCCCGGTCGGCACCAGGTCGTGGATCTCCTCGGGCTGGTCCGCGCCGTCCAGCACCACCAGCCACCGGAAGTACGGGTCCCCGCGGCGCAGCGCGTCGCGCACCGCCCGCAGCCGCTCGCCGTACTCCCGCCCCGTGACCAGGCCGAGGGCGGGGGCGAGGCCGGCGAGCTTCTCGCGCAGGGTGCCGCGCTCGGAAGCGCGCACCCACCACACCACGTCGTACTCCAGGCCGAACCGGTACACGAACTCGGTGGCGATATGGGTCTTGCCGACGCCGGACAGGCCGTGCAGGGTGACGACGGCCGCGCCGGGCTCGGCGGCGGTCAACTGCTGGTACAGCCCGTACAGCAGCGCCTCGCGGCCGGTGAAGCGGGTGTTGCGGCGCGGCACGCCGCCCCACACCGAGGGCTGCTCCAGCGGGAAGCGGGGGCCGCCGGCGCCGCTGAGGGTGTCGCCGGCGGACGAGCGCGGCGGGGAGACGCCCAGCCGGGACAGCACCCGCCGCTCGGCCTCCGCCGCGCCCAGGCCCCACAGGTCGGCCGCGCTGAGCGAGGCCGCGGCGCTGGGCAGCGAGGCGGCGGTGACGCACACCGCGGCGAAGCGGTCGCTGTGCTCGGGGACGACCTCGCGCAGCGCCTCGTTCCACTCCTCCGGGTCACGCGGGCCGAGCCGGAAGTACCACTCGCTGAGCACCACCAGCACCCGGCCCTCGGACAGCAGCAGGTCGCGCAGGCCCTGCTGCACGCTGGTCCCCGGCAGCAGGTCCCAGCGCTGCATCGACACCTGGAGGCCGTGCCGCTCCAGCCGGCTGGCGATCCATGCCGCCCACGCCCGGTTGTACCCGGCGAAGCTGATCGTCACCGGTCCCCGTGCGGCTGCTGCTGAAGCGGTGTTCCGCCCTCCGGCCATGCGACCGACTCCCTCGTTGTGCGCGCAGAGTGCTCTGACGGTGCGACAGGTGACTGCGCCAGAAACTACACCGAATGCTCCCCCGTTGACGTGCCGTCATGCCGGTTCGCGCCCGTTCGTGGCAGTCTGCGCCCGTCTTCTGCGCCAGATGGCCCGGGCGGTCTCCACATAGGCGCTCGCGCGGGCCAAATGGCCGTCGGGCGGGGCGTGTTCCGCCAACCGGGCGTGGTGCGCGGCCATCGCGGTGGCCAGCGCCCGGCCCTGCCGGGTCAGGGCCCGGGCGCCGAGCAGTTGGGGCAGCGCGGCGCCGACCTGCTCCCGGCAGCGGCAGTGGTCGGCCCAGGCGGCGTCCCGGCGGGCCGGGTCGGTCAGCGCGGTGGCGGCCCGCAGGTGGAAGTCGGCGAGCGCGAGGTGGGCGTAGGCGCCGTGGAAGAGCCCGTCGAAGGGCCGCGGGTCGGGGCGCCAGGGCGCGAAGTAGCCGGGCGCGTCGTCGGCGGTGTGCAGCACCACCAGCTGGGAGACGGCCAGCAGCTTGGCGTGCTGGAGTTCGTGCACCAGGGTGGCGGCCAGCTCCAGGCCGTCGCGCGGGGTGCTGGACAGCAGCGCCCCGAACGCCTCGCCGCGGGTGGCGCTGCACTGCGCGCCGGGCGCGCCGGTCAGCGGCACCACGCAGTCCAGCAGCGCGGCCACCTCCTGGGCCCGGGTGGTGCCGCCCAGCCGCAGCCAGGGCCGCGCGTCGCGCCAGGCGGTCCGCCACGCGGCGTGCCCGGCGGGGTCGAGCCGGTCGGCGAGGTCCAGGCCGTAGGGGTTGGTGCGGCGCTCCTCGTCGCGGTAGGGGTCCACGTCGTCGATGAGGACGGCGCGGCCGTCGGGGTGGCGCAGCGCCTGGAGCGGGCGCCAACCGGGGGCGGCGGAGCGCCAGATGCCGTCGGGGCCCTCGCGGACCTCGACGGCGCCGGGGCCGGGGGCCGGGGGCCGGGGGCCGTCGGGCGGCAGCGGGAGCAGCCACAGCCGGTGGGGTTCGCCGACGACGCGGACGGTGGGTACGGGGGCGGGTACGGGGGCGGGGCCGCCGGGTCCTTGGCCGCGGGTTCCGCCGGTTCCGACGGGTCCACCGGGTCCACCGGGTCCGACCGGTCCGGGGCCGCCGGGCGCGCACCTCGCGGCGCCTGCCGCGCGGCCCGGCCGGTGGCCGCCGATCGTGGGCAGCCGCAACTCCCCGCCGTACGCGGGTACGTCGACGGTGAAGCGCAGCCCGGCGCGGGCGGCGGCGGCCGCCGCGAGCGCGGCCAGGTGCGGCAGCTCCGCGGCGGCGCGGTGCGCCTGCCCGGGCCGCGTCAACGCGCGTAGGCAGCGCTCCGCCCAGGCCCCGGTGTGCGGGTACTGCACGACCCGCCGGGTGGCGGCGCTGTCCGCGCGGTCGGCGGCCTCCAGCAGCCGCCAGTCGCGCAGCACCCGGTCGGCGGTGCCCTCGGGCAGGGTCCCGGCGGGGGCGGTCGCGACCGCCTCCAGCAGGGCGCGCAGCGTCAGCAGCCGCCGCGCGTGCTGGTGCGCGACGAGCAGGTCGAGCAGGCCCGGGGTGCTGCCGGTGCTGCCGAGCACCGGCAGCATGTCGGCGGGCAGTCCGTCGCGGCCGGCGCCGCCGGGGGCGCCGGGGGCGCCGGGCCCGCGGGGCGGGGTGGTGGGGCCAGGGGTGCCGAGCGGGTTCACCGGATGGTCTCCCGGGTCGTGTGGCGGCCGGACCCGGTACCGGCCGCCTGGGCGAGCCGGCGGGCGGTGTGGCGCACGAGGTGGGCGAGGTCGGCGCAGTACACCGACGGGTTGCGGAAGCCGGCGCCGGCCCGGTAGCGGTGGGCGTAGTGGCCGCCGCCGCAGACCGCGACCAGGGCGCAGGCCCGGCAGGTGGCGCCCAGCGCGGCGAGGCCGGCCTGCCGGGCGGCGACACCGGGGTGGGCCAGCGCGTCGTCGAAGCTGTGGTGGAAGACGTCGAGGCCGGTGGCGGCGGCGCCCTCGTACGCGGACTTGAGCGAGTCGACCTGTTCGATGCTGCCGTCGGTCTCGACCACCACCGCGGTGAACGGCTGGAGGCCGAGCCGTTCGATGGCGGCGGGCACGCCGAGCAGCAGGGCGACGCACTCCTCGAACAGCCGTATCCGGGTGCGGCGTTCGGGCGCGTCCCACCAGCGGTCGAAGACGGCCGTCAGCCAACTGCCGTACGGCGCGGGGTCGTCGGGCGCGGCGGGCAGGCCGGGGGGCGGGGCGGTCCAGTTGCCGTGCGGCAGCAGCAGGTCGACCGCGGGCGGGCCGAAGGCGAGCAGCGCGTCGTAGACCTCGAGCGGGTCGTGCCGCAGGTCGACGACGCACAGCACGCCGCCGTACGCCTCGGGCGCGTGGGCGGCCAGCAGCCGCAGGCCCGCGGCGGCCGCCGGCCACGAGGGGCGCCCGGCGTGGTCCACCCGCTCGCGGTTGTGGTGGGGCAGCCCGCCGTCGAGGCTGACGCCGATCCGCAGCCCGGCGCGGGCGAGGGTGCGCACCCGGTCGCGGGTGAGCAGGGTGGCGTTGGTCTGCACGCTGCCGTGCGCGGTGCAGCCGGGCGGCAGCGCCCGGCGGATCACGTCGAGGTCGGCGGCGAGGCGTTCGGCGCCGGCGAGCAGCGGCTCCCCGCCGTGGAAGACCACGGCGACCTCGCTCAGGCGGTGCGCGGCGGCGTGCTCGGCGATGCGCGCGGCGGTGCGCGCGGTCACCTCGGCGGCGGGCACCCGGGGGCGGTCGCGCCAGGTGTGGTCGGGGCCCGCGTACAGGTAGCAGTAGGTGCAGGCGAGGTTGCAGCGGCTGTGCGTCTTGAGGATGAACTGCCGGATCGGAAAGGGCGGGCGTCCGGGTGGCCCGGCCGTGTGCCGCACGTCCTCACCTCCCCCGGGCGCGGGCCATCGAGGGGCTTCCCGCCGGCCCCCGCGGTTGTTCCCGCCAGTTGCGGGGCGGCAAACACCCGTCCGGTGAAATGGCCGTATCCCTTCCGGCGCGCGGCCGGAAGAGAGCCGGCGCGCGGCGGCGCTCACGTGTCGTTGTCGAACCCCCACAGCGCCTCGCTGCCCGGCTTCGCCACCCGTGCGCGCAAGTCGCCGACCAGCGCGGACAGCACCGGGTGCTGCACGGTGCGCAACTGCTCCAGGTCCATGCCGAGCAGGTCGATCCCGGCCTCGCGAAGGGCGGGTTCGGTGTACGGCTCCGCGCCTTCGTTGGGTCGTTCCTCCATCGTGCTCCTCCCCGAACCTAAAGGTGTGCCGCCCGCCCCGCGCTCCCGCCGTGCTGCCACCGCCCGCCCCGACCGCCCGTCAGGTCCATGGTGCCCCACCAGGCGCGCGGCAACCACGCCTGCCCGCACGGGAGTTCGGCCTGTACGGGGGTGACGTGCGGCTCAACTGGTCAGGGCGTCCAGGCGCGCGCCGGTGTCGCGGCCCTCCTCGCCTCCGTCGTCGGGGAGTTGGCGCCACTCGCGCAGCGCCGCCCGGTAGGCGTCGGCGGCGGCGCGGGGCCGGCGGGCCGTCTCGTACGCGTCGCCGCGCCAGTGGTGCGCGCGGGCCGCCAGCCGCACCATCGGCTCGGGTTCGGCGGCCGCCCGGGCGGCGTCGGCGGCCGCGGCGGCCGCCTTGCGGTAGGCGTCGGCGGCCTGGTCCAGGCGCTCGGGGCGGCGCGAGTGGCTGGGCACCAGGCGGTGCGACTCGCCCAGCTCGAACCATATCCGCGCGGCCAGGTCCGCCACGTCGGCGCCCTGCGCGGCCAGCCCGAGCACCTGCTCGGCCTCGCGCAGGTCCACCAGCTCCTGTTCGGCCCGGTAGCGCAGTATCAGCGCGCGCCCCAGCATCAGCAGCCGCTCCGGCTGACGCGGGTCGGACTCGGGCGTCTCCATCCGGCAGTCGCGCAGCACCAGCACCGCGCGGTTGACGAACGTCCAGCCGCCGGGCAGCTCCGAGCGCGCCAGCAGCGCCGCGCCCCACTCCGCCATCAGGCCGCTGTACTCCGTGCGGTCGCGGGGGGTCAGCCGGGCCGCCTCCTCGAACCGGGCCGCCGCCGCCTCCAGTTCGGTGGCAGGCCCGCCCGCGGCGTGCCGGGCCAGCCTGATCCGCCCGGCGCGGGCCAGCAGCGCGGCCCGCTGGAGCCGGTCGCGGGTGCCGTCCAGGGCGTCGTCGACCAGCCGCTGCGCCTCCACCAGCCGCCCGCCGGTGAGCAGTTCGGCGTCGACCAGGGCCAGCGTGGCGGCGGTGACGGCGTCCCGGTCGGCCTCCTCGCGGCGCAGCGCGGTGAGCGCGCCGGCGTAACTGCGGGCGGCCTGCTGGGCGTAGGTCTGGCGGCGCTCCCGGCTGTCGGCGGCGTCGGCCAGCCGCAGCAGGGCGCGGCCGTGCGCGAGCAGCAGCGCGCTGGGCCGCGGGCGGCGCGGCGACCAGGAGTCGGCGACCGCCTCCAGCGTCCCGACGGTCTCCTGGAGCAGCACCGCGTCGCCGCTGATCACCCACTGCTCCTCCAGCACCGCGACCCGCTCCAGGGTCGCGTCGAGCAGCTTCGCGGAGTCCAGGCCGGGCGCCGCGCACACGGCGGTGAACTCCCGGTCGGCGCGCTGGAGGAGTTCGAGCGCGCCGCGGTTGTCGCCGGCGGCGGCCCGCTCCTGGGCGGTGGCCTGGAGCACCCGGGCCCGCACCGAGCGGGCGGGCAGCGAGGAGTGGTGGGCGGCGGCGGTCTCGGACGCCTCGCGGGCCTCCGCCAGCAGTCCCGCGCCGCCGCGCAGCCGCCACAACCGCAGCAGCTGCTGGGCCAGTTCGGTCCACAGGTCGGGGTCAAGGCCGCGCATCCGCTCCTCCGCGGCGGCCCGCCGCAGCAGCCCCACCGCGTCCAGCAGGTACTGCACCAGGCCCTCGGCGGTGAACCGGTCGGCGAGGTCCCGGGCGCGCTGCACCACCGTGGAGGACTGCACCGCCGCGGAGCCGGGGTACGGTCCGGGCGCGCCGTCGTCGGGCAGCGGCATGAAGCGCTCCAGCACCCGCGCGGCGACCTCCGCGAACGGCTGCCGCGACTCCGCGACGGTGCCCTCCTCGCCGCCGCGCCCGCCGCCGGCGCTGCCGGGGCCGGCGCCGAGGGCGGCCCGCCGCACCGCGGAGCGCACCGCGGCGTCGGCGGTCGGGTCGCCGGGGCCCTCGGCGAGCTGGGTGATCGCCAGCGCGGGGAAGTTGGGGCCGGACTTGCCGAACCGCTGCTCGACGTACTCCGAGCAGTGCTTGAGCACCAGGCGCGCCTCGTCCACGCCGAGCGGGCCGAGCAGCGCGTCGCGGACGCCGGGCGCGAAGTGGTACCAGCGCTGGTCGTCGCCGCTCCTGCGCACCACCAGGCCGCTGAGCAGCACCTCGGCCAGTTCGGCCGGGCCGGAGTCGGGCAGCATCGTGCGCTGCACCAGCTGGATCACCGGCAGGAACAGCGGGGCGGCGGCCAGGTAGACCGCGAGCTGGGCGGCGGCCGGCGAGGCGGCGGCGCGGAACTGGCGGACCAGCGCGGGCACCGGCACCGTCGTCCGGCGCGGCCGGGAGCGGACCGCGGGCTGGTCGGCGCGCACCCAGCCGACGGCGGCGGGCACCTCGCCCGCGCCCATCCCGGCCAGCAGCCGCGCCCAGGAGCCCAACGCCGCGGCGGTGGGCGGCAGTACGGGCACCGGCAGCGCCTCGGGCTCGGGCGGCACCCCGGTGGAGCCGGGCGAGAACCGCAGCGGCGAGGAGAGCAGCATCCCCTCCGAGCGGTGCAGCACCCCGTAGGAGACGGGCAGCAGGGTGCGGCTCCACAGCCGGGCGGGCAGCGGCTGGAGCACGCCGACCGGGCCGTGCCGGCTCAGCCGGTGGAGCAGCCGGTGGGCCTGCCCCGAGCGCCACAGCGGCCCGGCGCAGTCGCTGACCATGAGGGTGATCCGGCGGCCGGTGGGGTCGCCGAGCTGCTCGGCGGAGAGCAGCCCGGCCGGTTCGGGTTCGAAGCGGCTGCTCACGCCGAGCGTGCCGTCGGGGGTGGCGTGCAGATAGCGGACGTGCACCTCGTGGAAGGCGCCGAGGCGTTCGAAGACGCCGGCCAGTTCGCGGAGCATCCGCTCCCAGACGAACATCGAGGAGGAGGTGTCCATGAGCAGCTGCATCGAGGCGTCGCCGTGGGAGGTCGGGCGGAAGACCGGCAGCAGCAACCCGCCCGCGCGGGCGGCGTGTTCGGCGGTCGCGGCCTCGTCCAGCTCCTCGCGCAGCGGCCGGGCCGGGCTCCGGTAGCGCTGCAACGGGCGCAGCGCGGCCTGGAGTTCGAGCAGCTGCGGCAGGGCGCCGGCCTCCGGGACGGCGACGCCCAGCGCGGTGCCCAGGGGCGCCGCGCCGACCGGGCCGGCCACGCCCTGCCCGGGGTAGAGGCCGATCAGCCGTTCCTCGGACGGGTGTTCGGCGGTGTCGGAGCGGGTCGGGGGGACCAGGCGGGTGCCGGCGCCGTCGGTGCCGTCGGGGCGGTGCGCGTGCGGGTAGTCCACGCCGCCCGGCGAGGCGCGGTGGGCGCCGCCCAGGCCCTCCGGGTCGGGCCGGGCGGTCGGGCGGGACCAGCGGGCCAGCCACAGGGCGTCGGCGAGCTCGCCGGGGTCCGGGTCGAGCCCGGCCCCGCGGATCGCCCCGACCACCCGGGCCAGCGGGTCGGTGCCGCCGCGACCGCCGCCGTCCGCGCCGCCGTCCGGCGCGCCGCGCGCCGTCAGGTCGCCGCCGACGGGTGCGTCGTCGGGGTAGCGCCCGGGGCCCTTCTCGGCCATGGCCGCCTCACCTTGGCCTGTCGAGCCGCTGGATGAGCATGTCCGCGAGCCGCGCGCGGGACGGCGGCGCCGCGTGGTGGGTGAGGTATATGGCGTTGAGGAGCTGGTCGGTGGCGAGCAGTTCGCTGCGGGAGCGCTCCAGGAAGCGGCGCACCAGGTCGTCGCCGAGGGTCGCGGCCTCGTCGCCGAGGTGGGCGCGCACCACGGTGGACAGCCGTTCGTGGTCGGGCCGGCCCAGCTCCAGGTGGATGCAGCGGCGCAGCAGCGGCGGCGGGAAGTCCCGCTCCCCGTTGCTGGTCAGGATCACGAACGGGAAGGCCCGGCAGCGCACCCGGCCCTCGCGCAGCGTGACCCGGTTGCCGTCGTCGGTCAGCACCTCGACCTGCGGCTCGCGCTCGGCCAGCCGCTCCAGCTCCGGGATGCCGAACTCGCCCTCCTCCATGACGTTGAGCAGGTCGTTGGGCAGGTCGATGTCGCTCTTGTCCAGCTCGTCGACGAGCAGCACGCGCGGCTGCGCGGTGGGCAGCAGCGCGGTGCCCAGCGGCCCGAGCCGGATGTAGCTGCCGATACCGCCGGGGGGCGCGGTGCCGGAGTTCGCGGCGATCTGGGTGTCCTGGAGGCGGGCGATCGCGTCGTAGCGGTACAGGCCGTCCTGGAGGGTGCTGCGGCTGACGATCGGCCAGTGCAGCACCCGCCCCAGGCCCAGTTCGTAGGCGACCGCGTGGGCCAGGGTGCTCTTGCCGGCGCCGGGGCTGCCGGTGACCAGCAGCGGGCGGCGCAGGTAGAGCGCCGCGTTGACCATCTCCAGCTCCTCGGGGCTGGGGCGGTGCAGTTCGGCCATGTGCCGGTAGGCGCCCAGCCTTCGCGCGGAGGAGCTGTCCGGGCCGGGGCCCGGTCCGACCAGCGGGCCGCCGTCGAAGTCCCGCCAGGGGGGCGGCTCGGGCAGGTTGTCCATGCCGGTGTGCGGCTCGCCGGTGCCGCGGTAGATGAGCCACTCGCCCGATGCGCCCGAACCGGTCACGTCACTCATCGCGGTCCCCCCGTCGGTCCCGGGTGTCGGTGTTCGTCATGGAGTCTCCAACAGCTCGTCGGTTCCGGGAAGGGTCAGGGGACGGGTCGGATCGTCGTACAGCAGGGCCAGGGCGCCGGACCAGAACGCCTCGGGCACGCCCTCCGCGACGGCGGCCCGCAGGTCGGCGAGCCGGGCGGGCAGCCCGGCGGCGGTACGGGCGGCGCGGACCGCCCGCGGCACCCCGCGGTGCAGTTCGGAGCAGACCTGCCGGGACTCGATCGGGTCGCGCCGCCACAGCGCCACCGAGTAGCCGCAGCGCAGCAGCCGGTGCAGCGCCTCGGGGGCGGCGGCGCCGCTGCGGCACAGCACGGGCAGCATCTCCTGCGGCCGGGCGCGCAGTTCGTCGTCGTCGGGCAGCGGCCGGGTCTGCGAGTCCTCGCAGTCGAGCACTTCGGGGTCGGGCGCGCGGCGGTGCAGGGCGTGCCAGCGGCCGAGCCGCTCCTCGGCGACGTCCGCGTCGGTGTCCGGCGGCGGGTCGGTGCGGCGGACCACCACCGGGCGCAGCGCGCCGAGCGTGGCGCCGTCCGGGTCCAGCCGCCAGGTGTCGGCGGCGAAGGCCATCAGGGAGCCGGGGACGGCCAGTTGGAGCGCGGCGACGTAGCCGGGCTCGTCGCAGCGGCGGAACGCCTCGGTGAGCGGGGCGGCCAGCCGCGCGGGCAGGTCGGCGACCGCGGTGCCGCGGAAGTCCTCGTCCACGCAGTCGACTTCGCCGCTCTCCGGGGAGACGGTGACCCGCCAGTCGAAGCGGTCGGGCTCCCAGCCGCGCGGGATGATCTCCAACTGGGCCTCGCCGCGGGCCCGCAGGGCCGGGTCCGGGCCGGTCTGCGCCGGCACCTCCGCGTGCCGGGCCCGCAGCCGCGACGTCCACTCCCCCATCAGGGAGGTGCGGAAGAGCATGGTCAGGTCCTGGTCGGCCGCGGTGGACTGGGCCCACTCCCACAGCTTGCGCTCGTCGGACTCCCGTGCCGGCTGGGTGCGTTCGGCGGTGGCGGCGAGCACCGCGTAGCGCAGCACCGCCTCCAGTTCGGAGCCGTGCGGCAGGTTGTAGAGCATGCCCAGGCCGTCGCGCCAGGCGCGCGGGGCGACCGCGAAGCCCTGGCCGGCGGCGCCGCGCACCTCGGTGACGATGTCGCCGAGCGCGCGGGCGGAGGGCGGCGGGAGCTGGGCGAGCAGGCCGAGCAGGGTGGTGCGGCGGCCGGGGGTCAGGGCGCGGCCGGCGGAGGCGCCGATCTCGCCGTGGGCCTCGGTCCAGCCGTAGAAGTCCCGGTTGAGCAGGAACTTGTGGTGGTCGGCATGGTAGAGGTCGTGGGCGGTCATCACCCGGTGGTAGAGGTCGTCGGCGGGGTTCTCGGCCGTCGGCAGCAGCCGTAACTGCTGGATGCTGACGGCCAGTCCGCCGTCGCGTTCGGCCCGGCGGGCCTGGAGCACGCCGATCACCTCGCCGCGCACCAGGTCCACCACGGGCCCGCCGGACAGGCCCTGCGGCATCTCGTCGTCGTTGCTCAGCCGGATCAGACCGCCGCCGCCGACGCCGAGCTGGCCGCTGATGACGCACCGCCCGCTGTACGGCACGAGGACGTCGCCCATCGGCAGCCAGCCGAAGTACGCGACCGGGTTGGTGGTGTAGCCCTTGGCGGTGCGCTCGGTGAGCCACACGCAGGGGTGGTCGAGCGGGTCGACCAGGCGGATCAGGGCCAGGTCGGGGGCGGCCCACCCGGTGGGGACGCGGTCGGCGGCGCGGTAGCCGGACCCGCCGGGGCCGTAGCCGGTGCCCTGGTTCTGGCCGGGGACGCCTGCGGCGGGACCGGCGGGCTGGGCCCACTCGACGACGCCCGCGAGGAGCCGGTCGCGGTAGCCGACGCGCACTTCCTTGCGGGGCGCGCCCACGAGTGTCACCTCCCCTTCGGCCCTCGCGACGTGGGCGCAGGTGAGCACCCAGTTCGGCGCGACGAAGAAGCCGCTGCCCAGGAGAGGATTCCCGGCGTCCGCGCCGTGAATGCGTACGGTGGCCTCCTCGGCGAGCGGGACCAGGATCTCGGCGGCCTGGGCCAGCTGCTCCGATGCGCCCCCGGACGTCACCGTGCGCCCCTTGCCCGGCCGTCGGCGCACGCGGCGGCGCGGGTCGGCGCCCCCGCGCGGGCCGCGGCGGTGCGCGGCGCGCCGCCTGCCGCCGCCCTCGGGCTCCTCACCGCCGTCCGCACCTGCTCAATCCCCCCACTGCCGGGTCGTGCAAGGAAGGTTATCGCCCGCCCGACCTGCGCGGGGTCCTTCCCGGACACTGCCTATCCTTGACCGTGTGCGGGCCTGGGGACCGCCGGCCCCGCCGCCCGCCCGGGCGGCACCGCCCCCCGGCGCCTCCTGCGCTGTCCCTGCCCTGCCACAGCCCGTCCCACCCCTGTTCCGGAGCAGATCTTGTACTTCACCGACCGCGGTATCGAGGAACTGGCCGACCGGCGCGGCGAGGAGGAGGTGAGCCTGGAGTGGCTGGCCGACCGGCTGCGCGAGTTCGTCGACCTCAACCCCGAGTTCGAGGTGCCGGTCGAGCGGCTGGCCACCTGGCTGGCCCGCCTGGATGACGAGGAAGACGACGAGTAGCGGCTTCCGGTTGCCGGAAAACCGGCCGTACCCCGCGGGCGCCCCGACCAGGGCCGCGGCCCCGCCCCGCGCCCGGGTGCGGGGCGCCTGGCGACGACAACCGCTTGACTTGTGCAGCACGCGATATATCGTGTCTTTCGGAAGACGCGATATGTTGCGTTGGCCGGGTACCCGAGGAGGGGCACGATGAGCGGGACGTCGGAGCGGCACGTCGCCGGGCCGGAGAAGTTCGTCTTCGACGAGCGGATCGACACCCTGAAGGTCCGGATCGTCAACGGAGCGGTCAACGTCGTCGGCGCCGACGACGGCCCGGCCAGAGTGGAGATCACCGCGCTGGACGGCCCGCCGCTGAGGGTCCGGCTGGACCACGGCACGCTCAGCGTCGGCTACGAGGACCTGGAGTGGAAGGGCTTCACCAAGTGGCTGGAGCGCAAGGGCTGGACGCGGCGCGCCGAGATCTCCCTCGCGGTGCCGCAGCACACCAGGGTCGAGGTCGGCGTGGTCGGCGCGAACGCGGTGGTCTCCGGGATCAGCGGCGCCACCACGGTGCACGGCGTCAACGGGGACGCGACCCTGGTGGGCCTGAGCGGCCCGGTCAAGGCGCACACCGTCGGCGGCAACGTGGAGGCGCAGGCGCTCTCCGGTGACCTGCGGTTCAGCACCGTCTCCGGCAACCTGACCGTGGTCGACGGCGCCGGGCGGGAGGTCCGCGCCGACTCCGTCAGCGGCAGCATCGTGCTCGACCTGGACCCGTCGGCCGGCGGCGAGGTGCGGCTGAACACCGTCTCCGGCGAGATCGCGCTGCGCATCCCCGAGCCGGGCGACGCCGAGGTCGACGCCAACACCACCAGCGGCAGCGTCTTCTGCGCCTTCGACGAGCTGCGGGTGTCCGGCGGCTGGGGCGCGAAGCGGATCACCGGGCGGATCGGCCGCGGCACCGCCCGGCTGAAGGCGACCACGGTGTCCGGCTCCCTGGCGCTGCTGCGCCGCCCCCCGGTGGACGACCCCGACAGCCCCGGCGGGCCCGAGAGCCCCGACAGCTCTGACAGCCCCGAGGGCCCCGGCCACCCGGACGGCGACGCCCCCTCGCTGCGGAAGGACGTCTGACATGCCCCCCGTCTTCGCCCACGGCCGGCTGCGGCTGTACCTGCTGAAGCTGCTCGACGAGTCCCCCCGGCACGGCTACGAGGTGATCCGCCTGCTGGAGGAGCGCTTCCAGGGCCTGTACGCGCCCTCCGCCGGCACCGTCTACCCGCGGCTCGCCAAGCTGGAGCAGGAGGGCCTGGTCACCCACTCCACCGAGGGCGGCCGCAAGGTCTACGCGCTGACCGCCGAGGGCCGCGCCGAACTCGCCTCCCGGGCCGACGAGATCGCCGGGCTGGAGGCCGAGATCCGCGAGTCGGTCTCCTCGCTGGCCGCCGAGATCCGCGAGGACGTCCGGGGCGCCGCCGGCGACCTGCGCCGCGAGGTGCGCGCCGCCTCCCAGCAGGCCCGCGCGCACCCCGACGACCGCGGCGGGGCGCACCAGCAGTGGAAGGAGCAGACCAAGCGGGCGAAGGAGGAGAGCCGCCGCGCCAAGGAGGAGGCGCGCGACGCCCGCCGCCAGGCCAAGGCGGCCCGCGAGGCCGCGCGCGAGGCCACCCGCGACGCGATGGACTCCGCCCGCGACGAGATGCAGCGGATCGCCCGGCAGGTCCAGGAGCATGTGCAGTCGCACGCGAAGGCCGGCGACTGGCAGAGCGGGCTGCGCGAGGGCCTGGCCGAACTCACCCGCGAGCTGGGCCAGTTCGGCCAGCCGCCGGCCGGCGCGGCCAAGCCCGCACCGCCCACCGCCCCGCCGCCGCCCGCGCCCCCCGCACCCCCGGCCCCGCCCGGCGCCGGCAAGTCCACCGCGGGCGAGCCCGGCGCCGACGAGCCCGACGACGGCCTGCCGCCCTCCGACGATCCGCGCCGCGACCTCGAACGGCTGCTGGACCGCTTCCGCGACAGCGTCCGCGACACCGCCCGCGACCACGGCGTCACCGACGCGCAGCTCCGCGAGGTACGGCGCCACCTGTCCACCGCGGCGGCGCACATCACCGCCGCGCTGCACGGCCGCGGACCTACGTCGTGAGCACCAGCTTGCCGAACACCTCGCCCGCCGCCAGCCGTTCGAAGCCCTCCCGGGCCCGGTCCAGCGGCAGCACCGAGTCGATCACCGGGCGCACCCCGGTCGCGGCACAGAACGCGAGCAGGTCCTCCAGCTCGTCCTTCGTGCCCATCGTGGACCCGACGACCTTCAACTCCAGGAAGAAGATCCGGTTGAGCTCCGTCGCGGGCGGGTTGGCGCCGCTGGTGGCACCCGAGATCACCAGGGTGCCGCCCGGGCGCAGCGACTTCACCGAGTGCGACCAGGTGGCCGCGCCGACCGTCTCGATCACCGCGTCCACCCGCTCCGGCAGCCGCGCGCCGGGCTCGTACGCCCCGTGGGCGCCCAACCCCTGGGCCCTCTCCCGCTTGGCGGGGCTGCGGCTGGTGGTGTAGACGCGCAGGCCGGCGGCCTTGGCCAGCACGATCGCCGCGGTGGCCACGCCGCCGCCCGCGCCCTGCACCAGCACCGAGTCGCCCGGGCGGACCCCGGCGTTGGTGAAGAGCATCCGGTAGGCGGTCAGCCATGCCGTGGGCAGGCAGGCCGCCTCCTCGAAGGACAGCTCCGGCGGCTTGGGCAGCAGGTTCCACGTCGGCACCGCGACCTGCTCGGCGAAGGTGCCCTGGTACTTCTCGGTGAGGAGCGAGCGCCGCTCACGCGGGCCGACCCCGTGCCCGGTCTGGCCGATCACCGAGTGCAGCACCACTTCGTTGCCGTCCTCGTCCACCCCGGCCGCGTCGCAGCCGAGGATCATCGGCAGGCTCTCCTCGCCCAGCCCCACCCCCCGCAGCGACCACAGGTCGTGGTGGTTGAGCGAGGCCGCCCGCACCTCGACCCGGCTCCACCCCTCGCGCCGCTCCGGCGCCGGCCGCTCCCCCGACTCCAGCCCCCGCAGCGGCTGCTCGGCATCGATCCGCCCCGCATACACAGCAAACATCCCCCGACCCTAGGCCCCCTACCCACCAGTACGAAAGCACCCCTGCTGCGCAGCGCCGAACGCGCCACCGCACGGGGCGCCGGCGGCCCGGGAGGGCGGTCGCACGCGCCGCTCGTCCCGGGCCGGGGCCAGGTCGGTCACGGCTACCTGCGGGCGGTGCCCTCGGCGCGGGCGGCGGCCGCAACGGCCGCGGTGACCGCCGGGGCCACGCGGGGGTCGAACGGGGACGGGATCACGTGGTCGGCGGACAGCTCGCCCGCGACCACCGCGGCGAGCGCCTCGGCCGCGGCCAGCTTCATGCCCTCGGTGATCGCGGAGGCCCGCACCTGCATGGCGCCGGCGAAGATCCCCGGGAAGGCGAGCACGTTGTTGATCTGGTTGGGGAAGTCGCTGCGCCCGGTGGCCACCACCGCCGCGTAGCGGTGCGCGACGTCCGGGTGCACCTCGGGCGTGGGGTTGGCCATCGCGAAGACGAAGCAGCCCGGCGCCATCCGCGCCACCGCCTCCTCCGGCACGGTGCCGCCCGAGACGCCGATGAAGACGTCCGCGCCGGCCAGCGCGTCGGCGAGCGAACCGGTCAGCCCCGCCTTGTTCGTATACGAAGCCAGCTCCCGCTTGACCTCGTTGAGGTCGTCCCGGCCCGCGTGCACCACGCCCTTGCGGTCGGTGACCGCGACGTCCCCGACGCCCGCCTCCACGAGGATCTTCGCGATCGCGACCCCGGCCGCGCCCGCCCCGGAGATCACCGCCCGCAGCTCGCCGAGCGAACGCCCGGTGAGCGTGGCCGCGTTGCGCAGCGCCGCGAGCGTGACCACCGCGGTGCCGTGCTGGTCGTCGTGGAAGACCGGGATGTCCAGCGCGTCCTTCAGCCGCCGCTCGATCTCGAAGCAGCGCGGCGCGGAGATGTCCTCCAGGTTCACCCCGCCGAAGGACGGCGCGAGCCGCACCACCGTCTCCACGATCTCGTCGACGTCCGTGCAGGCCAGCGCGATCGGCACCGCGTCCACCCCGCCGAACTGCTTGAAGAGGATCGCCTTGCCCTCCATCACCGGCAGCGACGCCTCCGGCCCGATGTCGCCCAGCCCGAGCACCGCGGTGCCGTCGGTGACCACCGCGACGACCTGCGACTTCCACGTGTAGTCGTGCACCAGCTCCGGCTGCTCGGCGATCGCGGTGCACACCTCGGCGACGCCGGGCGTGTACGCGAGCGACAGGTCGTCCGCGTCGCGGACCGGGACGGTGGCGGCCACCGCCATCTTGCCGCCGCGGTGCAGGGCGAACACCGGGTCGATCGGGAACTGCTCGTCCGTCGCCGCGGCGTCCGCGACGTTGCCGGGATTGACGATCTCCGCTGCCACTGTGTGACCCCTTGGTCGAGAAGTGAGGGTTGAGGTGCCCATCCGCCGGCTGGGCGGGGCGGGTGGGCGGAGCGCCGGCGCCACCGGGGTACGAGTAACCGAGGTGGCAGCGCGGCGCCGGGCGTGCCGCACGCACGCCGTGGGCCCCGGATGGGGGTGAAGGTCCTGTTGTACCGGAAGCTGTACCGGAAGCCGCCGCCCCTCGCGGGGGCGGTCAGGACGACACGGCCGCATCGTGGTCCGGCCTTGGTGTGCCGGCCCGATGGCAGCCCGGGGATGGCCCGTTATCCGATTTTGACACAACGAGAACCCTGTCAGGGGCTGTCCGGATGGCAAGATGCACGGATCACACTGGGTGGCGGTACTCGAAGACGCGTGCCCCCCACACCCAAGGTCCGAACGCAGTGACATGCTCGTTTTGTTGGAGGACACAGCGATGACCGCAGGCTCCCCTCGGTGTACATCCCCCCGCACCCGCATCACCGCGGTCGCCGCCCTCGCGGTCGCCGGCGCCCTGGTCCTCACCGGGTGCGGCGACCAGACCAAGAAGGACGACTCGGGTAGTTCGTCCGGCGCCACCTCCTCGACCAGCAAGTCCGCGGCCCCGCTCTTCGCGAAGCTGCCGAAGAAGTACCAGGACGCCGGTGTCATCAAGGTCGGCACCGACGCCTCGTACGCGCCGATGGAGCAGACGTCCGACGGCAAGATCATCGGCATAGACCCCGACCTCGGCGCGGCGCTGTCCAAGCAGCTGGGCGTACGGTTCGAGTTCACCAACGGCCAGTTCGACGGTCTGATCACCTCGCTGTACACCGGCCGCGAGGACATCGTGATGTCCGCTATGAGCGACACCAAGGACCGCCAGCAGGGACTGGACGACAAGGGCAAGAAGACCGGAAAAGGCGTCGACTTCGTCGACTACTACATGTCCGGCTCCTCGCTGCTGGTACAGAAGGGCAACCCGAAGAACATCAACGCGCTCGCCGACGTGTGCGGCCAGACCGTCGCGGTGCAGCGCGGCACGATCTACGAGGACGCCTTCAAGAAGCAGAAGACGGCCTGCGGCTCCAAGGGCCTGACGATCCAGGCGTTCGACACCGACGCCGAGGCGCAGACCCGGGTCAAGGCCGGCGGCGCGGTCGCCGACCTCAACGACACCCCGGTGGCCGCGTACATCGCGCAGAAGTCCGGGGGCGGCAAGGACTTCCAGATCGCCGGCTCCCCCGCCGACGCCGGCCCGTTCGGGATCGCGCTCGACAAGAGCAACAGCCAGCTGCGGGACGCCCTCCAGCAGGCGCTGAACGCGATCATCCAGGACGGCAGCTACGCCCAGGTGCTGCACAAGTGGAACGCCGACAGCGGCGCGGTGAAGACGGCCTCGATCAACGGCGGCTCCTGACATGGCCGGTGCAGTGACCGGCCCGGACCCGGCGGACACCCCGGCGGACACCCCGTCGGAGACGCCAGCGGAGACCCCGTCCGAGACGCCGCCCGAGACCCCGCCCGAGACCCCGCCCGGCGGCGGCGCCGCGGTCCCGCCCCAGGTCGTCCCGTACGAACCGATCCGCGCCATCCCGGTGCGCCACTACGGGCGCTGGGTGGCCGGGCTGGTCGTCCTCGGGCTGCTGGGCTGGCTCGGCTACGCCTTCTCCCAGGGCGACATCCTGTGGGGCACCGTCCGCAGCCGGCTCTTCGACCACACGATCCTCCAGGGCACCTGGCACACCATCCTGATCTCGGTGTGCTCCATGGCCATGGGCCTGGTGCTGGGCGTTCTCCTGGCGGTGATGCGGCTGTCGAAGAACCCGGTGACCGGCGCCGTCGCGTGGCTGTACATCTGGTTCTTCCGCGGCACCCCGGTGTACGTGCAGCTGCTGATGTGGTTCAACCTCGCGTTGATCTTCCACACCATCAACCTGATGCCGCTGTACAAGAACGACACCACCGCCGTGATGACCCCGTTCGTCGCCGCGCTGCTGGGCCTCGGGCTCAACGAGGGCGCGTACATGGCCGAGATCGTCCGGGCCGGCATCCAGTCGGTGGACGTGGGGCAGTCCGAGGCGGCGCAGGCGCTCGGCATGACCGGCGCGCGCACCATGCGCCGGATCGTGCTGCCGCAGGCGATGCGGGTGATCATCCCGCCGACCGGCAACGAGTTCATCAACATGCTCAAGACCTCGTCGCTGGTCTCAGTGGTGCAGTACACCGAACTGCTGCGCGCGGCCACCAACATCGGCAGCGACACCACCGCGATCATGGAGATGTACTTCGTCGCCTCGATCTGGTACCTGGTGCTGACCAGCGTCTTCAGCGTCGGCCAGTTCTACCTGGAGCGGCGGTACGCGCGCGGTTCGCAGCGCTCGCTGCCGCAGACCCCGTGGCAGAGGATCAGGACCAACCTGTCCACCGTGCGCCGACCGAAGGTGGCCTGAGATGAGCACGACCAGCAAGGGCGCCGGGCCGGCGGGCTCCGGCGGCGGACCGATGGTGCGGGCCGAGGCGGTGCACAAGTCCTTCGGGGCCGCGCACATCCTCAAGGGCATCGACCTGGAGGTGGCGCCGGGCGAGGTGTTCTGCCTGATCGGCCCGTCCGGTTCCGGCAAGTCCACCTTCCTGCGGTGCGTCAACCACCTGGAGCAGATCAGCGCCGGACGGCTGTACGTCGACGGCGAGTTGATCGGCTACCGGGAGCACGGCGGGAAGCTCTACGAGCTGCGCGACCGTGAAGTGGCCGCCAAGCGGCGGGACATCGGGATGGTCTTCCAGCGCTTCAACCTCTTCCCGCACCTGACCGCGATCGAGAACGTCATGGAGGGCCCGGTGCAGGTGCGCCGGGAGAGCAGGGCGGTGGCCCGGGAGCGGGCCGCCCGCCTGCTGGACCGGGTGGGGCTGGCCGACAAGGCGGCCAACTACCCGTCCCAGCTCTCCGGCGGCCAGCAGCAGCGGGTGGCGATCGCCCGGGCACTGGCGATGGAGCCCAAGCTGATGCTCTTCGACGAGCCGACCTCCGCGCTCGACCCCGAACTCGTCGGCGACGTGCTCGACGTGATGCGCGGGCTGGCGGAGGACGGCATGACGATGATCGTGGTCACCCACGAGATGGGCTTCGCCCGCGAGGTCGGCGACGCGCTGGTCTTCATGGACGACGGCCAGGTCGTGGAGTCCGGCCACCCGCGTGACGTGCTGACCAGTCCGAGGCACGAGCGCACCAAGGCGTTCCTGTCCAAGGTGCTGTGACCGCCGGCGGGTCCCCGGGGCAGCCCCGGACGCCCCGGGGACCCGCCGGTGCGGGCCGGCCGCACCGGCGTGCCCGGCCCGCACCTCGCCCGCCCGGCATACCCCGGCCCGCACCGGCGTACGTAATACCCTGGTAGCCCGAGCGGCCGTTACGCAGGCGTGGCCGCCCCCAGTAAGGACCTCAAGTGGAACTGGCTTACTACGCGGATTACGCCGTGCGCCTGGTGAACACCGAGGAACCGCGGCGCGGCACCGACACCCTGACCTCGACCGACGCCGTACGGGACCTGCTCGGCAGCAACTCGCAGCTGCTGGGCCGGGTCACGGAGAGCGACGTGGCGCGGCTGCGGGCGGTACGCACGCGGCTGCGCGGCGTCTTCGAGGCGGCCGACGCGCAGGAGGAGGTCCGCGCGGTCGACGTGCTCAACGCGCTGATGCTGGAGTTCCCGGTCAGCCCGCAGGTCTCCGGCCACACGCTGGTCAACGAGGAGACCGGCCGGCCGGACTGGCACCTGCACCTGGCCGACCACGCGGCGAACGCCGCCGCCGCGTACTCCGCGAGCGCCTGCATGGGGCTGGCGGTCCAGGTCACCTCCCTGGGCGTGGACCGGCTGGGAATCTGCGAAGCATCCCCATGCCGCAACGCGTATGTCGACACATCGACGAACCGTTCGCGCCGGTACTGCTCCGACCGCTGCGCCACCCGCGCGAACGTCGCGGCCTACCGGGCCCGCAAGCGCCTGGAGAACGACCGGTCCGCGCGCAGCGGGCGCACGCAGGAGGCCACCCAGGACGCCACGCCCGCCACCGAGCGCTGAAGCTCCCCCGGTGGCCGGAAGCGGCCCCTGGCGCGGGCCAGCACCAGGTCGTCCGGCACGGTGCCGAACTCCCGGCTGTCGTTGGCGACGAAGGCGTTGTCCCCCATCACCCACCAGCCGTTGTCTCGGCGCTCGACCGCCCGTTTCACGATGAGCAGGTCCTGCTGGAGCGGGTGGCGCATCACCACCACGTCCCCCTCGCGCACCTGCTCGGCTCCGCTGCTGACCTTCTGGATCAGCAGCCAGTCGCCGTGCAGCAGTGTCGGTGCCATCGACGGGCCGGTGACCTCGACGAGCTGCCACGACAGCCTCGCCCCCTGCTCGCGCATCCTCCGCCTCCAGGTTCGTTGCTTCCACCAGAGTGACACCAGACTTTCGTCCTAAGCCACCTGGGGCAGCCGGGAAATCCCCTACCCCAGGGAGTAATGTCGCACCTGAAAGACGATCACGAGGAAGGACGGCCATGTTCACTCGCCTGTTCGCGCCCAAGGTGAAGGTAAGCGCCCACTGCGACCTGCCCTGCGGCGTGTACGACCCGGCCCAGGCCCGCATCGAGGCCGAGTCCGTGAAGGCGGTGCAGGAGAAGTACCAGGCCAACGAGGACGCTGACTTCCGCACCCGCGCTGTCCTGATCAAGGAGCAGCGCGCGGAACTCGCCAAGCACCACGTCTCGGTGCTGTGGAGCGACTACTTCAAGGCCCCGCACTTCGAGAAGTACCCGCAGCTTCACCAGCTCGTCAACGACACGCTGAAGGCGCTCAGCGCCGCCAAGGCGTCGAACGACCCGGCGACCGGCCAGAAGGCCCTCGACCTGATCGCCGAGATCGACACGATCTTCTGGGAGACCAAGAAGGCGTGACCGCCCGCCGTATCCGGCAGGCGGTCGACGGTCCCGTTCCGTGTGGCGTTTCCCACGTTTAGGTGCGTGTGGGGGCGGCACCGGGCGGGGCCGTTTTCGTGGGCGGGCGGGCGGGGTCAGATCTCGTCGGACAGTTCCTGCAGCAGGCGCCGCTTGGGCCGCGCGCCCACCAGCGCCTTGACCGGCTCGCCGGCCCGGAAGAGCATCAGCGTCGGCATCGACAGCACCCCGTAGGCGGACTGGGTGGCCGGATTGGTGTCCACGTCGAGTTGGACGACCCGCAGCCGGCCGGCCTCCTCGGCGGCGATCTCCGCGAGCACCGGCGCGATCATGCGGCAGGGCGGGCACCAGGACGCGGTGAAGTCGACCAGCACCGGCAGGTCGGAGCCGAGCACGTCGGCGGCGAAGGTCGCGTCGGTGGTGACGGGCACCCCGGGGTGCAGATGAGTGGTGGCGGCGGTCATGGCGTAGGAGTCCTCTCGGTCGGCGGTGCCAGCTCGCACATCGGTTCCCCGGCGGCCTGTGCGGCCCCCGCGGCCAGCTCCGCCCGGGCGAGCTGCGCGGCCACCTGGTCCCGTACGGACCTCAACCGCGCCACGCACGCGTCCAGTTCGGCGAGCTTGCGGCGGTAGACCGCGAGCGAGTCCGCACAGGTGTCCCCGGCCTCGTGGCCGGCCCGCAGGCACTCCACGAACGGCCGGGTCTCCTCCAGGCCGAAGCCGAAGTCCTGCAAGGTGCGGATCTGCGCCAGCATGCGCACGTGCTCGTCGCCGTAGGAGCGGTAGCCGTTGGCGGCGCGCCCGGCAGGCGGCAGCAGCCCGAGGGATTCGTAGTAGCGGAGGGTACGGGTCGTGGTGCCCGCCCGGTCCGCGAGTTCACCGATGCGCATACGGACGACCGTAGACCTTGACGTGCGCGTCAAGGCCAGCCTCGGCGCGCACCCGCGGCCGGTCCGGAATCACCCGACTCGCGGCGACCCGCACCCCGGCCGGTGAAGAAAACTTTCAGGATTTACGTCTAGGAGGTTGCTTACTGCCAGCCGACCTCGCCAGGCTGCGGCGCAGCACTTGCGCGAATCCGCGCCCGCGCACCCCCCGTGCGCGCACCGCGCGGGCCGCGCTCTGCCCGCCCGACCTGAACGCGAGGAGCCTGGATGCACCACCCCCTCACCCGCCCGCGCCGCGGCAGAACCGCCGCGCTGGTGGCAGCGATGTCGCTGCTGGCCGGCCTGTCACTGACCGCGGTGACCACCGCCGACGCGCAGGCCGCGGACCCGCAGTCCACCCGGCAGGCCGAATTCACCGCGGCCGCCGCCGAGTTCGGCGTGCCCGCGCCGGTGCTCGAAGCGGTGTCGTTCTACGAGACCCGGTGGGAGGACCACGCCGGGCAGGAGAACGCCGAGGCGGGCTACGGCCCGATGAACCTCACCGACCTCACCGCGCAGGACCTCGACGGCGACGGCCTGACGACCGCCTCCCCGCGCTACGCCGACCTGCTCAAGGCACCCGCCGAGCACACCGCGGCCGCCGCGGCCGCGCTGCTGGGCACCGACACCGCCACCGTGCGCGGCGACGAGGCGCAGAACATCCGCGGCGGCGCCGCGCTGCTCGCCTCGTACGCCAAGGGCTACGGGCACGGCCGGCTGCCGAAGACCGTGGACGGCTGGTACGCCGCCGCGGCGCGCTACAGCCAGTCCACCGAGGACTCGGTCGCCCAGGCGTTCGCCGACGGCGTGTGGAGCGCCCTGCGCACCGGCGAGGCCCGCACCACCGACGACGGCCAGCAGATCACGCTGGCCCCGCTGGCCGGGCTGCACCCGAACCGCTCGGACGTGCGCAAGCTGGGCCTGACCGACGTCACGCCGCCCGAGAGCGACCAGCAGCCCGAGTGCCCCAAGTCCGTGACGTGCAACTACATTCCGGGCGCCTACACCCTGCTGGACCCGGACGACCTCGGCGACTACGGCAGCCACGACATCGCCGACCGCCCCAACGGCGGCCTGGACATCCGCTACATCACGCTGCACACCACCGACGAGACCTACGACGGCACCCTCGACCTGTTCCGCGACCCGACCTACTTCGCCGGCGCGAACTACGTGGTGCGCTCCTCCGACGGCCTGATCACCCAGATGACGCCGGACAAGGACATCGCCTGGGACAGCGCCAACCGCTCCTTCTACCAGCACTCGATCGGCATCGAGCAGGAGGCGTGGGCCACCCACGGCGGCGCCTGGTTCAGCGAGAACCTCTACCGCTCGACCGCGCAGCTGGTGAAGTACCTGGCGGCGAAGTACGACGTCCCGCTGGACCGCGCGCACATCCTCGGCCACGACAACATCCCCGGCGGCACCGAGACCGGCATCGCCACCCAGCACTGGGACCCGGGGCCGGGCTGGGACTGGGAGCACTTCTTCGACCTGCTCGGCGCGCCGATCCACGCCACCGCCGCGCAGGGCAGCGACGTCGTGGCGATCAAGCCCGGCTACCAGGACAACAAGCAGACCACCACGTACTGCGACGACGTCCAGGGCTACAAGCAGTTCCCCGGCCCCTACCGCAGCTTCGACTGCCCGGTGACCTCCAGCGACGCGCCGTCCAGCTTCGTGCCGCTGTACACCGCGCCGAGCACGGACGCGCCGCTGCTCGCCGACCCCTACCTGCATCCGACCGGCGCGGGCACCGACGCGATGAACGACTGGGGCGACAAGGCCCCCGCCGGTGAGCAGTACGTCGTGGCCGACCGCCGGCCCGGCTGGACCGCCATCTGGTACGGCGGCCAGGAGGCGTGGCTCCAGGACACCGCGAAGCACCCCACCACCGTGCCGGTGACGGCCGAGCGGATCGTGCCCAAGGCGGGCCGCAGCACCATCCCCGTCTACACCACGGCCTACCCCGAAGCCTCCGTCTACCCCGCGGACTTCGTCGCCTACGAGGGCGGCACCGCGCCGCGCCCGCAGACCCCGGCGAAGAAGTACGCGATCGCGGCCGGGCAGTCGTACGTCGCCGCCGGCCCGGCGGTGCACACCGACTCGTACTTCGCGATCAACTACGACGGTTCCGCGCCCCACGACCGGACCGACTTCATCGGGCAGACGAAGGTCTACGAGATCGTCTACAACCACCGGATGGCGTTCGTGAGCGCCGACGACGTGGACGTGGTGCCCGCGAAGTGACGCCGGGCGGCGGCCGGTCGCGCGCGGCGCTCAGCGCGCCCGGTCGCCCTCCAGCGCCTGGTGGGTGATCCGCAGCGCCCGGCTGGACAGGTCGAAGGTGCGCTGTGCCACACACACGAACAGGCAGTCGACCACCACGAGTTGGCTGATCCGGCTGGCCATCGCGCCCGGCCGGAAGGTGGTCTCCCGGCCCGCCGACACCAGCACGAAGTCGGCGAGCCGGGCCGCCGAGGACATCGGGTGGTTGGTGATCACCACCGTGGTGGCGCCCAACGCCGAGGCCCGGCGCAGCGGTTCGAGCACGTCCCGGCTCTCACCCGAGTGCGAGACGGCCAGGAACACGTCGCCCTCGCCGAGCAGCACCGCGCTGGTGAGCGCGGACTGCGAGTCGCCGTGCGCGTGGCAGGGCCGCCCGACCCGGGCCAGCTTCTGCTGGAGGTCCTGGGCGACCAGCCCGGAGGCGCCGACCCCCGCGATGTGCAGCTGCCCGCCCCCGCACACCGCCCCGACCGCGCCGGAAAGCTGCTCCGGGTCCAGTTGGGTGGCCGTCTCCTGCACCGCCTGCGACTCGGTGTGCACCAGCTTGGCGATGACCTCCTCGGCGGAGTCGTCGGGGGTGATGCCCGCCGACAGCGTCGAGCGCGGCCCCTGCCGGGCCGCCGACGCGGCCAGCGCGAGCCGCAGTTCGGGGTAGCCGGCGAACCCCAGCGCCCGCGCGGTGCGCACGATCGAGGACTCGCTCGTGCCGGCCAGCGCGCTCAGCTCCGAGATCGTGCTGCGCGCGACCTTCGCGGGGTCGCGCACGATCAGCGTCGCGATCCGGGCCGCCGCCGGCGTCAGCGACGGCAACAGGCCGCGCACGGTCGCGGTGAGCGCGTCCCCCGCGTCACTGACCGCAGTGACTCCCGCCGCGGCGGACCGCACGGGTCTGGCATCGGTTTCAGGCACGGGAGTAAGAATGCACCACTGTCACCCGGCCGGGTGACACTTGTGCACCGATACCCCTCAAGCGGGTGGTTCTGCCGCCTCCCGGGCCGAGGGACCCGAGCAGAGCCAAGGGCGCGAGCAACCGCGCCGGATCTGCCGCCTCCCGGGCCGGAGGACCCGAGCAGAGCCAGGGGCGCGGGGAACTGCGCGACCGGCCACCGGCCGGCGGGTGGTCCCGGAGCCGACAGAAGCATCCGCCCCGGAGGGTCACCCCACCCCCGGAGGGCCCCCGCACTCGGGAGAATGGACGGGTGAGCGTACTGGCGGGAAGGGTGCCGACTCCCCTGGTGGAGGTGGCCGACGAGCGGCTGGCCCGGCACGGCGTACGACTGCTGCTCAAACGGGACGACCTGGCCCATCCGGACCTCCCGGGCAACAAGTTCCGCAAGCTCGGCCCGAACCTGGCCGCGGCCGAGGCGGCGGGCCACCGCACCCTGCTGACCTTCGGCGGCGCCTACTCCAACCACCTGCGGGCCACCGCGGCCGCCGGCCGCCTGCTCGGCCTGCGCACGGTCGGCGTGGTCCGCGGCGACGAACTGGCCCACCGCCCGCTCAACGCCTCCCTCGCCGGCGCCGCCGCGGACGGCATGGTGCTGCACTTCCTGGACCGCGCCGCCTACCGCCGCAAGACCGCGCCCGACGTGCTGGCCCCCCTGCTGGAGCGGTACGGCCCGGCCCACGTCATCCCCGAGGGCGGCTCCAACCCGGCCGCGGTGCGCGGCTGCACGGCCCTGGGCCGGGAGATCGGCACCGCCGCCGACGTGGTGGCCGTCGCCTGCGGCACCGGCGGCACCCTCGCCGGACTGGCGGCCGGACTGCCGCCGCCGGTCCGCGCGATCGGCGTGGCGGCGCTGCGCGGCGGCTTCCTCACTGAGGAGGTGCTGCGCCTCCAGCACGACGCCTTCGGCGAGCGGCGCGGCGACTGGCGGGTGGAGGACCGCTGCCACGCCGGCGGCTTCGCCCGCACCACCCCCGAGCTGGCGGCGTTCACCGACGACTTCGCCGGCCGGCACCGCGAGGCGCTGGACGGCCGGCCGGTGGAGCGCGTCTACGTCGCCAAGGCGCTGCACGCCGTCTTCCTCCTCGCCGGCGAGGGTGCCTTCCCGCCCGGCACCCGGGTCGCCGCGGTGATCACCGGCTGATGCGGCCGAACACCTTTACGGCCACCACACCGCGCCGCCGTAACCTGGTCGCATGATCCGCGCCGCGACCCCCGAAGACGTCCCCGCCATCCAGGCGATGATCCGCGAACTGGCCGCCTACGAACGGGCGCCGCAGGAAGCGCGGGCCACCCTGGAGCAGCTGCGCGAGGCGCTGTTCGGCCCCGACGCGGTGGCGTCCGCGCTGATCGCGGAGCCCGACGGCGCAGCGGCCGGCGGCGAGGGCCCGGCCGGGTTCGCGCTGTGGTTCCGGAACTTCTCCACCTGGACCGGCAAGCCGGGCATGTACCTGGAGGACCTGTACGTCCGCCCGGAGCTGCGCGGCGGCGGCCACGGGAAGGCCCTGCTGGCCGCCCTCGCGGCGATCTGCGTCGAACGCGGCTACGAGCGGTTCGAGTGGACGGTGCTGGACTGGAACGAACAGGCGCTCGGCGTCTACCGCTCGATCGGGGCACGGCCGCAGGACGAGTGGACGGTCCAGCGGCTGTCCGGCCCGGCGCTGCACGCGCTGGCCGCCCGCGCCGGTTCGGGGCCGGATGCAACCGGCGGCGGTGTCCCGTCGTCCAACCAGACGCCGACTCCTACGTATTGAGCCGGCAGCGAGCACCCCCACCTTCCGTACCCGTACGCTTACGATCGGTGACAGAATGGGAAGGGCCGTGCGCCGTCCGGGCGACAGCCGGGCACGGATCGCGGTAGCGTCGCTGCGAACCAGAGCAATCACTGTGTGCCACCTTGGAGGTGTGGGTGTCCCAGATCGCAGGCGAGCCCGGGTCGAAGGACTTCGTCGAGGTCCGGCTGCCCGCGGCGGGAGCGTATCTGTCGGTACTGCGGACGGCCACGGCCGGACTCGCCGCCCGGCTGGACTTCACCCTCGACGAGATCGAGGACCTGCGGATCGCGGTCGACGAGGCGTGCGCGATCCTGCTGCAACAAGCCGTCCCCGGTTCCGTGCTGAGCTGTGTGTTCCGGCTGGTCGGCGACTCGTTGTGGGTGACCGTCTCGGCGCCGACCACCGACGGGCGCGCGCCCGAGCGCGACACCTTCGCCTGGACGGTGCTGTCCGCACTGGCCGGCGAGGTGGACTCCACCGTCGCGCCGGACCAGACGGTCAGCATCAGTCTGCACAAGAAGCGCGGCGCCGTACCCGGACTGTCGTGAGGCATGTGAGGCGGCCGTCGTGAGCCCAGCAGAGACCCCCGGCCCGCCCGCGGAGCACGACGTGCCCGCGGTGCGCGGCCGCGCCTTCGTACCGGCCCAGCAGCAGGGGCCCGGGGGCACCGGTCCGGCCGGGCCGCCGCGGCTGTCGGCAAGACCCCACCCCGACCACGGGGCGGTGGAGGACGGCCCCGGCCGGACGGACCGTAGGGAAGTGATGGACGCGTCGGAGCAGGCGGAGCAGGCGGACCGGATGGATCAGCACGAGCACGCGGCACCGGGCGAGCAGGCCACCCGGCCTGAGCAGCCCGGGCCGGCCGAGGAGCAGCCCGCCGCGGCCGGGCCGGCCGGGTCCGCCGGACAGCACGACCCGCACGACCGTTCGGGCGCCCGCGCGCTCTTCGTCGAGCTGGGCAAGCTGCCCGAGGGCTCGCCGGAGCGGGCCGAGCTGCGCAACCAGCTGGTCCGGATGCACCTGCCGCTGGTGGAGCACCTCGCCCGCCGCTTCCGCAACCGCGGCGAGCCGCTGGATGACCTCACCCAGGTCGCCACGATCGGGCTGATCAAGTCGGTCGACCGGTTCGACGTCGAGCGCGGGGTGGAGTTCTCCACGTACGCCACGCCGACCGTGGTCGGGGAGATCAAGCGGCACTTCCGGGACAAGGGCTGGGCGGTGCGGGTGCCGCGCCGGCTCCAGGAGCTGCGGCTGTCGCTCACCAGCGCCACCGGCGAGCTGTCCCAGCGACACGGCCGGGCACCGACGGTGCACGAACTCGCCGAGCACCTCAAGATCTCCGAGGAGGAGGTCCTGGAGGGGCTGGAGTCGGCGAACGCGTACAGCACGCTGTCGCTGGACGTGCCCGACACCGACGACGAGTCGCCCGCCGTCGCGGACACGCTCGGGTCCGAGGACGAGGCGCTGGAGGGGGTCGAGTACCGGGAGTCCCTCAAGCCGCTGCTGGAGCAGCTCCCGCCGCGTGAAAAGACGATCCTGCTGCTGCGGTTCTTCGGGAACATGACCCAGTCGCAGATCGCGCAGGAGGTGGGGATCTCGCAGATGCATGTCAGCCGCCTCCTCGCCCGGACCCTGGCGCAGCTGCGGGACAAACTCCTCATCGACGAGTAGCCCTTGCCGGGCGGGCCGAGCGGACCCCCCGGGCTGCCCCGTCCTGCGGGTTCCGGGACCACCTCCCGGTGGGGGGCCCTCCGGGCTGCCCCGTCCTGTGGGCTTCGGGACCTTGCGGTGGGTGGGTGGCTGGTCGCGCAGTTCCCCGCGCCCCTGGATAACTGCGGCTCGCACCGGGCTTGCCCCGGAGGAACCCGGGCATATCCAGGGGCGCGGGGAACTGCGCGCGCAACAGGCCACCGGCCTGCGGCCGGCGACGCGACGGGAACCGCGACGGCGCGCGCCCGGAGCACCCACCCACCGCAAGGTCCGGGTGCTTACGGGGGCGGGCTAGGCGGCGGTCCGGTTGATACCGAGCGCGTCCGTGGTGGCCGGGTGGACCAGGAGGACGAGGCCGGCGAGGGCGAGGACGCCGAGGACGGCGCCGGCGGTGACGAGGCCGGCGCCGTCACTGCGCAGCAGGTTCCACGCGATGGGCAGCGCGACGAGCTGGACGATGAGCGCGGGCCCGCGGCTCCAGCGGCGGGCCCGGCGCAGCCCGTAGGCGGCGAGGAGCGGCAGCGCGGCGAGGGCGAGGACGAGCAGCCCGGGCAGCACGTCGCTGCCGCCGCCGAAGAACATCGTGACGCCCCACGCGGCGATGGCGGCCCCTTCGAGCCCGGCCACCGCGGCCGCGGCGGTCAGCCGCGCGGGGGGCGGCCCGGCCGCTTCACCCGGGGTTTCCGCCCCGGCCACCCCGGACGCCGTGGACTCCATGCGCTTCGTCGTCTTCTGGCTCACACCTGCCAGCGTAGCCGGGCGCGAAAATCCGTAGGTACGCTGTCGAGCATGCGTGCTCTTCTCGTGGTCAACCCCGCCGCCACCACCACCAGCGCGCGGGTCCGCGACGTGATCAGTACCGCCCTGTCCAGCGACCTGAAGCTGGAGGTGGCCACCACGGAGTACCGCGGGCACGCGCGGGACCTCGGGCGGAAGGCCGCGGAGGAGGGCGAGGTCGAGCTCGTGGTGGCCCTCGGCGGCGACGGCACCGTCAACGAGGTCGTCAACGGGCTGCTGCACCACGGCCCCGACCCGGAGGCCCTGCCGCAGCTGGCCGTGGTCCCCGGCGGCTCGACGAACGTCTTCGCCCGCGCCCTGGGCCTGCCCAACGACGCCGTGGAGGCCACCGGCGCCCTGCTGGACGCGCTGCGCGCCGGCTCGTCCCGTACGGTCGGCCTGGGCCTGGTCAGCGGCACCAGAGGCACCGAGGACGAGGGGGTGCCGCCGCGCTGGTTCACCTTCTGCGCGGGCCTGGGCTTCGACGCCGGAGTGGTCGGACGGGTGGAGCAGCAAAGGGAGTTGGGCAAGCGGTCGACGCACGCGCTGTACCTGCGGCAGGTGGCCCGCCAGTTCCTGGCCGACCCGCACCGCCGGCACGGCACGATCACGCTGGAGCAGCCGGACGCGGAGCCGGTGGGGGGGCTGTCCACCGCCATAATCTGCAACACCGCGCCGTGGACCTATCTCGGCAACAAACCGGTGTACGCCTCCCCCGATGCGTCCTTCGACACCGCCCTCGACGTGCTGGGCGTCACCAAGATGTCCACGGTCGCCGGCGCCCGGTACGCGGCGCAGCTGCTGCGCTCCACGCCGGAGCGCGGCCCCCGCGGCAAGTACGCGGTGGCCCTGCACGACCTGACGGACTTCACCTTGCATTCGCAGGCGCCGCTGCCCTTCCAGGTCGACGGTGACCACCTGGGACTGCGTACGAGCGCAACCTTCACAGGCGTACGCCGTGCACTGCGTGTGATTGTGTAAGTCGAAGAGCCTAAAGTCCTTTTACTCGAACGTTTAGCCTGCCCCGCACCCCATGGAAGTACGGCTGTGACCGAGGCGACACCGAGGAATCCAAAAAAACTTTCCTGAAGGGGTTGTATCTCCAGCCGAGGTTTGCGAGTCTCTTACTGGCGATCGGGACGGCCGAGCAAACGGCCCCCATGAGAGCCCGAATCTCCTACCTCACACCAGCGGGACCGCACCGACCAGCGACGGTTGGGTGGCGTCCCGTTCCTGCGCGGGGGATTCGTGAAAGCGTTCACATTCACAAGCAACCTGCTTGTCACACAAGGAGTTGGAGCAGCCATGGACTGGCGTCACCGCGCCGTTTGCCGCGAGGAAGACCCCGAGCTCTTCTTCCCCATCGGCAACACCGGTCCTGCGCTGCTGCAGATCGAGGAAGCCAAGGCCGTCTGCCGGCGCTGCCCTGTCATGGACCAGTGCCTTCAGTGGGCGCTGGAGAGTGGCCAGGACGCCGGTGTCTGGGGTGGCCTCAGCGAGGATGAGCGTCGTGCGATGAAGCGCCGCGCCGCCCGCAACCGGGCCCGTAACGCCAGCGCCTGAGAGCACCGGACGACCTAGAAGCCTTACCCCCGAGCCGCAGCGCGCAGCACCTGCCAATACGCGCAGCACGCAGCATCGAGAAAGCCCCGTACCGGATGGGTACGGGGCTTTCTCGTGTGCCCGCCCGCCGGCGGCGCCGAACGCTCAGCTGTCCAACGGGAGTTCGAGCACCACACGGGTGCCCGGGCCGGTCGGGGCCGGGTGCATGTCGAAGGTGCCGCCCAACTCGCCCACCACCAGGGTGCGGACGATCTGGAGGCCGAGGTTGCCCGCCCGCTGGGCGTCGAAGCCGGCCGGCAGCCCGCGCCCGTCGTCCTGGACGGTGACCGTGATGCGGTCGCGGGCGCGGGTCGCGGCGACCTCCACGCTGCCCGACTCCCCCGGCCCGAAGCCGTGTTCCAGGGCGTTCTGGAGCAGCTCGGTGAGGACCATGGACAGCGGGGTGGCGGTCTCCGCGCTGAGGATGCCGAACCGGCCGCCGCGCCGGGTGGTGACCCGTCCGGGTGAGATCTCCGCGACCATCGCCAGCACGCGGTCGGCGATCTCGTCGAACTCCACCGTCTCGTCGAGGTTCTGCGACAGCGTCTCGTGCACGATCGCGATCGACCCGACCCGCCGCACCGCCTCGTCCAGCGCCTCCCGGGCCCGTTCGGAGTCCATCCGGCGGGCCTGGAGCCGCAGCAGCGCCGCGACCGTCTGGAGGTTGTTCTTCACCCGGTGGTGGATCTCCCGGATGGTGGCGTCCTTGGTGATCAACTCCCGCTCGCGGCGGCGCAGTTCGGTGACGTCGCGGAGCAGCACCAGCGAACCGGTGTGCACGCCCTTGGGCTTGAGCGGGATGGCCCGCAACTGGATCACCCCGTCGCCCGCCTCCACCTCGAACTCCCGGGGCGCCCAGCCGCTGGCGAGCTTCACCAGCGCCTCTTCCACCGGGCCGCGGTCCGGGGCGAGTTCGGCGGTGGCCTGGCCCAGGTGCTGGCCGACCAGGTCGGCGGCCAGGCCCAGCCGGTGGTATGCGGACAGCGCGTTCGGGCTGGCGTACTGCACGATGCCGTCGGCGTCCAGCCGGATCAGCCCGTCGCCGGCCCGCGGCGAGGCGTCCATGTCCACCTGCTCGGCCGGGAACGGGAAGGCGCCAGCGGCGATCATCTGCGCCAGGTCGGAGGCGCTTTGCAGATAGGTCAGCTCCAGCCGGCTCGGGGTGCGCACGGTCAGCAGGTTGGTGTTGCGGGCGATCACCCCCAGCACCCGGCCGTCGCGGCGGACCGGGATGGACTCCACCCGCACCGGCACCTCCTCGCGCCACTCCGGGTCGCCCTCGCGGACGATCCGCCCCTCGTCCAGCGCCGCGTCCAGCAGCGGCCGGCGGCCCCGCGGCACCAGGTGGCCGACCATGTCGTCCTGGTACGAGGTGGGGCCGGTGTTGGGGCGCATCTGCGCGACCGACACGTAGCGCGTGCCGTCGCGGGTGGGCACCCACAGCACGAGGTCGGCGAAGGACAGGTCGGAGAGCAGTTGCCACTCCGAGACGAGCAGGTGCAGCCATTCGAGGTCGGACCGGTCGAGGCCGGTGTGCTCGCGGACGAGGTCGTTCATGGAGGGCACGCATGTGAGCGTACCTCCCGGCCGAACCGGCGCGGTCCGGCGCGTTTCCCGGCGCGCCCGGCCGGGAATTCACGGGACGGAATCGGTGGCACACCCATGGACAAGCCCCAGTGGTCTAGTCCAGAATACCGATGAGTAGACCTCCGCCCTCCCCGCACAGGAGGACGGACCGAGGCCAAGGCGTTCTCTGCCCTGACTACGCCGGACGCCTCACTGGTCGGCCCTATCGGGCCGGAGGGCACCGCACACCCCCCGGCCACGGCGCCGACGGCAGCTCCGGGCTGCGGTGCTGGAGAGGTTGAGGGTCCTCTCCCGGCACCGCGGCCCGAAGTGTTTCCGGCCGCCCCTTCGTTTGCCGCCGCCCCCTCTTTTGCCGCCGCCTCGCCTCCGGGGGCTCGAACCCGGCGCCGGACCGGAGGACGTTCAGCGGGTCTTCGTGACCTTGGCCAGGGCGCGCGGGGCATCGGGGTCCTGGCCGCGGGCGACGGCCACTTCGTAGGCGAGGCGTTGGAGCGGGAGGATCTCCAGGATCGGCTGGAGGGCCTCGGGCAGCTCGCGGGTGGGCAGCACGAAACCGCCGGAGGCGGCCCTGACGTGGACCCGGGGGCCGACGACGACGAGGTCGGCGCCGCGGCCGCGGAGCCGGTCGAGCACTGGTTGGAGCGCCCGGCCGCCCGGACCCTCGGGGACGATCGCGATCACCGGGGAGATGTTGTCCACCATGGCCAGCGGCCCGTGCAGCAGGTCGGCGCCGGAGTAGGCGAGCGCGGGGATGTAGCTGGTCTCCATCAGCTTCAGCGCGGCCTCCTTGGCGGTCGGGTAGCCGTAGCCGCGCGAGGTGAGCACCATCCGCTCGGCGAAGCGGTACCGCCCGGCGAGCGCGCTGACCTCCGCGGACCGGTCCAGCACCTCCCGGGCGAGGTCGGGCAGCGCGTCCGCGGCACCCGCGTCGCCGCGCAGGCCCCGCACGAACAGGTAGAGCACCAGCAGTTCCGCGGTGTACGTCTTGGTCGCGGGCAGCGCCTTCTCCGGTCCGGCGAGCATGTCGAGGTGGAACTCGGCGACCTCGGCCAGCGGCGAGTCCGGGTTGTTGGTGACCGCGAGCGTGATCGCGCCGGCCTCGCGGGCGGCCCGGGTGGTGGCGACCAGGTCGGGCGAGCCGCCGGACTGGCTCACGCTGATCAGCAGCACGTCCGCCAGGCGCGGGCTGGCCCCGTAGGCGGTGACGGTGGACATCGAGGTCAGGCCGCACGGCAGCCCCAACTCGACCTCGATCAGGTACTTCGCGTACAGCGCCGCGTGGTCGGAGGTGCCGCGCGCGCTGAGCAGCACGAACCGGGGCCGCCGGTCCGCGATCCGCCGGGCGGTCCGCCGCACCTGCGGCGCGGCCTCGTCGAGCACCCGCCGCAGCACCTCGGGCTGCTCGGCCATCTCACCGAACATGATCCAGCCCGGCTCTCCCGTATCGGGAGCCGGGGACGACGCGGGCACCGGCATCCCCATCGCCTCCATCCCACCGGACGGGGTTCCGACCCTCACCAGTCGACCACAGGACCCGGCGGTCCGCACCACCTGAGTGGCCCCGTCTGCTAGATTGGTCTATACCACATGTTCCCTTCTTGAGAACGGCAGGACCAGCGTGGAAGTTGTCATCGTGCCGGACGCCGCCGCGGGCGGCGAACTCATCGCGGAGGCCATGGCCGCCCTGCTGCGCCGCAAGCCCGACGCCCTGCTCGGCGTGGCGACCGGCTCCACCCCGCTGCCGGTCTACACCGCGCTCGCCGCCAAGGTCCGGTCCGGCGCCGTGGACGCCGCCCGCGCCCGGGTCTGCCAGCTCGACGAGTACGTGGGGCTGCCCGCCGGCCACCCGGAGTCGTACCGCTCGGTGGTGCTGCGCGAGGTGGTCGAGCCGCTCGGCCTGTCCCCCAAGGCGTTCATGGGCCCCGACGGCGCCGCCGCCGACGTACGCGCGGCCTGCACGGCGTACGACGAGGCGCTCGCGGCGGCGGGCGGGGTGGACCTGCAACTGCTCGGCATCGGCACCGACGGGCACATAGGGTTCAACGAACCCTGCTCCTCGCTCGCCTCGCGCACCCGGATCAAGACGCTCACCGAGCAGACCCGGGTGGACAACGCCCGCTTCTTCGACGGCGACATCGCGCAGGTGCCGCGCCATGTGATCACCCAGGGCATCGGCACCATCCTGGAGGCCCGGCACCTGGTGCTGCTGGCCACCGGGGAGGGCAAGGCCGAGGCCGTCGCGCAGACCGTGGAGGGCCCGGTCGCCGCGGTGGTGCCCGCCTCCGCGCTCCAACTCCACCCGCACGCCACGGTCGTGGTCGACGAGGCCGCCGCCGCCAAGCTGAAGCTGGCGCCGTACTTCCGCGCCACCTACGCCGCCAAGCCGGACTGGCAGGGCCTGTAGCCCCGCCCGGGTCCGGCCGTACACGCCAGGACGCCGCGGACCCCGCTCGGGGGTCCGCGGCGTCTCGCCGTGTGGGGCAGGCCGGGTCAGTCGCGGGCGGCGATCACTTCCGCCGCGGCCTCGCCGCAGACCCGGGCGGCGCCGTGGGTGGCGACGTACAGCGAGCCGACCGGCTCGGACTGCGGCACCCCCATCTCGACCACGATGGTGTCCGGCCGCGCCGCCACCAGTCCGGCCAGCGCCTGTGCCATCCACGGGTGCCGGTGCGCGTCGCGGACCACGGCCACCACCCGGCTGCCGCCCGCCGCGGCCAGCACCTCGGCGGCGTCGGCGGTGCGGTAGCTGCCGGTACGGGTGCCGGGCAGCAGCCGCTCCAGCTCCGCGGCCACGCCCCACGGCGTCACGTCGCCGACCGCGATGTTCGCCATCGGGGTGAAGGCGGCCACGTAGGGCGGGGCGTCGAGCGGGGTGTGGTGCGCGGCGCGGGTGACACGCAGCGCGCGGCGGGCCGCGGTCAGGCCGATGCCGGTGTCGGGCGCGCTCCCCTCCGCCGCACCCGACCGCTGTGCGGCCGCCCAGGCGGCCAGTTCCCGTACCCGGCGGGCGGCATCGGCCAGCCGTTCGGCGGGCAGGGAGCCGTCCTTGACCGCGGCCACGATCGCGTCGCGCAGGTCCAGCACGGTCTGCTCGTCGCTGCGGCCGCCGCCGACGCAGATCGCGTCGCAGCCCGCGGCGATCGCCATCACGGTGCCGCGCTCGATGCCGTAGGTGCCGGAGATCGCCTGCATCTCGATGCCGTCGGTGACCACCAGGCCGTCGTAGCCGAGGCCGCCCTCCTCGACGGGCGCGCGCAGCAGTCCGCCGAGGACCGCCGGGCTGAGCGTGCCGGGCAGCTCGGGGTCGAGCGCGGGCACCAGGATGTGCGCGCTCATCACGGCCTTGGCGCCGGCCGCGAGCGCGGCGCGGAAGGGCACCAGTTCGCGGGAGCGCAGGGTGTCCAGGTCGACGTCGATCCGCGGCATCGCGTGGTGGGAGTCCACCGCGGTGTCGCCGTGGCCGGGGAAGTGCTTGACGCTGGCGGCCACGCCCGCGGACTGCAACCCCTCGACGTAGGCGGCGGTGTGGCGGGCCACCAGCTCGGGGTCGGCGCCGAAGGAGCGCACCCCGATCACCGGGTTGTCCGGGTCGGAGTTGACGTCGGCGGACGGCGCCCAGTCGAAGTCCACCCCGCAGGCGGCCAGCCGGCGGCCGAGTTCGGCGGCGACCGCGCGGGTCAGCGCCACGTCGTCGACCGCGCCGAGCGCGAGGTTGCCGGGGAACGACGAACCGCCGCGCGCCTCCAGCCGGGTGACGTCACCGCCCTCCTCGTCGGCGGTGACCAGCAGGTCGGGGCGTTTCGCGCGCAGCTGCGCGGTGAGCGCGGCCACCTGGTCGGGGGAGGCCACGTTGCGGGAGAACAGGGCGACCGAGCCGAGCCCCTCGTCGATCAGCCGCAGCACCCATGCGGGCGCGGTGGTGCCCTCGAAGCCGGGCTGGAGGACGGCCAGCGCGTCCGCGGTGACCGCCTGGAGGTCGGGTCCGGCGGAGCCGTCGAGGTCTTCGGTGCGGGCGATGGGGCTCATCCCTTCACCGCCCCGGCGGTCATGCCGGCGACGGCCCTGCGCTGGAGGACCAGGAAGACGATCACCACGGGGATGGTGAAGAGGCTGGAGGCGGCCATGGTAGCGCCCCAGTCGTCGCCGAAGTTGGTCTGGAACTGGGTGAGCCACAGCGGCAGCGTCTGGCCGCTCTCCTTGTTGAGGATGAGGACGAGCGGGAACTCGTTCCAGGCGGTGATGAAGCCGAACAGCGAGGTGGACATCAGCCCCGGCGCCAGCAGCGGCAGCACCACCCGGACGAACGCCTGGAACCGGGTGCAGCCGTCCATGAGGGCGGACTCCTCCAGTTCCTTGGGCACCGCGGCGATGAACCCGCGCAGCGTCCAGATGGAGAACGGCAGCACCATCATCATGTAGAAGAGCGTCAGCGGCAGCAGGCTGTTGAGCATGTCCTGGTCGCGGACGATCATGTAGACGGAGATCGTCATGACCTCCCACGGCGCCATCTGGGCCATCATCACGATCAGGAGGAACGCCTTGCGGCCGCGGAAGCGCATCCGCGCCACCGCGAACGCCGCCGCGGTCGCCACCACCAGCGACAGCAGCACCGAACCGATGGTGACGGTGAGGCTGTTGCGCACCAGCGTCCAGAAGCCCGCCGCGTGCACGGCCTTGTCGAAGTGCGACGTGGTGCCGTGGAAGGGCACGAAGACCGGGGTGGTGGAGATGATGTCGAGGTCCGGCTTGAAGGCCGTCGTCAGCATCCAGTAGACGGGGAAGATGAAGAAGACGAAGAGGATGACCGCGACGACGTTGGGCCACAGCCGTCCGAACGTGGAGCGCCTCACAGCTCGTCCTCCTGCTTCAGCATGATCCGGAAGTAGTAGGACATCAGCACCAGCAGGATGAGGATGGTCAGCACGGAGATCGCCGCGCCGGTGCCGTAGTGCTGGTTGCCGACGCCCTCGACGAAGGCGTAGACCGGCAGGGTCTCGGTCAGGCCGGCGGGGCCGCCGCCGTTCAGCGCGTAGACCTGGGTGAACGCCTTGAACACCCAGATGATCTCCAGGAACGCGGTGCTCAGGAAGAACGGCTTGAGCATCGGGAAGAGCACCGAGGTGAAGGAGCGCCAGGCGCCCGCGCCGTCCATCCGGGCCGCCTCGAAGATCTCCCCGGAGATGGTGGTCAGGCCCGCGTAGAGGTTGAGCGCGACGAACGGGATCGACTGCCAGACGACCATCAGGGTGATGACCGCGAAGGTGGAGAACTGGTGGCCGAACCAGTTGTAGCCGTGCATCGAGTGGAAGCCGACCTTCCACAGCACCCAGTTGACGACGCCGTAGCGGGTGTCGAAGAGCCACTGGTAGACGGTGGTGCCGGCCACGATCGGCATCGCCCAGGCGAGCACCATCCCGATCGACAGCAGCAGCCGCATTTTCTTGCCGAGCCGGTACAGCAGCAGCCCCACCAGGGTGCCGGCGACCATGATCAGCGCGACGTTGGCGAGGGTGAAGAAGACCGAGCGCTCGGTGGTGTGCCAGAAGTCGGCGCTGGTCAGCTGGGCCTTGTAGTTGCCAAACCCGGTCCACTGGGTGGTGTGCTGGATCAACTGGAAGGCGTTGAGGGTCTGGAACGAGATGATCACGTTCCGCACCAGCGGGTAGCCCAGCAGCAGGATGGTGGCCACCAGCGCGGGCAGGATCAGCAGGTACGGCAGCGTGCGGCCGGCGATCGCGCCGCCGGCGGTGCGCGACGTGCCGGGGCCGGCCGGCGGCTGCTCGCCGTCGCCTCTGCGCTGCCGGGGTACGGCCGTCTCCTCGTCGGGGGCCCGTACCTGCGTCCCTTTGTACTGCGCGGCCATGCTTCCCTCTTCCTCGTGCCGTCCGCTGCGCAACGGTGTGCCCGGCCCGGGCGCCCGCCTGCTCGGCGGCGGGCGCCCGGGACCGGACCCGGGTGACTACTGCTGGCTGAGCCGCTTGTCGATCTCGGTGTCCGCCTTCTTGGCGGCCTCGCTCGGGGACTGGCCCTGGAGCACGCCGGTCATGAAGAGGGTGGTGATCGGGTTGGGCGCGTTCTCGACGTTGCCCCACGCCGGGATCAGCGGGGTGGTGCCGCCGTTGGCCGCGGCGGCGGCCGAGACGGAGCCGAACGCGTTGCCGCTCAGGTTGGAGTTGAGGCTCGCCTTGTTCGGGACGACGCCGCCTTCCTTGGCCAGCTCGCCCTCGAACTGGTCGGACAGCGCCAGCTTCAGGAAGTTCTGGGCCAGCTCGGGGTTCTTGCTCGCCTGGGAGATCGCCAGGTTGGAGCCGCCCACGAACACGCTGGCGGTCTTGTCGGCGGTCTTGCCGGGGAAGGCGAAGTAGCCGACCTGGTCCTTCAGCGCCGCGTTCTTGGAGATGGCGCCGGCCGCCTCCCAGCCCAGGCCCAGGAACGCGCCGACGTCGCCCTTGGCGAACACGTCGGACTGCTGCGGGGTCGCCTCGTCCTTGTCCTTGGGCGCGGTGCCGAAGGAGTTGAGCTTCTTGTAGAGGTTGATCGCCGCGGCGGCCTGCGGGGTGTCCAGGTTGCCCTGGTACTTGTCGCCGTCCTTCTTGACCAGGTCGGCGCCCGCGTCGAGCAGGAAGCCGTCGAAGCCGTACCAGTCCTGGCCGGGCAGGTAGAAGGCGTCCTTGGTGCCCTTGGCCTTGATCTTGGTCAGGTCGGCGAAGAGCTCGTCCTGCGTCTTCGGCGTGGTGGTGATGCCGGCCGCGGACCAGATCTTCTTGTTGTAGACGACCACGCGGCTGGCGAAGTACCAGGGCGCGGCGAACTGCTTGCCGTCGTAGACCGCGGAGCCGTTGAGCGCCGGCACCCAGTCGTTGCCGCCGAGGTCGGCCTTGGCACTGGTGAGGTCCTTCAGCCCGCCGGTCGCCGCGTAGTACGGCGTCTGGGTGTTGCCGACCTCGATGACGTCCGGCGGGGTGCTCTCCGACAGCGCCGTGGTGAGCTTCTGCTGGATGCCGTCCCACTGCTGGACGGTGATCTTCAGCTTCGCGCCGGGGTACTGCTTCTCGAACGCGGCGGTGATGTCCTTGGTCCACCCGGGCGGGTTGGAGCCGCTCATCAGCCACACGTTGAGGGTCTTGCCCTTGAAGTCGGCCGGGCCGGCCGAACTTCCCTTGCCCGAATCGGACTTGCTGTTGCCGCCGCAGGCCGCGACACCAGTGAGCACTGCCGCGACGCCGATCGCAGCGATGAGCTTGCGCCTCATGCCACCCTCCTCAAGGATGCCCGAAACTCCCCCCACCGCCCGAAATGCCGGCTGCCGCACGCACGTTTACAGCCGCGTCCTGCTCGTGGGTCTGGGATTGGTCATTAATGGTTTAGACCAGTACCCGGGAGCTTGGCCTAGACCTTTGGGGGTGTCAAGGGTGTATAAGAACACCCGTCGGACCTGTTATCGGACCGACACCTGGAGGGCATCAGCCACCCACCGCCTCCCTCCGGCGGGGAGCCCGTGCCACCATGTGACCGCGATCAACGGAGGAGCCGGTGACGGCAGCAGGACGGCAGTCGGGAGCACGCGGGATGGACAGCGCGACGGACAGCAACGCGGAATCCACGGGTACGGCGACCGCGGGCCGCACCGCTCGCGTGCCAAAGTACTACCGCCTCAAGCGCCATCTCCTGGACATCACCCAAACCATGCCCCCCGGTTCACCGGTGCCGCCCGAACGCACCCTGGCCACCGAGTTCGACACCTCCCGCACCACCGTGCGCCAGGCGCTCCAGGAGCTGGTGGTCGAAGGCCGGCTGGAGCGCATCCAGGGCAAGGGCACCTTCGTGGCCAAGCCGAAGGTCTCCCAGGCACTGCAACTCACCTCGTACACCGAGGAC
Organism: Streptomyces sp. CA2R106; assembly: GCF_037034245.1. NCBI lineage: Bacteria > Bacillati > Actinomycetota > Actinomycetes > Kitasatosporales > Streptomycetaceae > Streptomyces > Streptomyces sp. CA2R106. Next base: position 198,224 of record NZ_JBAGKC010000008.1, read on the forward strand.
ATGCGCGCCCAGGGGCTCGAGCCCACCTCCCAGCTGCTGGACATCGGCTACATCACCGCCGACGACCGGCTGGCCGGGCTGCTCGACATGAAGGCCGGCGGCCGGGTGCTGCGGATCGAGCGGCTGCGGCTGGCCAACAGCGAGCCGATGGCGATCGAGACCACCCACCTGTCCGCCAAGCGCTTCCCGGCGCTGCGCCGCAGCCTGGCGAAGTACACCTCGCTGTACACCGCGCTCGCCGAGGTCTACGACGTCCGGCTGGCCCGGGCCGAGGAGACGATCGAGACGTCGCTGGCCACCCCGCGCGAGGCCGGGCTGCTCAGCACCGATGTCGGGCTGCCGATGCTGATGCTCTCCCGGCACTCGGTGGACACCACCGGCGAACCGGTGGAGTGGGTGCGGTCGGTGTACCGCGGCGACAGGTACAAATTCGTGGCGCGGCTCAACCGGCCCACCGACTGAGCCCGCACCGGAGCACATCCGGAGCTGCCAGCGAGCCGGCACCGAGCCGGTCTCCCGTCCCCGCCCCGCTCCCCGCCCACCGCACCGGGCCCGACCCGTACGGCTGATATCGGCACAGGTAGTGACGCCTGTCTCCGCTCTCCCATAGATTCCTGCGCACCGCAATGATCGCTCTAGGGGACGGGAGCACCAACTGTGCCGACAGCGCCGACACACGTGCCACCACCGCGCCGGCCGGCGGACGAACCACTGCCGGTGGTCACGCCCGCGCGGGTGGTGGCCGGAATCTGCCTGCTCATTCCACTCGTCAGCATGCTGTGGGTCAGCACCTACTCGCGGCTGACCCCGACCTTCATCGGGATGCCGTTCTTCTACTGGTACCAGCTCGCCTGGGTGCCGGTGTCGGCGGTGCTGACCTACACCGCGTACGTGCTGGTCCGGCGGGACGCGCGCAGCCGCAAGGACGGGGGCGCCAAGTGAACCACCACGTCGACGGGGTCGCGCTCGGCGTCCTCATCTTCTTCTTCGCCGCCGTCACGGCGATGGGCTTCATGGCCGCCCGCTGGCGCCGCGCGGACAACGCGCTGCACCTGGACGAATGGGGGCTGGGCGGCCGCAGCTTCGGCACCTGGGTGACCTGGTTCCTGCTCGGCGGCGACCTGTACACCGCGTACACCTTCGTCGCCGTCCCGGCGGCCATCTACGGGGCCGGCGCGGCCGGCTTCTTCGCGGTGCCGTACACCATCATCGCCTACCCGCTGGTCTTCCTCTTCCTGCCGCGGCTGTGGTCGGTCTCGCGCCGGCACGGCTATGTGACCTCCTCGGACTTCATCCGCGGCCGGTTCGGCTCGAAGAGCCTGTCGGTGGCCGTCGCGCTCACCGGCATCCTGGCCACGATGCCCTACATCGCGCTCCAACTCGTCGGCATCCAGGCCGTGCTGGACGTGGTGGGGATCGGCGGCAGCGACTCGACCAACTGGTTCGTCAAGGACCTGCCGCTGCTGATCGCCTTCGGTGTGCTGGCCGCCTACACCTACTCCTCCGGGCTGCGCGCGCCCGCGCTGATCGCCTTCGTCAAGGACGCGCTGATCTACATCGTGATCGCGGTGGCGATCATCTACATCCCGTACAAGCTGGGCGGGTTCGACGACATCTTCCACAAGGCGAGCACCGCCTACGCGGTGAAGAACCCCGCCACCGGCAAGCCGCGCGGCTCACTGCTGGTCGCCCCGCAGGCGCAGTGGTCGTACGCCACCCTCGCGCTGGGCTCCGCGATGGCGCTGTTCCTCTACCCGCACTCGGTGACCGCGGTGCTCTCCGGCAAGAGCCGCACCGTCATCCAGCGCAACACCGCGATCCTGCCGCTGTACTCGCTGATGCTCGGGCTGCTGGCGATGCTCGGCTTCATGGCGGTCGCGGACGGCGTCGGCAAGGGCGTCAAGGGCTACAACCCCCAACTCGCCATCCCCCAGCTCTTCGAGAACGTCTTCCCGAGCTGGTTCACCGGGGTCGCCTTCGCCGCGATCGCGATCGGCGCGCTAGTGCCCGCCGCGATCATGTCCATCGCCGCGGCGAACCTGTTCACCCGCAACATCTACAAGGACCTGATCCGCCCCCACGCCACCGCCGAGGAGGAGACCCGCGTCTCCAAGCTGGCCTCGCTGGTGGTGAAGGTCGGCGCGCTGGTCTTCGTGCTGTCGATGGACAAGACCGTGGCGATCAACTTCCAGCTGCTGGGCGGCATCTGGATTCTGCAGACGGTGCCGGCGATCGTCGGCGGGCTGTTCACCCGGTGGTTCCACCGCTGGGCGCTGCTGGCCGGCTGGGCCGCGGGCATGGCGTACGGCACCTGGAAGGCGTACGAGCAGTCCAGCCCGGCGCAGGCGCACTTCGGCGGGAACTCCGACACGATTCCGGGGATCGGCCGGATCGGGTACATCGGGCTCACCGCGTTCGTGCTCAACCTGGTCGTGGCCGCGGTGCTCACATTGGTGCTCCGTGCGGTGAAGGCGCCGGCGGGCACCGACGAGACCGTCCGCGCCGACTACAGCGCCGCGCCGGGCGAACCGGGCGAGCCCGAACTCCCGCTGGCCCCCACGGCCGCCCCTTCCGCATAGCCGCGGGACCTTCCGCCGCGGGTGGTCGACGGGCGTAGGAACCACGCGCGTCGACCACGCGCGTCGACCACCCGGCGGCGGGAAGGTCCGGGCCGCTACGCCGACGGGCTCGGCGAGCGGAAGGTACGCCGGTACGCCTGCGGGGTGGTGCCGGTCCAGCGCACGAAGTGGTGCCGCATGGTGGCCGCGTTGCCGAAACCGGCCCGCAGCGCGACGGAGTCGACCGTCTCGTCGGTCCCCTCCAGCAACTCCCGGGCGAGCAGCACACGTTGCCCGAGCAGCCAGCGGTACGGCGTGGTCCCGGTCTCCTGCTGGAAGCGCCGCGCGAAGGTGCGCGGCGACATGTGGGCGCGCAGCGCCAGCTCCTCCACGGTCACCTCGCGGTCCAGGTGCCGCTCCATCCAGGACAGCACCCCGCCGACGGTGTCGCTCTGCGCCCGGGGCAGCGGCCGGTCCACGTACTGCGCCTGGCCGCCCTCGCGGTGCGGCGGGACCACCATCCGCCGGGCGATGCCGTTGGCGACCGCGCTGCCCTGCTCCTTGCGGACGAGGTGCAGGCAGGCGTCGATCCCCGCCGCGGTGCCGGCCGAGGTGACCACGCCGGCGTCGTCGACGTAGAGCACGTCGGCCTCGACCCGGGCGAGCGGGTGGCGCCGCGCGAGCCGGTCGGCGTGCCGCCAGTGCGCGGCGCAGCGCCGCCCGTCCAGCAGCCCGGCCGCGCCGAGCACGAACACCCCCGAGCACACGCTCAGTACGGTCGCGCCGCGCTCGACCGCGCGGTTGAGCGCGTCCAGCATCGGCTGCGGGAAGTCCCGGTCGTTGTAGGCGTCGCCGGCCGGCACCGCCACGAGGTCGGCCTCCTCCAGCCGGTCCAGGCCCTCGGGCACCACCATCTCGAACCCGGCGTGCGTGCGCACCCGCGGGCCCTCCGCCGAGACCACCGCGAAGTCGTACCGGGGCAGCCCCTCGTCACTGCGGTCGAGCCCGAACACCTCGCAGACCACCCCGAGTTCGAAGGGGTGCACCCCGTCCAGGACCACCGTCGCCACGTTCGCCAGCATGGCGTCCAGAGTGCCATCTGGCAGCATATTGCGGTAGTACGGCAGTCCTGCCACTGTTCGCCGGTAAGCCGCGTGAGCACCATTGACTCATGACCGTTCTCCTGGACATCGCCGCCCTCCTCGCCCTCGCACTCGCCCTCACCTTCGTCCCCGTCCTCGGCCTGCGCCACGAGGCGAAGATCACCCGGGAACTGAAGGAGGCCGACCGCAAGCGCGCCCAGCTGTGAACCCCCCAAGGGGCCGGCACCCTCAGCGCCGGCCCCCTGAAAGCCCGCCCGGCGCGGCCCCGCAACGTCCACAGCCCGGGCGGGGACTGACAGTGCGACACAACATGTAGGGGTGCCTTCGACGGGCAGCACTACATGTATGCTCGACCTCGTTGCCGCAGGGGAAGCCGGTGGAAATCCGGCGCTGCCCCGCAACGGTGAACGGCCGCGCCCCGGCGCGCCGTACAGCCCGATCGCCTGCCGGCCGCCACGTCCGCGTGCACACCCACGCGGGAGTGCCTCCCGCGCCTTCCGGGCGCGACAGGAGGAACCGTCCGGGCCTCGTGGACTGGGCCGACGGGCGCACGGCGGCGTGCCGGAAAACGCCCCGCCCTGCCTCCCGCCGTCCGCCGCGCGGCCGCCGCCGCGTACGAGGGAGAGCACCACCGTGACCACCGCGCCCACCGCCCCCGCGCCCACCGCCGAGACCGCCTCGGCGGCCCCCACCGCTCCGCCCGGCCGGCCCGTGGTGCCGGAGCCCGCGGACAGCGCCGGTGCCGAACTCCTGCGCACGCTGGTCGCCTTGACCGCCGACCTGCCCGACACCGACCCCGGCCGGGTCAGCGCCGCGGCCCTGCGCGGCCGCAGCGCGGGCGCCGGACGCGCCGAACTGCGCGCCCTGGCCACCGACGCGGCCGCCGGGCTGATCTCCGAGGACCCCGCCTACTCCCGGCTCGCCGCCCGCCTGCTGACCGAGGCCATCGCCGAGGAGGCGGCCGGGCAGGGCGCGGTCTCCTTCACCGCCTCCGTCGCCGTCGGCCACCGCGAGGGCCTGATCGGCGACCGCACCGCCGCCTTCGCCGCCGCCCACGCGGACCGGCTGGACGCGCTGGTGGCCGAGGCCCTCGCGGGCGGTGCCGACGACCGCTTCGGCTACTTCGGCCTGCGCACCCTGCACAGCCGCTACCTGCTGCGGCACCCGATCACCCGCCAGGTGATCGAGACCCCACAGCACTTCATGCTGCGGGTCGCCTGCGGCCTCGCGGACAACGACAGCGCCGGCACCGGCGCCGACACCGGGGCCGGCACCCGCGCGGTGGACGAGGTCGCCGCGCTGTACCGGCTGATGAGCGCGCTGGAGTACCTGCCCAGCTCCCCCACCCTCTTCAACTCCGGCACCCGCCACCCGCAGATGTCCTCCTGCTACCTGCTGGACTCCCCGCTCGACCAGCTGGACTCCATCTACGACCGCTACCACGAGGTGGCGCGGCTGTCGAAGCACGCGGGCGGCATCGGCATCCCCTACTCCCGGGTGCGGGCCCGCGGTTCACTGATCCGCGGCACCAACGGGCACTCCAACGGCATCGTGCCGTTCCTGAAGACCCTGGACGCCTCGGTGGCCGCGGTGAACCAGGGCGGGCGCCGCAAGGGCGCCGCCGCGGTCTACCTGGAGACCTGGCACGCCGACATCGAGGAGTTCCTCGAACTGCGCGACAACACCGGCGAGGACGCCCGCCGCACCCACAACCTCAACCTCGCGCACTGGGTGCCGGACGAGTTCATGCGCCGGGTCGACGCCGACGCCGACTGGTCGCTGTTCTCGCCCGCCGACGTGCCCGAGCTGGTCGACCTGTGGGGCGAGGACTTCGACGCCGCCTACCGCCGTGCCGAGGCCGCCGGGCTGGCCCGCCGCACCCTGCCGGCCCGCGAGCTGTACGGCCGGATGATGCGCACCCTCGCGCAGACCGGCAACGGCTGGATGACGTTCAAGGACGCCGCCAACCGCACCGCGAACCAGACCGCCCGGCCCGGGCGGACCGTGCACTCGTCCAACCTGTGCACGGAGATCCTGGAGGTCTCCGACGACTCCGAGACGGCCGTGTGCAACCTGGGGTCGGTGAACCTGGGCGCGTTCGTCATCGAGGGCGGCGGCGACGGCAGCAGCGACGGCAATGGCAACGGCGACGGCATCGACTGGGAGCGGCTGGACCGCACCGTGCGCACCGCGGTGACCTTCCTGGACCGCGTGGTGGACATCAACTACTACCCGACCGAGCAGGCCGGCCGCTCCAACGCCCGCTGGCGGCCGGTGGGCCTGGGCGTCATGGGCCTCCAGGACGTCTTCTTCCGGCTCCGCCTGCCCTTCGGCTCCGAGGCCGCCCGCCGGCTGTCCACGAAGATCGCCGAGCGGATCATGCTCGCCGCCTACGAGGCGTCCTGCGACCTCGCCGAGCGCAGCGGGCCGCTGCCTGCCTGGGACCAGACCCGCACCTTCGACGGCGTGCTGCACCCCGACCACTTCGCCACCACCCCGCACTGGCCGGACCGCTGGGCCGCGCTGCGCGCCCGGATCGCCACCACCGGCCTGCGCAACTCGCTGCTGCTGGCGATCGCCCCGACCGCGACCATCGCCTCCATCGCCGGCGTCTACGAGTGCATCGAGCCGCAGGTGTCCAACCTCTTCAAGCGCGAGACGCTCTCCGGTGAGTTCCTCCAGGTCAACTCCTACCTGGTCGCGGACCTCAAGCGGCTGGGGCTGTGGGACGCGCCGACCCGCGAGGCGCTGCGCGAGGCCAACGGCTCGGTGCAGGGCATCGACCGGATTCCCGCGCAGGTGCGCGAGCTGTACCGCACGGCGTGGGAGCTGCCGCAGCGCGCCCTGATCGACCTGGCCGCGGACCGCACGCCGTACCTCGACCAGAGCCAGTCGCTGAACCTGTTCCTGGAGACGCCGACGATCGGCAAGCTCAGCTCGATGTACGCCTACGCCTGGAAGCGGGGGCTGAAGACCACGTACTACCTGCGGTCGCGGCCGGCCACCCGGATCGCCCGCGCGGCGTCCGCCGCCGCGTCGGCGGGGTCCGCACCCGCGGCACCCGCCGCCCCCGCACCCACCGCGGCACCCGCCGCCGTACCGGTGATCGCCGACGCCGACGCGATCGCCTGCTCCCTTGAGAACCCCGAGTCCTGCGAGGCATGCCAGTAATGACCACCGAGACCGCCCGCACCACCGCCGCGAAGAACCTGCTCGACCCGGGCTTCGAACTGACCCTGCGCCCGATGCGCTACCCGGACTTCTACGAGCGCTACCGCGACGCCATCAAGAACACCTGGACCGTGGAGGAGGTCGACCTCCACTCCGACGTCGCCGACCTCGCCAAGCTCTCCCCGGCCGAACAGCACCTGATCGGACGGCTCGTGGCGTTCTTCGCCACCGGCGACTCCATCGTCTCCAACAACCTGGTGCTCACCCTCTACAAGCACATCAACTCCCCCGAGGCGCGGCTCTACCTGTCCCGCCAGCTCTTCGAGGAGGCCGTCCACGTCCAGTTCTACCTGACCCTCCTGGACACCTACCTGCCCGACCCCGACGACCGCGCCGCCGCGTTCGCCGCCGTCGAGAACATCCCCTCCATCCGCGAGAAGGCGCAGTTCTGCTTCCGCTGGATGGACTCCGTGGAGACCGTCGACCGGCTGAACGACCGCGACGACCGGCGCCGCTTCCTGCTCAACCTGATCTGCTTCGCCGCCTGCATCGAGGGCCTGTTCTTCTACGGCGCCTTCGCCTACGTGTACTGGTTCCGCTCCCGCGGTCTGCTGCACGGCCTGGCCACCGGCACCAACTGGGTGTTCCGCGACGAGACGATGCACATGTCCTTCGCGTTCGACGTCGTGGACACCGTGCGCAAGGAGGAGCCGGACCTCTTCGACGCCGAACTGCGCGACCAGGTCACCGACATGATGCGCGAGGCGGTCGAGGCGGAACTGCTCTTCGCCCGCGACCTGTGCGGCGACGGCCTGCCCGGCATGAACACCTCGTCCATGCGGGAGTACCTCCAGTGCGTCGCCGACCAGCGGCTCACCCGCCTCGGCTTCCCCGCGATCTACGGCTCGGAGAACCCCTTCTCCTTCATGGAGTTGCAGGGCGTGCAGGAGCTCACCAACTTCTTCGAGCGCCGCCCCTCCGCCTACCAGATCGCCGTCGAGGGCACGGTGGCCCTCGACGAGGACTTCTGAGTGCGGCCTGACTTCTGGGCGCGGGCTTCCGAGTGCGGCCGCGTCAGTCGTTGGGGACCGTCTCGAAGCGGGGGGTGGCCTCGGCCATCTGCCGCATGACGTCCTTGCGGTCGCGCTTGGAGAGGCGGTCGATGTAGAGGCGGCCGTAGAGGTGGTCGGTCTCGTGCTGGAGGCAGCGCGCGAAGTAGCCGGTGCCCTGGACGGTGATCGGGTTGCCCTGGAGGTCCTGGCCGCGGACCACCGCGTAGTCGGGGCGGGCGAGCTCCATGTAGGCGCCCGGCACGGACAGGCAGCCCTCGTTGGAGTCGTCCAGCCGGCGCCGGTCCGCGGGGAGTTCGACGAGCACCGGGTTGCAGACGGCGCCGACGTGCCGGACGTCGTCGTCATCGGCGCAGTCGTAGACGAAGACCTTCAGGTCGACGCCGATCTGGTTCGCGGCCAGGCCGACCCCCTCGGCGGCGCGCTGCGAGGCGAACATGTCGTCCACCAGGGCGAGGAGGGCGTCGTCGAAGTCGGTGACGTCCTGGCACTCGCGGTGCAGCACCGGGTTGCCCACGACCGTGATCGGCCGCACGGTGCCGCGCTCGCGGTGGGCCTGCTCGCGGTCCGCCGCGTCGGTCACGTCGTCGACGAAGTCGGGTTGCTGCTCGGTGTGCTGCTGGGACATCTCCGCCGTACGCCTTCCCGGAACCTGAAAGTGATCCGTCCCAGGGTACGGGACCGCGCGGGGCCCCACCGCCGAGATCGCGAAGCGGGCCGGGGCCGGGCCGGGCGGCGGGCGGGGAGGGTCAGCAGACCTCTTCCAGGTCCCGCCAGTCCCGGGTGTCCGGGCTGTCGGCGACCCAGCTGTCGAGCAGGCCGTGGACCAGGCCGGCCGGGGCGGCGATGCCGCACTCCCGCTCGGGGGTCCAGCCCGGCTCCTCCCCGGCGTGGCTGAGGTGGCTGAGGTGGCCCGGGTGGCCCGGCTCGCCGTGGTCGTGCGGGTCGCGGGTGGCCGCGGAGCCGTCGTCGGTGGGCATCCGGCTCTCCGAGCAGGTGCGGCACAGCAGCCGCACCGAGGACGACCAGTCCTCGGCGGCGTAACCGGCCTCGGCGGCCAGCCGCTCCAGGGCGTCGCGGTCGGCCTGGGTGCCGGCTTCCAGGAGCACCAGCCAGGTCGGCACCGGCGAGGGCGCCCACAGCTCGATCTCGTCGAAGACCGGGTAGACCGACGCGCCGGAACCGCGTTCGGTGGCCCGCTCGCCGTGCGGCACTCCGTCGTGGAGGACGACCTCGCCCCAGCGCCGCCCGGAGGACGGCAGCGGGATGGACAGCACCTCGATCCGGGCGGGGTCCAACCGCCGCCCCCAGACGACCTCGGCCTCGCCCTCGGGGGACAGCCGCACCGCGGCGCTGCCCAGCGGCAGCCGCACCGACTCCTCGCCGCCGCGCTCGGCGGTGCCGGCCGGCATCCGCAGCCCGTACGCCTGCCAGGCGCGGCGGGCCAGCGGCCAGTCCTGGAGGGCGGTCGCGGCGATGCCGAGGTTCCACCAGTCGGGAGCCCCGACCGGGCGGTCCAGCAGCGCGACCGCGCGCAGCCCGGCGATCCGGGCCTGGGCCCAGTCGTGCCGGAACTTGTGCAGCAGCGCGAGGTTGTACCAGGACTCCGACAGCCACGGCTCCAGATCGGCGGCCCGGGTCAGCAGCGCGCCGGCGTCCTCGTAGCGACCGTCGTCGATCAGCGTGAACGCCCGGTCGGTGGCCTGGCGCCACGTGGGCGACGGCCGGTGCCGCACTCTTCCGAAGATCTTCAACGTCAGTTCCCGCCTGCCCGCTCAGCCGGTCGGCCCGGTGCGGCCCGTAGCACCCTGTACGACACCAACCTTGCACATTCTGGCCGTTGTCTCAGCCCGAGCCCGCTGCTCGCGGAACGCGGGCCTCACCCGACTCCCTTGCCCTTCGCACCGGCATCCAACCATGCCCAGGTCGGACGGTGTGCGGGCACCCTGGACAGCAGGGGGCCCTCGACCGCCGCGGTCGCCCCGCACAGCACCGCGGCCGGCCGGTCGGGCAGGTCCGGCCGATGCGAAAGGTCCGGCAGGTCCGGCCGGTGCGGCATTTCGGCCGCGGGCCGCGCCGCGAGCGCGCCCGCCAGCGCCTCCACCATCATCGGGTCGAACTGCGTGCCCGCGCAGCGCCGCAGCTCCGCCAGCGCGGGCCCGTCCGGCCGGGCCCGGCGGTAGCTGCGGGTGGACGTCATCGCGTCGAACGCGTCGGCCACCGCCACGATCCTGGCCGCCTCCGGAATCCGGCCCCCGGCCAGCCCGTACGGGTACCCGGTGCCGTCGATCCGCTCGTGGTGGTGCAGCACCGCGGCGCGGGCCTCCCCGAGCACGGAGATGCCGCGCAGCACGCTGTCCCCGTCGGCCGGGTGGCGCTCGATCACGCGGCGCTCCTCGTCGGTGAGCGGGCCGTTCTTGCGCAGCACCCCGGTCGGCACCGCGAGCTTGCCGATGTCGTGCAGGGTGCCGCCGAGCCGGACCGCCTCGACCCGGGCCGCGGGCGCGCCCAGTTCGCGGGCGACCAGCGCGGCCAGCGCGCCGACCCGCTCGCTGTGCGCCCTGGTGTAGGGGTCCTTGAGCTCCAGGGCCTGCATCAGCGCCTGCACGGTCGCCTGCTGCGCTTCCTGCCGGACCCGGCGGGCGCAGGCGGGGCCCCAGCAGACCGCGTGCGGCGGCGAGCGGCGGTGTGCGGCTGGCACGGCGGCGCCTCCTAGTCCGTACGGACGTGTACGAGACTCAGGAGGATAGGGCCGCGGCGCCCGGCGATCCGGACTTTGGGGCCATTACGCCGGAAGGGGGCACCGCCGCCCACTCGTAGGGGTGAGTTACGGCCGAGTGGCTTGACGCCGGTCCGAGAGCCCTCCCGGGGCCGTCAGGCCGACGGCGCCTCGGTCGTGGTGATCTCGGAGCCGAGCGCCTCCTGGTCGGAGACGTCCTCGCCGCGGCGGACCAGCTCGATCCGCATCATCACCTTGGACCGCAGGTCGCGGGGCACGTCGTCGGAGCCGCAGCAGCGTTTCACCAGCTTCTTGACGGCGACTTCCAGGCCGTACTTCTCCAAGCAGGGGTGGCACTCGTCGAAGTGCTCCTTGAACTTGGCGCAGGCGTCGTCGGACATCTCCTCGTCGAGGTACTCGTAGAGGTGGTCGAGCACCTCGGAGCAGTCCGTCTCATGTGCGTCTCCGCAGCTCATGAATCCGCGCCCTTCTCACGTGCCGCACCGGCGGGGACGAGCCCGCGGTCCCGGGCGTAGTCCTCGAGCAGTTCGCGGAGCTGGCGGCGTCCGCGGTGCAGCCGCGACATCACGGTCCCGATGGGTGTACCCATGATGTCCGCGATCTCCTTGTACGCAAAGCCCTCGACATCCGCGAGATACACCGCGATGCGGAACTCCTCGGGGATGGTCTGCAGGGCCGTCTTCACGTCGGAGTCGGGCAGGTGGTCCAGCGCCTGGGACTCCGCGGAGCGCAGGCCGGTGGACATGTGCGACTCGGCGCGTGCGAGCTGCCAGTCCTCGATCTCCTCCGAGCCGCTGCGCAGCGGCTCGCGCTGCTTCTTGCGGTAGGAGTTGATGAAGCTGTTGGTGAGGATGCGGTACAGCCACGCCTTGAGGTTGGTGCCCTCGCGGAACTGGTGGAACGACGCGTACGCCTTCGCGTACGTCTCCTGCACCAGGTCCTCGGCATCGGCCGGGTTGCGCGTCATGCGCAGGGCGGCCGAGTACATCTGGTCCAGGAACTCCAGCGCGTCCCGCTCGAACCGCCGGCTGCGCTGCGCCTCGGTCTCCTGTGCCGCCCCCGTGGCCGCGGACACGGGCTCGCCCGAAGCGGACGCACCCGTCGTGCCCGCCGTGCTGTCGTCGGTGCCGGTGACCGGACCCACCTCCTCGATAACGCCGGCGCGCCCAGAAGAGGACCCGCCCGCTTGGGAGGATATTGCACGGCTGGTGGACGTGCCGGTCGCGGCCTTGCCCCGGTCCTGCTCGGGCCACCGGGTCCAGTCCAGATACGGCGCTGCGGCGGCCTGACCAGCACTGACGGGCGCGATCTGCGCGCTCACCTGTGCCGCGGCCTCCTCGCGTGACCGGCATGCGGCTGAAACCATGCGGCTGCCTCTCTCACCCTGTGCGGTACCGCCCGGCGCGGCCCTGTCGACACGCACAACAGCGCGCGCGCTGTCGTCATTCCCGCGGACGAGAAGCGCACCCGTTCGGCCTACCGCGCCGGTTGCAGGCCCCTCACTCCGGGGCGGCGAACCCCAGCCCCGCCAGCCATTCCGCGACGGCCCCGGTGATCCGGGCGAGCGCCGCTTCCTGGGTGACCGGCGCCCGCTTGGGCACCGCGAAGGCGTGGTCGGCGTGCGGCACCTCGATCGGGCGCCGCTCCGCCGGGAACTCCTCGGGCCGCCCGAAGGGGTCGGCGCCGCCCTGCACGCCGAGCAGCGGCACCACGTCGGCCGCGCCCGCCAGTTCGTCGTAGCGGGACTTCTCCGGCCTGCCGGGCGGGTGCAGCGGGTAGGCCAGCGCGAGCACGGCGGCCGCGCCCAGCTCAGGCGCGGTGCGGCAGGCGACCCGGGCGCCCGCGCTGCGCCCGCCGGCCACCACCGGCAGCCCGGGCGCGGCCAGCCGCGGCCACACCGCCCGCCAGCCGGTGTCCAGGGTTTTCGGCGCCGGGGCGATCTTCTTCCCGGCGACCCGCCAGGGCTGCTCGACCAGCGCGACGCCCACCTCGCGGCCTGGCAGCGCCTCGGCCAGCGCGGCCAGGTCGCGGGCGGTGATGCCGCCGCCCGCGCCGTGCCCGAGGGCCAGTACGCAGCGCGCCCGGCCCGCGGGCCGGTGCCAGGTGATCCGGGCCGGGCCCGCCGGGGTCTCGACGCTCTCGACATCAGGGGTGTGCATCCCGCCAAGCCTGCCAGAGCGCCCCGGCCCGGGCGGCGCGGCCCGCAGGCCGTGCGTCGGAAGCGTGCGCCGGATCGGAAGCGCGCGCCGGATCGGAAGCGCGCGTCAGAAGAGCGTCTCCTCCTCCGGCGCCGCCAGCTCCGCGAGGAGTTCCGGCCCGTTGTTCCGCACGTTGCTGACCGCGGTGCCGACCGGGTGGGCCCGCAGCAGTCCCGCGGGCGGGGCGGTCAGCAGGCCCTGGAGCACCTCGGGGTCGCTGCTTCGCGGGTCCAGCCAGGCGTCCCAGCGGTCGGGGGTCATCATCAGCGGCATCCGCGGGTGGATGGCGGCGAGCGAGCAGGGGCCGGTCCCGTCGTATCCGGCCAGGTCGGTGGTCTCCGCCTCGGTGGTGAGCACCGTGCAGGTGGCCCACCAGGCGCGCGGGTGGCCGTCGGGGAGGGTGGCGTCGCGCCAGAACTCGTAGAGCCCGGCCATCGCGAAGACCGAGCCGTCGGCGGGGGTGACGAAGTAGGGCTGCTTGCGGGAGCGCTTCTTGCGGCCCTCCTCCTCCAGTTGCCGCTCCTCGACGCCGGTCACCCACTCGTAGTACCCGTCGGCGGGGATCAGGCAGCGGCGGGCGGTCAGCGCGCGGCGGAAGGACGGCTTCTCGGCGGCTGTCTCGGCGCGGGCGTTGATCATCCGCACCCCCACGTCGGGGCTCTTCGCCCAGGACGGCACCAGGCCCCAGCGCAGCGTCCGCAGCTGCCGGACCGGCTCCCGGGAACCGGAGTCACGCACAGGACGGTCGAGTATGACGGAGACGTCCTTGGTCGGAGCGACGTTCCAGTCGGGCGCGAGGGTCTCCTCCGGGTCCCACCGGTGGACCTCGAAGAGGTCGACGAGTTCCTCGGGTTTCCGGCTCGCCGCATATCGACCGCACATGGCTGCCACACTGCCACGACCACGGGCCCGGCCGACACCCCGGGCACGGCAGGGCCCGTCCCGGGCCGCGGGAGACCCGAGAGGAATGAGCACCGCATGAACGTCGCGAGCATCACCGAGATGTGGGACCGGCTGACCGGCACGCAGTCCGCCCCCTCGCACTGGCTGGTGGGGGCCACGGCCCTGGTCGCACTGGCCGCCGTGGTGGTGCGCGGTGCCTGGCACCTCACCCGCAACGCCGTGACGATCGCGCACGAGGGCGGCCACGGCCTGGTCGCCCTGCTGACCGGCCGCCGCCTCCAGGGCATACAGCTGCACTCCGACACCTCGGGCCTGACCGTCTCCAAGGGCCGCCCGCACGGCCCCGGCATGGTCTTCACCGCCGCCGCCGGCTACACCGCTCCCCCGCTGCTGGGCCTGGCCGGAGCCGGGCTGCTGACCGCCGGGCACATCACCGCACTGCTGTGGGGCGCGACCGCGTTGCTCCTGGTGATGCTCGTCATGATCCGCAACGCGTACGGGGTACTGACCGTGGTCGTCACCGGCGCGCTGTTCCTGCTGGTGTCGTGGCTGACGAACGCGCAGGTGCAGGCCGTGTTCGCGTACCTGGTGGTGTGGTTCCTGCTGCTGGGCGGGGTCCGGCCGGTCGCGGAGCTGCAGGGCTCCCGCCGCCGGGACCGCAGCGGTGCCTCGGACGCCGACCAGCTCGCCCGGCTCACGCACACCCCGGCGGCCCTGTGGCTGCTGCTGTTCTACGTCGTCGCGCTGTGCTCGCTGTTCGCCGGCGGCCGGTGGCTGCTGGTGCGGTGAGGCGGCGCCCTGAACGGCGGGCGGCCGGGAAAGCCGGCGGGCGGCACGGGGGCGCGGGGCCTTCGGGGGTCCGTTGCGGGCGGACGGGCGGCAGAGGGTAGCGGCACCCTGTTTCCGGCGGGTTTCGCCGTATTCGTCGGCTCATCTCCCCTGACCTGAGCCACTAGGCTTGCTGCCCATGACCGACAGCACCCCGCAGACCGATCTGTGGCCGGCCCCGACCGCGCCCGCCGCCGTGGACGCCACCGTCCACGTGCCGGGTTCGAAGTCGGTGACCAACCGCGCCCTGGTGCTCGCCGCGCTGTCCGCGGAGCCCGGATGGCTGCGCCGCCCGCTGCGCAGCCGCGACACCGTGCTCATGGCGGACGCGCTGCGCGCGATGGGCGTGCAGATCGACGAAACGGTCAACCCCGACGGCGGCGAGGCCTGGCGGATCATCCCCGCCGGGCTGTACGGCCCGGCCACCGTGGACGTCGGCAACGCGGGCACCGTGATGCGCTTCCTGCCGCCGGTGGCCTCGCTCGCCGACGGCCCGGTCCGCTTCCAGGGCGACGCCCGGTCCTACGAGCGCCCGCTGCACGGCGTGATCGACGCCCTGCGCGCGCTCGGCGCCCGGATCGACGACGAGGGCCGCGGCGCGCTGCCGATGACCGTGCACGGCGCCGGGTCGCTGTCCGGCGGCGCGGTGGACATCGACGCGTCGTCCTCGTCGCAGTTCGTCAGCTCCCTGCTGCTGTCCGGGCCGCGCTTCAACAAGGGCCTGGAGCTGCGGCACACCGGCGAGTCACTGCCGTCGGTGCCGCACATCCGGATGACCGTCGACATGCTGCGCAAGGCCGGCGCCAAGGTGGACGCCCCCGAGGACGGCGGCACCGCCGGTGTCTGGCGGGTCGCGGCGGGCGCGCTGCTGGGCCGGGACCTGACGGTGGAGCCGGACCTGTCGAACGCGGCGCCGTTCCTGGCCGCCGCCCTGGTCACCGGCGGCCGCGTCACCGTGCCGGGCTGGCCGCGCGTCACCGCGCAGCCCGGCGACGCGCTGCGCGACATCTTCACCCGGATGGGCGGCTCCTGCGAGCTGACCGACCACGGCCTGACCTTCGCCGGCAGCGGCCGGCTGCGTCCGCTCGTCGCCGACCTGGGCGACGTGGGCGAGCTGACCCCGGTGATCGCCGCGGTCGCCGCGCTCGCCGACGGCGAGTCCCGGCTGACCGGCATCGCCCACCTGCGGCTGCACGAGACCGACCGGCTGGCCGCGCTGGCCGCCGAGCTGAACGCCTTGGGCGGCGACGTCCACGAGACCGACGACGGCCTGGTGATCCGCCCCCGCGCGCTGCACGGCGGGGTCTTCCACACCTACGACGACCACCGGCTCGCCACGGCAGCCGCGGTGATCGGGCTGGCCGTGCCCGGCGTCGAGGTGGAGGACATCGCGACGACCGCGAAGACGCTGCCGGACTTCGCCGACCTGTGGACGGGCATGCTGGCCCGCCCGGGCACCGGGCCCGCGGGTCCCGGCGCCGGGCAGGGACGGAGCTGACCTCCATGCGCCGCTACGGCAAGAACCCCGACGAGGACGACGTCCGGGTCCGCCCGAACAGCCGGGGCACCCGCCCGCGCACCTCGATCCGCCCCAAGCACGAGGACGCCGCCGAGGGCATGGTGCTCACCGTGGACCGCGGCCGGCTCACCGTCCTGGTCGAGGACCGCGAGGTCACCGCGATGAAGGCGCGCGAGCTGGGCCGCAAGTCGGCGGTGGTCGGCGACCGGGTGGCCGTGGTCGGCGACCTGTCGGGCGCCAAGGACACCCTGGCGCGCATCGTGCGGGTGGAGAAGCGCACCTCGGTACTGCGCCGCACCGCCGACGACACCGACCCCTACGAGCGGGTGGTGGTCGCCAACGCCGACCAGTTGGCCATCGTCACCGCGCTCGCCGACCCCGAGCCGCGCCCGCGGATGATCGACCGCTGCCTGGTCGCCGCCTATGACGCGGGCCTGACCCCGCTGCTGGTGCTCACCAAGTCCGACCTGGCGCCGCCCGAGCCGCTGCTGGAGACCTATGGCGCGCTCGACCTGCCGTACGTCGTCACCAACCGGGACGACTTCCTGACCGGCGGGGTGGAGCAGGTCCGGCAGCGGCTGGCCGGGCACGTCACCGCGCTGGTCGGGCACAGCGGGGTGGGCAAGACCACGCTGGTGAACGCGCTGGTCGAGCGGCAGCGGACCACCGGTGTGGTCAACGCCGTCACCGGCCGCGGCCGCCACACCACCACCTCGGCGCTCGCGCTGCCGCTGCCCGGCGAGAACGGGTGGGTGATCGACACCCCGGGGGTGCGGTCGTTCGGCCTGGCGCACATCGACCCGTCGCGGGTGATCCAGGCGTTCCCCGACCTGGTGCCCGGCACCGAGGAGTGCCCGCGCGCCTGCTCGCACGACGAGCCGGACTGCGCGCTGGACGCCTGGGTGGCGGCCGGCCACGCCGAACCCGCCCGGCTGGACTCGCTGCGCCGCCTGCTGGCCACCCGCGAGCGCCACGAAGGCGACTGACGGCGTGAAGCTCACCGCGGCACGCAGGCACTGACGGTACCCCCATCGGTTCCCCGCACCGTCTGTGTGATGATCGGCTCCGAACACACGCGTGCGACGCACAGCCCAACGCGGTACGCGGAACGACGGATACGGATACGGAGGCACCCGATGCCCTGGCTTCTCGTGGTGGTCGCGGGGCTCTTCGAGACGGGGTTCGCGGTGTGCCTGAAGCTGTCGCACGGCTTCACCAGACTGTGGCCGACGGTGGCCTTCTGCCTGTTCGCGCTCGGCTCGTTCGGCCTGCTGACCCTCTCCCTGAAGCGCCTCGACGTCGGCCCGGCGTACGCGGTGTGGACCGGCATCGGCGCGGCCGGCACCGCCATCTACGGCATGGCGTTCCTCGGCGACCTGGTCTCCGCGCTCAAGCTGGTGTCGATCTCGCTGGTGATCCTCGGCGTGATCGGCCTTCAGATCTCCGGCTCCTCGCACTGAGCCCGCGCGCCTGGGACCGCGCGCCCGGATCGTCCTGACGTGCCGTCAGTGCCGGTGCCGTACCAGCAGGCTGCGCACCATCCGCGCGATCCGCGCACACGCCTCCTCGTCGCTGCGCGCGGGCGCGACGACGTACGAGACGGTCAGGCGGACCGCCGTGTCGCCGGCCCACGCGAGCTCCGCGGCGGGCACCCGGGGCGCCGCGGCGGCAAGGCCCGCGGTGACCCGGGCCCGCAGCGCGTCGGCGAGGTCGGGCAGCGGCGGCAGCCGGGAGCGCGGGCCCTGGTCCCCGGCGAGCGCGGCCCGCACCAGGGGGCTGCGCCGGGCGCGGCCCAGCGTCCAGCCGGCCGCGGCCGCCATCCGGTCGCCGGCGTCGCCGCCGGCGCGCGCGGCCCGGGCCAGCACCTCGTCGAGCCCGGCGAGGTAGTGCTCGGCCTCGCGCCGCACCAGCGCGCGGCCCAGCCCGTCCTTGCCGCCGAACTCGTTGTAGAGGGTCTGCCGGGACACACCCGCGGCCGCGGCCACCTCGACCATCCGGACCTCGTTCCACGCCCGTTCGGTGAGCGCGGTGGACGCCGCTTCGAGGAGTGCTTCGCGCACGGTAGGCATCGTTGCCTCCCCAGTACCGCAGGCGTCGTGGGCGGCGGGCGTGCCGAGAAGGATCGGTGCGGGCGGGCACCCTGTCAAGGCCGCGCGGCGGGCGGCGCCGGTGGCGGTCGTGTGGCGGGGCCGTGGACGTGATGGCCCCGGACCTGGCCGAATCGATAGGTTCGGGCCATGCCCGATTACAACGACGACCTGCGGCTGGCCCATGTGCTCGCCGACGCCGCCGACGCCGCGACGATGGAGCGGTTCAAGGCGATCGACCTGAAGGTGGAGACGAAGCCCGACCTGACGCCGGTGACCGAGGCGGACAAGGCCGCGGAGGAGCTGATCCGCGGCCAGCTCGCCCGGGCCAGGCCGCGGGACGCGGTGCTCGGCGAGGAGTACGGCAGCGAGGGCGGCGGCGCCCGCCGGTGGATCGTCGATCCGATCGACGGCACCAAGAACTACGTGCGCGGCGTGCCGGTGTGGGCGACGCTGATCTCCCTCGCGGTGCGCGGCGAGGGCGGCGACGAGGTGGTGGTCGGCGTGGTGTCCGCGCCCGCGCTCGGCCGGCGCTGGTGGGCGGCGAAGGGCGGCGGCGCCTACACCGGGCGCAGCCTGTCCTCGGCGACCCGGCTGCACGTCTCGGGGGTCGGGCGGCTGGCGGACGCGTCCTTCGCGTACTCCTCGCTGTCCGGCTGGGAGGAGGCGGGCCGGCTGGAGGGCTTCCTGCACCTGACCCGCAACTGCTGGCGGACCCGCGGGTACGGCGACTTCTGGCCGTACATGATGGTCGCCGAGGGCTCGGTGGACATCTGTGCGGAACCGGAGCTGAGCGTCTGGGACATGGCGGCGAACGACGTGATCGTGCGGGAGGCGGGCGGCCGGTTCACCTCGCTGGAAGGCGAGTCGGGGCCGTTCGGCGGCAACGCGGCGGCGTCCAACGGGCTGCTGCACGAGGAGTTGCTGGGGTACTTGGGGCGGATCTGACCCTTGCACGGCGAGGGCACGGTGTGTAACCATGACATCACCCTCGCTTGTGAACTTGTGAAACCGTTCACGGAAGGCCCCCACGGCCCGCGCGGACGGTTCCACCCCCTGGAGGTCCCCCCCATGCTGGTCAGCGACGCAATGAGCACGGTGGTACTCACCATCGGCCCCGCCCACACCCTCCGCCAAGCCGCCCGACTGATGTCCGCCCGCCGGATCGGCGCGGCCATCGTCCTCGATCCCGACACCTGCGGGCTCGGCATCCTCACCGAGCGCGACGTCCTCGACGCGGTCGGCGCCGGGCTCGACCCCGACCACGAGCACGCGCACGACCACACCACCACCGACGTCGTCTTCGCCGCACCGGCGTGGACGCTGGAGGAGGCCGCCTCCGCCATGGTCCGCGGCAACTTCCGGCACCTGATCGTGCTGGACGGCCGCGATCCGGTGGGCGTGGTGTCCGTCCGCGACATCATCCGCCTGTGGGCGCCCGCCCGCAGCGCCGTCCCGGCCTGATCCCCGCTCCGGCCCGACGCGCGGACATGACGCGCGGACATGACCGGAGGGGGACCGGAGCCCCATGGCGTCCGGTCCCCCTCCGGTGTACGGTCAAGCGCCGGTTTCAGCCGCGGAGGGCCTGGACCGCGGCCTCCAGCCGCTTGCCGTAGTCGGGGTCCGCAGCGCGGAAGTTGCCGATCGCGCGCGCGACGATGTCTGCACGCGAGACCTGCGCGAGCGCGCCGGCGAGGTTGTCGATCAAGCGCGCCCTGGCGTCCTCGTCGAGCATCCGGTAGAAGTCCCCGGCCTGCACGAAGTCGTCGTCCTCGGCGTGCGCGGGCGCGGCGGCGTACTGCGTGGCGCCGGTGAGCGCGGTGGACTCCCACAGCGGGCGGCCGGTCTCGGCGGGGCCGCCGAAGCTGTTCGGCTCGTAGTTCCTCGCGCCCTTGTGGCGGCCGTCGTACAGGTGGCCGTCCCGGCCGTAGGTACGCGTCGTCGTGGCGTGCGGGCGGTTGACCGGGAGGTGGTCGGCGTTGATGCCGACGCGGTAGCGGTGCGCGTCACCGTAGGCGAACAGCCGGCCCTGGAGCATCTTGTCCGGGGACGGGCCGATGCCGGGCACGAAGTGCGCGGGGCTGAAGACCGACTGCTCGACCTCGGCGAAGACGTTTTCCGGGTTGCGGTTCAGCTCCAGGCGGCCGATCTCGACCGGCGGGTAGTCCGCGTGCGGCCACACCTTGGTGAGGTCGAACGGGTTGAAGCGGTACGTCGCCGCGTCGGCGGCCGGCATCACCTGGACCTGCACGGTCCAACTCGGGTACGCGCCGCGCTCGATGGCCTCCCGCAGGTCGCGCTGGTGCGAGTCCGGGTCGCTCCCGGCCAGCCGCGCGGCCTCGTCGGGGGCGAGGTTCCTGATGCCCTGGTCGGTCTTGAAGTGGTACTTCACCCAGAAGACCTCGCCCGCCTCGTTGCTCCACTGGTAGGTGTGCGAGCCGTAGCCGTTGAGGTGGCGGTAGGAGGCGGGGATGCCGCGGTCGCTGAACAGCCAGGTCACCTGGTGGGTGGACTCCGGGCTCAGCCCCCAGAAGTCCCAGACGTTGTCCGCCTCCTGGGAGCCGGTGTACGGGTCGCGCTTCTGGGTGTGGATGAAGTCGGGGAACTTCAGGGCGTCCTTGATGAAGAACACCGGGGTGTTGTTGCCGACGAGGTCGTAGTTGCCCTCCTCGGTGTAGAACTTCACCGCGAAGCCGCGCGGGTCGCGCACCGCGTCCGCCGAGCCGAGGTTGCCCGCCACGGTGGAGAACCGCAGGAACACCTCCGTCTCCTTGCCGACCTGCGACAGGAACGCCGCCCGGGTCCACTGCGACACGTCCCGGGTCAGCGTGAAGGTGCCGTACGCCCCGGCGCCGCGCGCGTGCACCACCCGCTCCGGGATGCGCTCGCGGTTGAAGTGGGCGAGCTTCTCCAGCAGGTGCTGGCTCTGCACCAGGACCGGACCGCCGGGGCCGGCCGTCTCGCTGTTCTGGTTGTCCGCGACGGGCGCACCCGACTCCGTGGTCAGCGGACCCGTCTCCTGAGCAGTCACCTGATGCCTCCCTGATCTCGCTTCGTCCCTCGGCCACCGCCGTCCTCACCATCGGTGCCGGACTCGATCCTACGATAGACATTGTCTAAGTCAAGACCTGAGTCATTCATGGATGAGATCCGCCCTCTGGACCCCGACTGTTAAGCTGGCACGCATGAGCGACCTGTTGGAACGACTGCGCGAGCGCGGCTGGCGCATGACCGCGCAGCGGAGAGTCGTCGCCGAGGTGCTCGACGGTGACCACGTGCACCTCACGGCCGACGAGGTGCACGCGCGCGCCATCTCCCGGCTCCCCGAGATCTCCCGGGCGACCGTCTACAACACCCTCGGCGAGATGGTGAGCATCGGCGAGGTCATCGAGGTCGCCACCGACGGCCGCGCCAAGCGGTACGACCCGAACGCCCACCGCCCGCACCAGCACCTGGTCTGCGCCAACTGCGGCACCGTCCGCGACGTGCACCCCACCGGCGACCCGCTCACCGCCCTCCCCGAGCAGGAGCGCTTCGGCTTCACCGTCTCCTCCGCCGAGGTCACCTACCGCGGGCTCTGCCCCGACTGCGCGTAGGGTCCGTCGTCCGGATCTCCGCGGCGTCGCGCCGCACCCCGATCAGCTCCGCCAGCCTGCGCACCGCCGGCTCGGTCCTGGTCCGCCCGATCCACAGCGTCTCCGGCGGCACCTCGTGCGGCACCCGCAGCAGCGCCTCGAACACCTCCCGGGCCACCCCGGGGTCCGGATCATTGGCCAACGGCCCGAGCAGCGGCACCAGTTCGCCGGGCCTGGCCAGCCGCCCCACCGCCCGCGCCGCGGCCCGGCGCACCCCCGCCCGCGGGTCCCGCAGCACCCTGGCCAGCAACTCCACGTCCGCGGCGTCCCCGCACTCCCCCAACCCCGCGGTGAGCCCCGCCAGCAGCCCCGGCCCGGCGTCCGCGGACTTCACCGCCTTGCGCAACTGCTTGCGGTAGACCTCCGCGGGCGGCTCACCGCGCTGGTAGAGCTTCCACCGCGCCTGCGCCCGCACCATCCTGGCCCGGTCCGCCAACGGCGCCACCAGCCGCGTGGCCGGCACGTCCGCGGGCAGCGCCGAGACCGCCAACTCGCGTACCCCCGCGCCGCTCGCCCATAACAGCCGCCCGGCCTGCTCCGGGTCCAGCTCCAGCAGCCGCTGCGCACACATCCGCCGGCACGCCTGGTCCGCGTCGTGCAGCGCCGTACGCAGCAGGTCGCCGCGGACGTACTCCCCCAGGTCCAGCGCCAGTTCCACCCCGAAGCGGCGCACCCGCGGGTCGGGGTGCGCCGCCAGCGCCCGTACCGCCCGGCGCTGCGCCGGCTCGGCCAGCACCGCCCGGTACTCCGCGAGCAGCCCGCGCGCCCGCCGCCGCCCCGCGACCCGCAGCAGCACCCCGACGACCGCGGGCGCCTCGTCCGGCGCCGTCCGCGAGCGCAGCGCGACCCGCGCCCCCGCGGCGACCTCCGGCACCCAGTCCGCCGCCCGCACCGCCAGCGCCGCGGCCGGCAGCGGGCCCCCGAACGCGGCCAACGCCTCCACCGCCGCCTGCCGCACCCGCCCGTCCGCGTCCAACGCCCCCACCAGCCCGCCCAGCAGATCGGCCGGCAGAAAACCGGTCGGCCCCGGCCCCGCCACCCGCGCGACCCGGTCCAGCCGCGTCAGCAACTCCGCCGGCGCCCGCCCCAACGCCTCCACCGCCGCGGCCCGGCTCTGCGCCGGCCCCCGCGCCGCCGCCTCCCTCAACCGCCCCCACAACACCCGCGCATCCTCATCCCGCCGCCCCTCCCGTACCCCCTCGCACCACGCACCCCACCGCGCCGCCTCCGCCGCCCACTCCGCGGAAACGCCCACCCCCGCTACCCGACGCCGTCTGCGCAGCAACCCCGCCTCCCGGCCTTGCGCGACTCTCCGCCCCCATCGTCCCGCCCCACCCGTCCCCCGACCAAGCAGCTTCACCCGGACTTTGCCCGAACAACACGTAAGCCCGAAAGCAGTTGCTTTCGGGCTTACGTCCTACGTGGTAGCGGGGACAGGATTTGAACCTGCGACCTCTGGGTTATGAGCCCAGCGAGCTACCGAGCTGCTCCACCCCGCGTCGTTGTGCCTTCACCATACCCCGCCCCACTCACCCCACCAAATCCATTCCCCCCGGCCCGCCAACGGACGGGGTCGTCAGGCGAAGCGCCGAGGCAGGGAATCGCGAAGCGCCCACCCACCAGCCGCGGAAGACCCGTCCCTTGCCCAGGGGCGCGTGGGCCCCTCCCCGGCGAAGCTCCGGGAGAGAACGGCGTGACCAGCCCGCCCGCCGGCAGGTGGTCCGGGAGCAGGCGGCTGCGGGCAGCCCGGGCGGACCGCTCAGGCTCCTCACGCGGTGAGTTCGTGGGAGACCGCCGCCGTCAACCGCGCGGCGCGCTCCGCCACTTCGGGCGGCCCGCAGTCGATCGCCCGGGCACACCAGGACTGCGCGGCGGGCAGATCCCCGCGCCGCGCCGAGAGCAGCGCCATCCGCAGCGCCGCCCGCCCGTGCCCCGCCTCGGCCGCACGGGCCCACCACAGCGCGGCCTCGGGCTCGCTCCCCTCCCTCGCCAGCAGCAACCCGAGGTTGAACGCCCCGTTGCGCGAGCCGGCCTCGGCGGCGAGCCGGTACCAGTGCGCGGCCTCGACCACGTCACCCCGCTTGGCCGCCCCCATCCCGAGCCGCACCTGGGCACGGCGGTGCCCCTGGCGCGCCGCCCGCTTGTGCCACTCCTCCGCCTCCCCGGCGGACTCCGCGGCACCCTCCTCGCGGCCGTCGAGCAGCGCGCCGAGCCGGAAGGCCGCCTCGGCGCTGCCGCCGCCGGCCGCGCAGCGCAGGTGGCGCTCCGCGGCGTGCTGGTCGCCCTCGCGCTGGAGGGCGATCGCGACCTGGAGCGCGGCCTCGGCGTGGCCGGCCGCGGCGGCGCGCTCGTACCAGCGCCGCGCGGTGGCGTCCTCGCCCCGGGAGGCGTGCAGGATGCCGAGGTTGAAGGCCGCGTCGATACTGCCGGCCTCGGCCGCCTTGGAGAACCACGGCTCGGCGCCGGCCGCGTCCCCGCGCTGGAGGAGCAGCACGGCGACCGCGTTGGCCGCCTCGCGGTGCCCGGCGTACGCGGCCTTGCGGTACCACTGCTCGGCCTGCGTGTCCCGGCCGTTGCCGGCGCAGAGCAGTCCGAGGTTGTACGCGCCGTTGACGTCGCCGGCCTCCATGGCGGTGCGGTACCAGCGCTCGGCGGTCTGCGTCTCGCCCTCCTGGGCGTGCAGGGCGCCCAGCGCGTTCGCCGCGTTGCCCTCCCCGGCCTGGGCCGCGCGCCGCCACCAGGTGGCGGCCTGGTCGAGGTCCCCGGCGTCGCGCAGCAGGAAGCCCAGCGCGCAGGCGGCGCGCGCCTCACCGTCGCGCGCGGCCGTCAGGTACCAGTGCTCGGCCTCCTTGAGTTCGCCCCGCTCCTCCAGGAGCGTGCCGAGCCGGAGCGCGGCCCGGCGGTGCCGCTTGGCGGCGGCCTGCCGGTACCACTGCTCGGCCTCGCGCTCCTGGCCGCGGACCGAGCAGATCCGCGCCAGCCGGTAGGCGGCCTCGCGGTGGCCCTGTTCGGCGGCGACGCGGAACCAGCGCTCGGCGGCGATGTCCCGCTGGTGGTCGAGCAGGTCGGCGAGGGCGTACGCGCCCAGCGCGTGGCCGGCCTCGGCGGCCTGGCGCAGCCAGTAGTCGGCGCCGGGCTCGTCGCCGCGCTCGCGCAGGTGGCGGCCGAGGGCGTGGGCGGCGGGCGCGGAGCCGGCGACGGCGGCGATCCGCCACCATCCGGCGGCCTCGTCGGCGTGCCCGCGCTGGTGCAGCAGCAGGGCGAGGTTGTTGGCGGCGGCGCGGTCGCCGTCCCGGACGGCGCCCCGCAGGTAGGGCTCCGCCCCGTCGAGGTCGCCGCGGCGCAGCAGCAGGGTGCCCAGCGCGCTCATCGCCCGGGCGTCGCCGGCGTCGGCGGCGGACCGGTGCCGGGCCTCGATCTCGGCCTCCTCGCGCATCGCGAGGGTGTCCTCGTCGGGCAGTTCGGTGAGCAGGGGCGGCACGGCGGTCGAGGCGTCGTCGGGTACGGGCGCGTCCTGTCCCGTGGACTCGCCGCTGCGGGGCGCCGGCAGCAGTCCGGCCACGGTCATGGCCTTACGGCCCGTCGGCTCCCGCTCCTCGCGGTTCTGACGAGTGTTCAGCAGACCTGCACCGTCCCCCATAAGCCCCATCGTTGCACCACCTGTCAGCGGCGTACACCTGGTATACCGCACCCCGCTTGGTCACTTCGGCGTTTTATCGACTTCCCGACAAGACGCTAGACCAAACACCGTAAACCCGAGGTCACACAAATGAGTGAAGTGACCCGAACTTCCTTGACCGCACGCCTGGTTGCCATCCGCTAGACGCGGCCCTCGGCAACCGGCCTGCGGGCATGAAAAAACGGCCTGAGGTCCGTTGAGACCCCAGGCCGCCTTGGTAGCGGGGACAGGATTTGAACCTGCGACCTCTGGGTTATGAGCCCAGCGAGCTACCGAGCTGCTCCACCCCGCGTCGTTGTGGATCAACCGTACCACGGCGCGGGACGTCACCTGATCAGCCCGCCTTCGAAGGCGTGGCCGGGGACTTGGCGAGGTTGACGGCCGCCGCTCCGGCCGCCTCCTCCGCCCGCCGCGCCTCCTGGAGCGCCCTGCCCAGCCGCCGCTGGGCCGTGCCGTACGCCGTCCAGTCGTCCTTGCGCAGGGCCGCCTGCGCGTCGTCGTACGCCTTCTGGGCCTTCGTCAGCGCCGCCTCCACCCCGGGGTCCGCCGACGCGCCCGAGGGAGCCGCGGAGGAGCCGCCGGAGCCCTTCGCGGCGGCCTGCGCCGAAGAGGCCGGCTGCGTCGTCGGCGTCGTAGATGTCGTCGGCGTCGTAGGTGTTGGCGCCGGCGTCGCATCGCTGGTGCCGAACACCGCGTCCAGCGCCTCGTCGAGGGTGTCGTCGAAGGCGGTGCGCCCGTTGAAGCTGACGAACACCTTCTTCAGCAGCGGGTAGTCGATGTCCGCCCCGCGCAGGTAGACCGGCTCGACGTACAGCAGCCCGCCGTCCAGCGGCAGGGTGAGCAGGTTGCCGTACTCGACGGTGGAGTCCTTGCCGCGCAGCCGGGAGATCTGCTGGGCGTAGCCGGAGTCGAACTTGCTCTGCACCAGTCGCGGCCCTTCCACGGGGTCGTTCGTCGGCGTCTCCAGCAGTCGTATCGTCCCGTAGTCGGGGCTGGTCGCGTCGGAGTCCACCGCGACGAACGCCGCCAGGGTGCCGCGTTTCTTGGGGGTGAAGGTGGAGGTGAGCGAGAAGCGCGGCGTGCTCTGGCCGGGCATCTCCAGGCTCAGGTAGGACGGCGGCGCCGCCTTGCCCGACTTCGACGCGGAGTTGCCCGACACCTGCCAGACCTGGCTGCCGGTGGAGAACTGCGCGGCCTTAGTGACGTGGTACTGGGTGAGCAGTTGCCGCTGCACCGTGAACAGGTCCTCGGGGTAGCGCAGGTGTGCCATGAGTCCCGCCGGGATCGTGCTCTTGGACCGCACTGTGTGCGGGAACGCCTTCATCCAGGTCTTGAGCACCGGGTCCTGGGTGTCCCACTGGTAGAGCGTCACCTTGCCCGTGTAGGCGTCCACGGTGGCCTTCACCGAGTTGCGGACGTAGTTGACCTGGTGCTGCCCCGACCCCTGGCCGCCGCCGGCGCCGAGCGTCGTACGCGAGGAGTACGGGTACTCGTCGGTGGTGGTGTAGGCGTCGACTATCCACACCACGTGCTTGCCGACCACCGCCGGGTACGGGTCGCCGTCGATCGTCAGCCAGGGCGCGACCGCCTCGACGCGCTGCTTGGGGGTGCGGTCGTACAGGATCTGCGAACCGTGCCCGATGGCCCCCGAGTAGAGGATCTTCGGCTCGCCGAAGGTCACCGCGTACGCCGCCCTGGTGACCGGGTTGTCGAGGCTGACCCCGCCCTTGCCGCGGTAGGTGGTGGTCACCTCGTGCTTCTTGCCGGCGTAGTCCAGCTCCTTGGTGGGGCCGCCGACGATCGAGTACTGCGTGGTCTGCTCGCCGAAGTAGATCTGCTGGGTGTAGGAGCCGAGGTCCCCGGCGGTGGGCAGGCCCTGCTCGGTGTAGACCGGCTGCCCGGTGAGGTCGACACCGCCGGCCGTACCGGAGCCCGCGGCGGCCGCGGTGTCCGCGGCGGTGCCGTTGCCGGTCACGGTGGTGCCTTCGGCCGTCACGACGCCGTAGCCGTGGGTGTACTTGAAGTGGTCGTTGATCCAGTTCTTCTCCGGGATGCCCTTCACGTTGAGCTCCCGGACGCCGACCACGGTGTCCTGCTCCCTGCCGTCCACCGTGTACCGGTCGACGTCCAGGGTGGCGGGGAAGGAGTAGTAGCTGCCGGACTGCTGGGTCTGCTGGAAGGCCGGGGAGACGACGTCGGGGTCCAGCACCCTTATGGAGGCGGCGGTTCCGGCGTCGGTGCGCAGCTTGGCGTCGGACGCCTTGCTGGTGCCCTTGTAGTCGGACTCCACGGTGCCGTCGATGCCGTAGGCGGCGCGGGTGGCGTCGATGTTGTGCTGGATGTACGGCGCTTCCTTGGCCGCCTCGTCGGGCTGGACCTGGAACTTCTGCACGATCGCCGGGTACAGGCCGCCGATCAGGATCGCGGAGAGCAGCATCAGGCCGAAGCCGACGGTCGGCAGCGTCCAGGTGCGGCGCCAGGGCGTGGTGAAGAAGAGCAGCGCGCAGATCAGCGCGATGCCGAACATGATCGTCTTCGCCGGCAGGTAGGCGTTGGCGTCGACGTAGCGCAGGCCGGTCCAGTCGTCGGTGGCCCTGATCCCGCTGGACTTCACCGCCAGCGAGTAGCGGTCCAGCCAGTAGGCGACCGCCTTGAGCGCGACGAACAGGCCCAGCAGCACCGACAGGTGGGCTGTGGCGGCGGCGCCGGCCCGCGCGCCCGGGGAGGTGATCCGCAGGCCGCCGTACAGGTAGTGCACCAGCGTGGCTGCCACCAGGGACAGCACCAGGGCGGCGAAGCCGAAGGCCAGCAGGAAGCGGTACCAGGGCAAGTCGAAGGTGTAGAACGAGACGTCCTTGTGGAACTGCGGGTCCTTGGTGTGGAACGGCGTGGAGTTGGCGTACAGCAGCCACAGCCGCCAGTGGGCGGCGGCCGATCCGCCGGCGAGCAGCCCGGCCACCGTGCTGACGGAGAGCAGCACCCAGGTCCGGTACGGCGCGATCCCGGTGCGGTACCGGTCGAGGTTCTGCTGCTCGGCCGACATCGCGCCCGGCAGCGGGCGCAGCCGGTACGCCAGGAACATGTTCACGCCGACCGCCAGCGCCATCAGCAGCCCGAAGGTGCAGAAGAGCGCGGCCCGGGTGCCGGCCAGGGTGCGGAACACCGACGCGTAGTGCACCGACCTGTACCACAGCAGGTCCGTCCAGAAGCCGGCGAACATCACGAACGCGACCATCAGCGCCGCCAGCACGCCCGCGGTGACCAGCAGCGCACGGGCTCTGCGCGACGGGCGGCCGACGGGGAAGCGAGGTGCGAACGCCCCTCCGCCCGCGTCGCGTTCCGGCATGTCGAATACCACGGTGCGCACCTCGAACTGGTCGCTGGTCTCGGGCGCCCCGGGTCGGACCCCCATAGGGTGCAACTTCTCGACGCATTGGCCGGTTCCCGATTCCGGCCGGAGAAGGGGGAGGATACTGACATGTCCAACACTGCGACCGAAGGTGCGCCGCTCGCGGCGAACCCCCTGACCCGCGCCGTCCTGGAGATCGACACCTATGCGGCGGGCCTCGGCTGGGACCGGCCCGCGCGGCTGTTCGCCCTCGTCGACACCGCACAGCTGCGCAGCCGCGAGCCCGCGCTCGCCGACCAGCTCGGGCTGGCCGACGCCGACTCCGCGGACGCCGGCCTGACCCCCATCGAGCAGGACGAGCTGCCCGCCGGCCAGGCGCTCGACGAGTTCCTGGCCACCATCGCCTGGCCGGATGTGATCGCGGGCTGCGCGCTCACCGTGGAGCGGCTGATGCTGCCGCCGTCGGCGGAGGCGGCGATCCCCGCCGGCCTCGACGGCAAGGCGCTGACCGCCTGGGTGGCGGCGCACCCCGAGCGCCAGGAGGTGCGGATGACGGTGGGGGTGCTGCGAGACGGCAGCCGCGAGTCGGCGGTGCGGCTGCGCGAGAAGGACTCCGCGACGGAGGTGCTGACCGGCAAGGACCTGGTGCCGGGGCTGGCGGACGCGCTCAGCGCCACGTTCGAGGAGTAGGGCCCGGGGAGGGCGCCACCGCACCGGCGGCCGGCGCCCTGGAGGCCGGCGCCCTGCCGGTCAGCTCTTGCAGCTCGGCAGCTTCGAGGTGGCGCCGCTGCGGATGTCCTTGAGCGCCGCCATGGCGTCGTCCAGGGTCTTCACCTTGACCAGGGTGAGGCCGCTGGGGATGTCCTCGGCGGCCTCCTCGCAGTTGTCGGCCGGGGTGAGGAAGTACTTCGCGCCCTTGTCGCGGGCACCGATCGTCTTGAGGCTGATGCCGCCGATCGGGCCGACGTTCCCGTTGTCGTCGATGGTGCCGGTGCCGGCCACGAACGCACCGCCGGTGAGGTCCTCCGGGGTGAGCTTGTCGATGATGCCGAGCGCGAACATCATGCCCGCGCTGGGGCCGCCGACGTCCGCGAGCCGGATGTCGATGGTGAACGGGAACAGGTGCTCCACGCCCGCCGTGATGCCGACGACCGCGCGCTTGGTGCCGGTGTCGTCGGAGGTGCGGGTGGTGATCGTCACCTGCTGGACCGGCGGCGACTTCTTCTTGACGTCGGCGGCCCGGACCACGGTGAACACGGTCTTCTCACCCGGGGAGTGCTTGGTCACGAAGGTCGCCACCTGGTCGGCCGCGCTGACCTGGTGGCCGTCCACCGCCTTGATCACGTCGCCGGCGTGCAGCAGGCCCTCGGCCGCGCCGCCCTTGACCACGCTGGAGACGATCACCCGGGACTGCACGGGGATCTTCAGCTCCGCCAGGGCGGCGACCTTGGCGCTGTCCTGGGACTGGCTGAACTCCTCCGCGTTCTCCTGGTCGGCCTGCTCGGCGGTCTGGCCCTGGGGGTAGATGGTGTCGTGCTCGACGACCTTGTCGTCGTGCCGGGCCCAGCCGAGCACCGCCTCCACGAGGTTCATCCGGTAGTCGGCACCGGTGACGCGCACCGTCGTCATGTTCAGGTTGCCGGTGGTGGGATACGTCTTGTGGCCGGAGATGTCGATGACCTTGTCGCCGCCGTAGCTGCCCAGGGTGTTCACCGTCGGCCCGGGTGACATCTCCGCGTACGGCGTCGGGGTCACGAGCGCCACGCACAGCAGCGCTATCAGCGTCAGGGTCGAGGCGAGGAGCGTCGCGGTGCGGCGTGACATGCCCCGACCCTACGGGACCGGTCCGACAACCGGCCCGCGGGGTGAGTCCCCTTCTCCGTCCACGACGACGTCCCTGTCGGCCGCGCGCACAGGGGCGCCGGCGGCCGCGCTCGGCACCGCCGCGGTGGCCTGCATGGCCTGCCGGAACCGCTCGTATCCGGCGAGCGAGGCACCGTCCCCGGTGCGGCGCCGGCGGACGGCCCAGCGGGCCCAGATGGCGGCGGCGACCGCCGCGGCCACCGGAATGAGCAACCAAGTGAGTGCTGCCACTGCGAACTCCCCGATCCCGTATGGCCCAAACGAGGTTAATCAGACCTATGAGCAGATTAACCACGCGGTAGGTCAACGTTCGGCCGGGGCGCGGGGTTACGCAACCGGAAGTACCACTAACGGGCGGTGCCCGGTGGTCCCGGCCGACAGGGGCCCCTGGTGCCGCGGGGCGCTACGCGCCGACCCAGGTCTGCTCGCCGTCGGAGAACGTCTGCTGCTTCCAGATCGGCACCTCGCGCTTGAGGTCGTCGATGAGGCGGCGGCTGGCGGCGAACGCCTCGCCGCGGTGCGCGCAGGCGACGGCGACGACCACCGCGATGTCCCCGACCCGCAGGTCGCCGACCCGGTGCACGGCCGCGAGCGCCCGTACGGGGAAGTCCGCGGCGACCTTCTCCGCGACCCGGCGCAGCTCCGCCTCGGCGGTGGGGTGCGCGGAGTACGACAGGCCCGTCACCTGGGCGTCGGGGCGGCCGTCGTGGTCGCGGACGGTGCCCACGAACAGTGCGGTGCCGCCCGCGGCGTCGTCACCGACCGCGGCGAGGACCTCGTCGACCGACAGAGGCGTGTCGCGGATCGCGAGGAGCCGTACGGCGGGCAGGACTCCGCCCAGGGGCGCGGACTGCGACGGACCGGCCGACTCGCCGGGCGTACCGAACACGGGTGCCATGCCTTTCATCCTGCCTCACAGTCCGCGGCGGCGGCGTGCGCTGCGCACCACGGCCGCCGCGCCGATCAGGGCGACGGTCGCGCCCGCGGCGCCGAGGGTGGTGGCGTCCTTGCGGCCCAGGCGGCGCCCTGCGACGGAGTTGCGTCCCTCGACCTCGGCGAGCAGTTCGGCGAGCACCTCCTCGTTGGACCACTGGGGCCGCCAC
The DNA here is from genome assembly GCF_037034245.1 of Streptomyces sp. CA2R106. Taxonomy (NCBI): domain Bacteria; kingdom Bacillati; phylum Actinomycetota; class Actinomycetes; order Kitasatosporales; family Streptomycetaceae; genus Streptomyces; species Streptomyces sp. CA2R106. The sequence goes on from NZ_JBAGKC010000008.1 coordinate 230,030, forward strand.
CCCGCCTCGTACAGCTTGCGCCCGCTGACCACCCAGGGGTGCATGGTGTAGGCGAGGTCCCCGGCGGGCGAGGGGGTCAGGCCCAGGCGGTGCAGCCGGGACGCCGCGCCGAAGGCGACCGCGGCCGGCAGTTCCATGCGGCGGATGCCGGACAGCTGCTCGATCTCCTCCTGCTCCAGCCAGCCGTCGCAGCCGACCGCCATCTCGCCGTCGACCTTCTCCAGCACCGCGAACTCCAGCGCCGACACCAGGTCCTCGACGTGGCAGAACTGCCAGCACGGGCGGCTGCCGGCCACCACCAGCAGCCGGGGCGACTCGAAGTAGCGGGTCAGCGCGGTGTCGGTGTCGCCCACCAGGACCGCCGGGCGCAGGATCGTCACATTGAGGCCCGGGTGGGCGCGCGGGGCGCGCCGGCCCAGCCGCTCGATCTCCAGCAGGTCGTCCACGAAGCTCGCCTCGGAGGTGGCGCGCAGCGGCGCGTCCTCGGCGAGCGGCACGTCGTTGTCGGCCTGGGCGCCGTAGACCATCGCCGAGGTGCACAGCACGACGCGGTGCACCCCGGCCGCGGCGGCCGCGGTGAGCACGGTCTGGGTGCCGCGCACGTTGAACGCCGAGCGGGCCTTCGGGTCGGACTCCAGGTCGAGGTCGAGCGCCAGGTGCACCACGACCGACGCGCCGCGCAGCTTCTCGGCGATCGCCGGGTCGCGTACGTCCAGCACCCGCCAGGTCGCCCCGGGCACCTCGCCGCGCCGCTCGTCGATCGCGACGACCTTCCTGACCTGGTCGGACTCGGCGAGCCGCAGGGCCAGCGCGCGCCCCACCCCGGAAGCCGCGCCAGTGATCGCGACCACCGGCCCGGACCCGGCCCGACCGGGACTCCGCTCTGGGCGAACGTGTGCTTCTGGGGAACTCACCGGGTGTCTCCCACGGTTGTCTCAGATACGTACAGCGCCATCCTGCCGGACAGGTGTCTACGCTGGAGGTAGAGCCCACCACACCGGGCCCGGTGTGCGAGAGTTCCTGCTCCGCCGCACCGGCGACGGCCGGGGGGCAGGCCCGACCACGAACCGGCCCCCGACACAGCCCATCACGACACAGATCCGAGGAATCCCGTGAGTGACATCCCATTCGGATTCGGCGTCCCTCCCGAGGAGCCCGAGGACGGGGACGAGGGCAAGCAGCCCAAGGGCGGCCAGCCGAACCCCTTCGGCTTCGGCGGCGCCGGTCCTTTCGGCGCGGGCGGCGGCGACAACCCGTTCGCGGCGATGTTCGGCTCCATGAACCCTGGTGACCTGGGCGCGGCCTTCCAGCAGCTCGGCCAGATGCTCTCCTATGACGGCGGCCCCGTGAACTGGGACATGGCCAAGGACATCGCCCGCCAGACCGTCGCCCAGGGCACCCCGGACGGTGTGAAGGACGCGACCGTCGGCCGCGCCGACCGCGACTGGGTCCAGGAGGCGATCCGCCTGGCCGACCTGTGGCTCGACGGCGTGACGTCCCTTCCCTCCGGCGCGGGCACCGCGGTGGCCTGGAGCCGCGCCGAGTGGGTCGAGGCGACCCTGCCGGTGTGGAAGGACCTGGTCGACCCGGTCGCCGAGCGGGTGGCCGGCGCCATGGGCGACGTGCTGCCCGAGGAGATGCAGGCCATGACCGGGCCGCTGCTCGGCATGATGCGGTCCATGGGCGGCGCGATGTTCGGCTCCCAGATCGGGCAGGCGCTCGGCACCCTGGCCGGCGAGGTGGTCGGCTCCACCGACGTCGGGCTGCCGCTCGGCCCGTCCGGGAAGGCCGCGCTGCTGCCGGCCAACGTGGCCGCGTTCGGCGACGGGCTGGGCATCCCCCAGGAGGAGGTGCGGCTCTACCTGGCGCTGCGCGAAGCCGCCCACCAGCGGCTGTTCGCCCACGTGCCGTGGCTGCGCGCCCACCTGTTCGGTGCCGTCGAGGGATACGCGCGCGGCATCAAGGTCGACACCGCCCGCCTGGAGGAGGCGGTCGGACAGCTCGACCCGACGCAGCCCGAGCAGCTTCAGGAAGCACTGCAGCAGGGCATGTTCCAGCCCGAGGACACCCCGGCGCAGAAGGCGGCGCTGGCCCGGCTGGAGACGGCGCTCGCGCTCGTCGAGGGCTGGGTGGACGCGGTCGTGCACGAGGCTGCCGCGCCGCACCTGCCGTCCGCGGGCGCGCTGCGGGAGACCCTGCGCCGCCGCCGGGCGAGCGGCGGCCCGGCCGAGCAGACCTTCGCCACCCTGATCGGCCTCGAACTGCGGCCGCGCCGGCTGCGCGACGCCGCCCGGCTGTGGGCCTCGCTCGCCGACGCCCGCGGCGCCGAGGGCCGCGACGGGCTGTGGGCGCACCCGGACATGCTGCCGACGGCGGCCGACCTGGACGACCCCGACGGCTTCGTGCACCGCGACTCGCTGGACTTCTCCGAGCTGGACAAGCTGCTCGGCGAGGCCGCCGGCGGGGCCCCCACGAGCCTGGACAAGGGCGCCACCGGCCCCGCGGGCGAATCCGCGGACCAGGCCCCCGAGCAGCCGGAGAAGCCCGCACCGGGCCAGGACGGCGGTTCCGCGGGCGGCGGCAAGCCCGCCGAGGGCTCCGGCGACGAGGACGGCGACAGCGGCAAGTGAGCACCCTGCACAAGGACGCGGTGGGCGTCCTGGAGAACTGGCACGCCCCCGACGCCGGCCAGGATGAGCTGCGCCACGCGTACCTCGCGCACCTGGCCGCCCACCCGGACGGCATGGGCAAGCCGTGCAAGGACGGGCACATCACCGGCAGCGTGCTCATCCTGGACGCCGAGCGGCAGCATGTCCTGCTGACCCTGCACGCCAAGCTGAGGACATGGCTCCAGACCGGCGGGCACTGCGAGCCGGAGGACCTCTCGCTGTCGGGCGCCGCCCTGCGCGAGGGCACCGAGGAGTCCGGCATCCAGGGGCTCGACCTCCTGGTGCCCGGCCCGGTGAACCTCGACCGCCACCTGGTGCCGTGCGCCTGGCACTTCGACGTGCAGTACGCGGCAGTGGCGCCCCCGGGTGCCACCGAGGCGGTCAGCGACGAGTCGCTGGCGCTGCGCTGGTTCAGCTTCGACGAGGTCGCGGAGCTGCCGGACCGCTCCGTCCGCACCCTGATGGCGCGCACCTTGGCGCTGCTGTAGGGCAGCCGCCGGAACAAGCCGAAAGGTAAGGGGCGCCGTCTTGGGACGGCGCCCCTTACCTGTTGCTGCGACGGCTTTCGCGCGGCCGAAGCCGTCAGCGGCCGCCCCACGCGTTGCCCTGGTTGCCGCCCTGGGCCCCGATGCCGTACTGGCCGCGCAGCCCGTGCAGTTCGACGTTCTGCGGCGGCATCATCTCGCTGGGCTGGACCAGGACGTAGCCCTGGCCGACGAAGTTCAGCTCCCAGCCCTCGCCGGTGTTGCCGCGCCGCCGGAAGACCGACGAACTGCTCGTCTGCGCCTGCATCTGGACCCGCAGCGACGTCGACCAGGCGACGACCGCGTCCGCGTCGCAGGACACGTACGTCTCCGGGGTGACCGGGAGCATCAGCGGCTTGCCCGAAGTCATCAGGGCCACCTTGCCCTGCCCGGCGATCGCGACGTTGTACTGCCCGGTGCCGGCCATGCCGTACTGGCTGTCGACCGCGACGACGTCCCAGTGCAGCCCGGAGTCCAGGGCCAGGACGTAGGCGCTGTCGACGGTGATCCCGTCGTGGTCGACATCCAGGATGTGGATCTGCTGGGCGAGGTTCGCGAGGTACACGGTGCCCTGGCCGGAGCAGCGCATCAGGTCCAGTCCCTCGCCGGTCGCCCGCGCGGCGCGGCGCTGGTGGTGCGGCTGGTACTCCCCGTCGAACTCGACCATGCCCTGGTAGGCGACCATCGCGCCCTTGCGCGCCAGGCAGTCCGGGCCGGTGTTGCCGTCGAGCCGGACCCGCAGCAGGTAGGAGTTCTGGAGGCTGTAGTGGTCCTGGTTCTGGACCTCGGTGAAGGCGAAAAGCGGGCTCTGCATGATGTGTTCGCTCCCCCTCAGCCCCGGGCCCGGAGCCGGTCGGTACTGTCCTCGCTGGGCTGGACGACCACGAAGCCCTGGCCGGAGAAGGCGATCTGGAACGCCTCGCCGCTGCCCCGCCCGATCAGCGACGACGCCTTGAAGCTGCGCTTGGCCTTCATCTTCAGCCCCGACGACCAGGCCACCAGGGCGTCCGGGTCGACATACGTCTCGTCGGCGCCAGAGCCGCAGTCCACCACGATCGGGGTGCCGCGCGAGGTGATCGCGACCCATCCGGTGCCGGTCACCGCCACGTTGAACAGGCCCTGGCCGGCGAACTTCGCCAGCCCCTTGACCCGTTCGACACCCCACTGCAGGTGGGCGTCGAAGGCCAGCAGGTTGGTGCCGTTGACCGACACCGACTCGTCGGCGAGGTTGAGGCAGACCACGTCGGCGCCGTAGTCGGCCAGGTAGAGCAGGCCGTCGCCGCTGCACTTCATCACCGGCGCGCTCTCACCGGTCAGCCAGGACGCCGCCATCTGCCGCACCGCGGGCGGGTTCGCCTCGTACTGGATGAAGCCCTCGTAGGCGATCATCGACCCGGTCCTGGCGTACAGGTCCTGGCCGGTGGCCATGGCGACCTTGAGCATGGACGAGCCGTGGTTCTCCATGCGGGCGGTGACCGGCCTGGGGGCGTAACCCGCGATCATCTGCTGGTCCATGGCGGGTCACACCTCGTAGGGCTGGACGACGATGAAGTTGCCGGGGGCGCCGCGGAACTGGAGGTTCACGGTCTCGCCGCTGTGCCCGGGGTAGGCGCTCCTGCGCAGCCGCACCTGGCTGGAGACGATCACCTGGGAGCCCGCCGACCAGGCGACGATCGCGTTGCTGTCGGCGTAGGTGGTCGGGGTGACCGGCAGGACCACCGGGGTGCCGTGGGTCTTGACGACCACCGTGCCGGTGCCCTGGAACTGCATGGTGAACAGCGCGCCGCCCGGGATGCCGTGGCCCTCGATCCTGCGCACCTCGTACTGGAGGCCCTCGTCGAAGGCGAGCACGTTCTCCGCGGAGACGCAGATCGCGTCGCCCTGCAACTCCACCGGGTGCAGGTAGGAGGCGTTCTCCGCGAAGAAGACCTGGCCGGCGCCGGTGCAGCGCATGAGCTGCATCTCCTGGCCGGTCATGTTGCCGACGACCCGGCCGCGGAAGCCCGCGCCCTTGTAGCCGAAGTCGACCCTGCCCTGGTAGAGCACCATGGCACCCTGCCGGGCCAGCACCGGCTGCCCGTCGCCCTGGCCGAGGTCGGCGCGCATCATCTTCGGGTTCTGCTGCGTCCAGCGCCGGCCGGTCGGCTGCTCGCGGTACTTCTGCATGGACACGGAGATGCCCGCGGCCAGGGTGGGTGTCTGCGGCACCGCGTATCCGCCCGGGGCGCCCGTCGGCGGGCCCGGCGGGCCGGGCTGCCCCGGGAAGGGCGGCGGGGTGGCCTGGCCGGGGAAGGCGGGCGGCGGGGACGGGGGCGGTACCTGGCCGAAGGGCGGTGCCTGGGCCGGCGGCGGGGTCAGCGGCCCGACCATGGTGGGCGCCTGGTGGATGGAGGGGGCGGCGGCGCCGGGCAGCGGCGGCGGGGTGCCCGCGGCGGGCCCGGGCGGCGGGGTGCCGAACGCGGGCGCGGGAAGGGGCGGGGGCGTCGGCGCGGGGGCGGGTGCCGGCGCGGGTGCCGGTGCCGGAAGCGGCGGCGGGGTCGCCGCGGCGGGTCCGGGCGGCGGCGCGAAGCCGGGGGCGGGGGGCGGTGCGCCGCCGGGCGGGGCGAACCCCGGGGCGGCCTGCGGCTCCTGGGCGGCCGGCTCGTCCTCGGCGACCTCGCCGCCGAAGTTCCGCAGCAGCGCCTCCAGCCCGCCGTCGAAGCCCTGGCCGACCGCGGCGAAGCGCCACACGTCCTTGAGGTAGACGTCGGCGAGCATCACCGCGCGCTCGGTGCTGAACTCCGCGCCGGTGAAGGGGTACCGCGCGACCTCCTCGCCCCCGGCGACCAGCCGGATGTAGCCGGGCGAGATCTGCGACATCTGCCCGTCGCCGTCGATGGTGGCGGTGAAGGACAGCTTCCGCACGGCGTCGGGGACCTTGTCGAGGGTGACCCGGAAGGACTCGGTGTCCCCGGCCTGCGCGCCCAGCAGCTGGATCGATTCCTCCGGCGACTTCGGCTGGTTGAAGAACACGAAGTAGCGGTCGTCCGAAAGCCGCTCGTCGGCGTCGAGCCCGAAGCAGCTGATGTCGAACGTGAGGCCGGGAGCGGTGATCTGCACGCCCACGTAGAGATCCCTGCCCGCGGTCAGATCACTGATCCTGGCCTTGTGGCCACGTTGGAACTCCCTGGCCATGCGCGAACTTCCCCCATTTCCGCCTGTCGTCCGGCTCGGCGCGCCGCTGTGCACACACCCTGCGTCCCGGTGCGTTGCGTCAGGCTAACCGCTTGCACCGGAAGCGGCCATCACCGGCTCGTACCAGCCAGGTACCGGTGCGGTCCCGGCGGTGTCAGTCCTCGCTCGGGGCGGGCGCGTGCGGCAGGCGCTCGGCGGCGACGACCCCTTCGAGGAAGCCGCGGGCGCGCTCGGTGCGCGGATAGTTCTCCAGCAGCTTCCAGAACCGCGGGCCGTGGCCGGGCACCAGCAGGTGCGCGAGCTCGTGCAGCAGCACGTAGTCGATGACGTACTCGGGCATGCCCTGAAGCCGGTGGGACAGGCGGATGCTGCCCTCGGCCGGGGTGCAGGAGCCCCAGCGGGAGTTCTGGTTGGTGACCCAGCGCACGGTGTCGGGGACGGCCCGGGCGTTCAGGTACTGCTCCGACAGGCGCGCGGCGCGGGCGGCGAGCTCGTCGTCGCCGGGCATCCGGCGGCTCTCCTGCGCGGCGAGCTTGTCCAGCATCACCGTCACCCAGCGCTGCTCCTCCGCCGCGGACATCCGGGCCGGCAGCAGCACGATCGTACGGTCGCCGTCCCGGTAGGCGGACACCGTACGGCGGCGGCGGGCGCTGCGGCGCACCTCGACCGGGCCCGTCACGGCCGGCCCGCCCGGCCCGCCGGACTCGCCCGCCCGGGTGCCGCGGGCGGGCTGGTCTGCGATGTCATGGGCAGGGTCAGCGGACACAGCTCGACGTTACCCGCTGTACCCGGCGAAAGTCCCGCCTCCAGGCCGGTTGCCCCGCTCATCACCTCGTTTTGTGCTCATCTTGAACGACTATTCCTCACAGCCTGTGGACAACTTTCGCCGGGTCGAGCGCGCTTTCGGGCACAGTGGAGCCAGCGGTCACCGAGAGTGATCGGTTGATTCGGTCGTGGTGGGTCCGGGCGGGCTTGCGGAGACGGGCGCGGTGGCGTGCCCGGGTCGGCCCGGTCCTGCCCGGCGGGTGGAGAGGGCGGAGCCATGCGGTTGATGTTGAAGAGCGCGCTGCGCAGGAGCTGGCGGGACCAGGAGTGCGTGCAGTTCGGGGTGGACCCGGAGCGGGCGGTGGTGCTGGAGCCGGTGGACGGCCCGGCGGCCGGCTTCCTGTCGCTGCTGGACGGCACGCGCAGCGCCGACGTGCTGGCCCGCGAGGCGGAGGCGCTGGGGCTGGGGCCCGACCGGGTCCGCAGGCTGCTGGGCATGCTGGCGGAGGGCGGCGTGCTGGACGACGCCTCGGCGCACGCCGACCTGTCCGGGGCGCTGCGGCACCGCACGGACATGCTGGACCGGCTGCGCCCGGACCTGGCCGCTTTGTCCGTGGTGCACCCGGCCCCGGGCGAGGGCGCGCTGCGGATACGGCACCGGCGCGCGTCGCGGGTGCGGGTGCTGGGGGCGGGGCGGGTGGGCGCGGCGGTGGCGGCGGTGCTGTCGGCGGCGGGGGTCGGCTCGGTCGACGTGGCCGACACCGGTCGGGTCGAACCCTGGGACATCGGCCCGGCGGGCTTCCCGGCCGACCAGGTGGGTGAGCGGCGGGACGCCGCGGGACGCGGTGTGGTCAGCCGGGCTGCTCCCGGAATGCCCCGCGGGCACGGCCGGGCCGGACCGGACGCCGGCCCGCGCACGCGCCCGCCGGGCACGGTCGTCGTGGTCGCCCCGCGGGAGGGCCTGCTCGCGTACGCGCCCGACGTGGAGGACGCGCGCCGGCTGGTGGCCTCGGGCGTTCCGCACCTGTACGCGGGGGTGCTGGAGGGCACCGGACTGGTCGGGCCGCTGGTGCTGCCCGGGTGGAGCGGCTGCGGCGAGTGCCAGGGGCTGGCGCTGGCCGATCGGGACCCGGCGCTGCCCCGGGTGCTGGCGCAGCTGCGGTCCGGGCGCCCGTCGGCGGTGCCGGCCTGCGACATCGCGCTGGCCACGGCGGTGGCAGGGCTGGCGGCGTCGCATGTGCTGGCCTATCTGGACGGGCGGCTGCCGCCGAGCGCGGGCGCCCGGGTGGAGCTGTCGCTGGCCCGGCTGTCCACCCGGGTGCGGGCGCTGGTGCCGGACGGCCGGTGCGGGTGCGGGGCGGTGGAGCGGGACCGGCCGGCCGACGCGCCGGAGGGCGGAGCGGATGCGGGAGGAGGGGTCGCGAAGGCCGGGCCGGAGCCGGGTGCGGGCCCGCCGGGCGGGGGCTGTGCGGGCCCGCGGGGCGGGGCGGAGGCGGCCCGGGACGGCGTTCCGCGGTCGATCGGCGCTGATCGGCACGGTCCGCCGGCGGCGGAGGGAGGCACAATGGCCATGTGACCGACGGGAAATGAGGGGGCGCATGTCTGATCTTCCGCGCAAGGCGGTGACTCGCACCGCGAAGCTGGCCGCGCTTCCTCTGGGCTTCGCCGGGCGGGCCACGCTCGGGCTGGGCAAGCGGCTGGGCGGCCGGCCGGCCGACGAGGTCGCGACCGAGTTGCAGGAGCGCACCGCGGAGCAGCTCTTCAAGGTGCTCGGTGAGCTGAAGGGCGGCGCGATGAAGTTCGGGCAGGCCCTGTCGGTCTTCGAGTCGGCGCTGCCGGAGGACGTCGCGGGACCGTACCGGGCGGCGCTCACCAAGCTCCAGGAGGCGGCGCCGCCGATGCCGGCGCGCACCGTGCACCGGGTGCTGGCCGAGCGGCTCGGCAAGGACTGGCGCTCGCTGTTCACGTCCTTCGAGGACACCCCGGCCGCGGCCGCGTCGATCGGGCAGGTGCACCGGGCGGTGTGGAGCGACGGCCGCCAGGTCGCGGTGAAGGTCCAGTATCCGGGGGCCGGGGACGCGCTGCTGTCCGACCTGTCGCAACTGGGCCGGGTGGCACGCCTGTTCGGTCCGCTGGTGCCGGGGATGGACGTGAAGCCGCTGCTGGCGGAGTTGCGGGCGCGGATCGCGGAGGAGCTGGACTACGAACTGGAGGCGGCGGCCCAGCACGCGCACGCGCGGGAGTTCGCCGGGGACCCCGACGTCGAGGTGCCGGACGTGGTGCACCAGGCGGACCAGGTGCTGGTCACCGAGTGGATGGGCGGGGTGCCGCTGTCGGAGGTGATCGCGGACGGCAGCCAGGAGATGCGGGACCGGGCCGGGCAGTTGCTGGCGCACTTCCTGTTCGCCGGCCCGGCCAGGACCGGGCTGCTGCACGCCGACCCGCACCCGGGCAACTTCCGGCTGCTCACCGACGACGGCCCGGCGGCGGGCTGGCGGCTGGGGGTGCTGGACTTCGGCACCGTGGACCGGCTGCCGGAGGGGCTGCCGCTGCCGATCGGCACCGCGCTGCGGCTGGCGCTGGCGGGCGACGCGGACGAGGTGTACCGCATGCTGCGCGCGGAGGGGTTCGTCAAGCCGACGATCAAGCTCGACGCGGAGGCGGTACTGGACTACCTGCTGCCGATCATCGAGCCGGCCGGGCAGGAGGAGTTCCGGTTCGACCGGGCGTGGATGCGGGCGCAGGCGGCCCGGATCGCCGATCCGCGCTCGCCGGCCCACCAGTTGGGCAAGCAGTTGAACCTGCCGCCGTCGTATCTGCTGATCCACCGGGTGACACTCAGCACGGTCGGGGTGCTGTGCCAGCTCGGCGCCCAGGTGCGGCTGCGCGCGGAGCTGGCGGAGTGGCTGCCCGGGTTCGCCCCGAAGGACACCGCGCCGCCGGAGTGAGCTACCACCAGGCGGAGTCGAGGCGCCCTTCGATGCTGCGCAGGTGCCGGCGGACGCAGGTGTCGCAGAAGTAGCGGCGCCGGCCGTTCTCGACGGAGCAGGCCCAGCTCAGCGGAAAGGTATCGGCAACGGTGCCGCAGCGGCCGCAGCTCGTACCGGACGCGGTGCGGGTGGTCGCGCCGGACGCTGTGCCGGTCGCCGTCGTGGCCTGATCGGGTTTGTGATCCACCGGTTGACGGTACCTCCGCGGGAGGGGGCCGCGCCGCGGCAACGCACCGCGGGACCGGCCCTGGTCGGGCCGGTCCCGCGGGATCGTAGGTGGTCAGTGCCGTTGCACAGGTGCCGGGGGGCCGTTACTGCATCCCGGCTACCCGCGCGCGGGCGTGGGTGGTGGTGCGCGTTACTGCATGACCGCCATGGCCAGTGCGCGGCGGGCGCGCAGCGAGGCGCGTTCGGCGCGGCGCTGGAAGCGGCGGGCGGCGATCAGGTGCTGGGACCTGCGTTCGCGTTCGGCCTCGCGCAGCCGGTCCTGCATATGGGCACGTGCCAGGGCTTCTGGCATGAGTTGCATTTCGAGGTTCCTGTTCTGGGTCGACGCCATGGCGTCGGAGGTGCGTGCGGGCTGATCGGTGCGGGGAGTTGTCATCGGGGCCTGATTCTTGGAGTCGCGGTGCTTCGGGTCGTGCGTCAGGGGCCGGTCGATCGTGCCGGGCCGGGCGCGGAACACGGCGCGCGTGCTCATGCCGCCACGGCGTTCTTGCGCGGACGGCCACGCGGCCGCTTGCGGGGCACCACGACACCCTGGATGAACAGCTCGCCGCCCCAGACACCCCAGGGCTCGCGGCGGTCCTTGGCACCGGCGAGGCAGGCCTCGCGGACCGGGCAGGTCTGGCAGAGGGACTTGGCGTACTCCACGTCCGCCGGGGACTCCGCGAAGAAGACCTCGGGGTCGTAGGTGCGGCAGGGGACGGGGACGCCGAGTCGCTCGATCTCGTCGTCGAGCTCGGTGAGGGGCAGCAAGGTCTTCTCCGGAGGGTCTGTGCTGGGGTTCCCGGCGGTGGAGCCGAGAGGCGGGCGGTCGGTGAGGTCGCCGGTGGGCGTCCCGGTCAGGTCGGGCTGAAGTCCGGACGTGTCGTGCGGGGCGGAATGCACGGTGTTCGTTCCTCGTCTGTCGGTTCGGCCGGTGGGCCGGTCTTCGGTTGTCCTGTCTGCGAAGACAGCGATCTCGGGTGGAGAAAACAGAAGGGCCGCGGTTCCCGGTGTGGGATTCCGCGGCCCTGAGAGGGTGCCGACCTGACTCGCTGTCAGGTTGGATCGCTCCAGGGTTCAGGCCCGCGGAAGGCCCAGCTACCGTGCTGCGTCTGCTTTTCCTGCTGTCCGTTCACCAGGCCGGTGACAATGGCCGTATCGGCACCATTGGCACCGCGCATAGCGGAGATCGCGCTGATCGCGCCGGCGCCGACGGCCGCGGAGGTAAAGGCATAGGCAGTCGCCTGTGCCTTCGCCGCCGCTACCGCGGGCGCCTCGGTCGGTCGCTCACTCCGCGCCCGCAGCGGCAGAACCGGCAGCAGAGCGGAGGCGAGGGACAGACCGGTGCCGCGCAGCGAGACCATGGAGACGTCGAGCGAGCAGGCGGCAGCGGCGACCGGGCGATCGGTCACTTTGGTGATGGTGGTGAAGGTGCTCACTGTGCTCGCCTCCTCTCGGCGTCTCGTAAGGGCGGTAAACCGGACTTGCCTAGTACATCACAGTCTTGGCGGCTCTTGGAAGACCCGCTCCCGACCGTGCTCCCGCAGGCTATGAGGACTCCTGCGGGATGCGCAAACTATTTTTCGGCTTCTTCCGAAGAAGATTCGGCGGCCTCTTCCCCGTCCGCGGGAAACGCCTCCACCGCACCCGCTCCGACCTCGTCCGAAGCCTCCTCCGGCCCCCCGTCGGCGGTGTCGTCGGTGTCGTCGGCGGCGGCAGTGTCGTCGGCGGCGGGACCCTCGGCGTCCCCGGCGTCCCCGGCGTCCTCGACCTCATCGCGCGCATCGCCGGTGCACAGTGCCAGCACCTCGGCCCCGAACTTGTCGAGCTTCCTGGCCCCCACCCCCGGGATCGCGGCGAGCCCCTGCTCGTCGGACGGCCGGACCTCGGCGATGGCCAGCAGCGTCTTGTCGGTGAAGACGCAGTAGGCGGGCTGGCCGAGCGCCTTCGCCTGCTCCGTCCGCCAGCCGCGCAGCCGGTCGTACAGCGCCTCGTCGAGGTCGGAGGGGCAGTCCTCGCAGCGCATCAGCTTGATCTCGCCCGCGTCCGAGAGGGTCCGCCCGCACACCCGGCACAGCACCGGGCCGCGCCGCCGGCTGCGCCCGCCCGCACCGCGCTCGACGCCGCCCTGGCCGCCGGCGCCCCGAGCCCCCCGCGGCGCGGAGCCCGGCCGCAGCCCGTCCATGAAGCGAGAGGGCCGCCGCCCGCCGCGCCCGCCCGGCGAACGCGACAGCGCCCATGACATCGACAGGTGCAGCCGGGCCCGGGTCACCCCGACGTACATCAGGCGGCGCTCCTCCTCGATCTGCTCGTCGGTCTTGGCGTGGGTGATCGGCATGGTGCCCTCGGTCAGGCCGACCAGGAACACCGCGTCCCACTCCAGGCCCTTCGCCGCGTGCAGGGAGGCGAGGGTGACGCCCTCCACGGTCGGGGCGTGCTGCGCGTTGGCCCGCTCGTCCAGCTCCGTGACAAAGTCCGCGAGCACCGCGTCGGGCCGGGCCGCGGCGAAGTCCTCCGACAGCCGCACCAGCGCCGCCAGCGACTCCCACCGGTCGCGCACCGCGCCCGAACCGGCGGGCGGCTCCGAGGCCCAGCCGCGCGAGCTGAGCACGGCCCGCACCTGCTGCGGGATCGTCTCCGGCTGCTCGCCGGGGTCGGCGGCCGCGCGGGCGGCGCCGCGCAGCAGCATGCCCGCCTCGCGCACCTCGGGCCGCTCGAAGAACCGCTCGGCGCCGCGCAGCTGGTAGGGCACACCGGCGTCGGCCAGCGCCTGTTCGTACACCTCCGACTGGGCGTTGATCCGGTAGAGCACCGCGATCTCGCTGGGGCGCACCCCGGCGTCGATCAGGTCCTTGATCCGGCGGGCGGCGCCCTCGGCCTCGGCCGGCTCGTCCGGATACTCGGTGTACACCGGCTCGGGGCCGGGGTCGCGCTGCGAGACCAGTTCGAGCCGGTGGGCGGCGGCGTGGCCGCGGGCCTGGGCGAGCAGGCCGTTGGCCAGGCCGACGACCTGGGGGGTGGAGCGGTAGTCCCGGACGAGCTTGACCACGGTGGCGTCCGGGTGGCGGGTGCGGAAGCCGAGCAGGTAGTCCGGGGTGGCGCCGGTGAACGAGTAGATCGTCTGGGACGCGTCGCCGACCACGCACAGATTCCCGCGGCCGCCGAGCCACAGCTCCAGCAGGCGCTGCTGGAGCGGGCTGACGTCCTGGTACTCGTCCACCACGAAGTGCTGGTACTGCGAGCGGACGGTCTCCGCCACGTCCGGCCGGTCCTGGAGCACGCCGACGGTCAGCAGCAGGACGTCCTCGAAGTCGATCAGGCCGCGGTCGCGCTTCAGCTGCTCGTACGTCGCGTAGATCCGCGCGACCTCGGCCGGGTCGCGCGGCACGTCGCGCGAGGTCTTGGCGGCGACGGCCGGATACTCCTCCGGCACCGTCTGGGTGACCTTGCACCACTCGATCTCGCCGGTCACGTCCCGCAGTTCGCTGCGGTCCAGCCTGATCCGGGAGCGGGCGCCGGCCTCCGCGACGAGCTGCACCTTGCGGTCCATGATGCGCGGCATCTCGCCGCCGATCGCGCGCGGCCAGAAGTACTGCAACTGCCGCAGGGCCGCGGCGTGGAACGTCCGTGCCTGCACCCCGCCCGCGCCGAGCTGCCGCAGCCGGCCGCGCATCTCCCCCGCCGCGCGCGCGGTGAACGTCACCGCCAGCACCGTGGCGGGCTGGAGGACGCCGGCGCGCACGCCGTACGCGATCCGGTGGGTGATCGCACGGGTCTTGCCGGTGCCGGCGCCGGCCAGCACGCACACCGGGCCGTGCAGGGCCGTGGCGACGGCGCGCTGCTCGGGGTCGAGTCCGTCGAGCACCGCGTCCGCGGAGTCGGGCATCGCGGGGAAGAGCGAGTCGTGGGTTGTCGCAGTCACACCGCCACTGTGCCAGGTTCCGGCGACAGCCCCGCCGGGTTGTCCACAGCCCGGCCCGTACCGGGTGTCCCGCCCCGGTCCGGAATGCGCGCCGGGGCCGGGGCGTTGCCGGGAATGCCGAGACCTCGTCCGGCGTTCCCGGACCGAGGCAACTTGAGGACCCTGGACGAGGAGCGGATCACGACATGTCCGGCACCGTGACGATGTACAGCACTTCCTGGTGCGGCTACTGCCGCCGGCTGAAGAGCCAGCTCGACCGGGAGGGCATTGCCTACACCGAGATCAACATCGAGCAGGACCCGGCGTCGGCGAAGTTCGTGGAGGAGGCCAACGGCGGCAACCAGACGGTGCCGACCGTCCTCGTGGTGGCGCCCAGCGGCAAGAAGTCCACGATGACGAACCCGAGCCTCGCGCAGGTCTCCCAGGCCCTGAGCGCCTGACCGGCCCTCCCCCGGGCCGCTGCCCCGGGCGCCCGCCGGCGCCCGGGGCGCCCTCGCGCCTGCGCACGCCGGCACATACCGGTACCGCCGGTGCTACGGTCGGGCGCGTGGACGAGACCGCAGGGTTCCAGGATGTGCCGCCGACCACGCTCGCCGACCTGCTCGAACGCGCCCAGGTCATGGACATCGGCATCCGGCCGCTGTGGCCGTCGGTGCCGCGGGTGGCAGGTCCGGCCTTCACCGTGCGCTGCCCGCCCGGTGACAACCTGATGCTGCACGCCGCGATCCACCGCGCCCCGGTCGGCTCCGTCGTCGTGGTCGAGGCCGGCGACATCGATCACGCGGTCGCGGGCGGCAACGTCTGCGCGGTCGCCCAGCGCAACGGCATCGCCGCGTTCGTGATCGACGGCGTGGTCCGCGACCTCGCCGAGATCCGCGAGATGCGCTTCCCCGTCTTCGCCCGCGGCGTCATCCCCATCCCGGGTGCCAAGGCCGCCGCCACGCCCCTGAACGCCCCGGTCACCTGCGGCGGGGTCCGGGTGCACGCCGGCGACATCGTCGTGGCCGACGAGGAGGGCATCGTGGTCGCCCCGCGCGACCGCGCGCCCCAACTCCTCGCCGACGCCCGCGCGAAGCTCGCCAAGGAGGCCGCGGAACCCCTCGACGCCTGGGAGGCGGCCCACCGCGCCCGCATCGACGCGATCCTCCGCGCCCAGGGCCACCAGGACTGACACCCGCCCGCCGCACACGCCAGGGGGGCGCGTGAACAGGTACGGACACCGGGCGGCGGCGCGGTGACGGCCCGCCGCCCGCAGCGCCCGAGGCGCGGCGCCGTGCACGGCGTCGCCCGCACCGCGGCCGGCGACCCGCTCGGCTACCACTACCTCGACATCACCCCGCACCAGCCGGTGGAACTGCGGTCCTCCGCCTCCTACACCAGCCCGAGCGGCGGCTTCTCCCTCTCCCTGCCCCCGGGCTCCTACACGGTCCGCGTCGGCCTGCGCCGCCGTGACGGGCAGCCGCGGCAGGGCGGCGCCCGGGTGGAGGTGGCCGCGGGTGTGACCTCCTACGTCGAGGTGGTCGGCGCCTCCGGCGAGCCCGGGGGACGGCAGTTCGCCGCCTGGAGCGCGGTGCGCCGCCTCGAAGGCGGCGCCGTCACGGCGTGCGAGCCCGCGCCCGCCGTCACCGTGGCGCACCACGACCCGCGGTGGACACGGGCGTTCGCCGCCGAGCGCGCCCTCCTCGCGGACGCACTGCCCGGCGCCCGGGCGATCGAGCACGTCGGGGCGACCAGCGTCCCGGGCCTGTGCGCGGCGCCGACCGTCGACGTCCTGGTGGTCGTCGAGGACCCGGCCGAGGCCGCCGTACGGGCCCGGCAGCAGCTCGTACGCAGGGGATACGCGCCCGAGCCGGCGCCCGAGGTGTTCCCGGCCGTCGAGCAGCCGCTGCTCCTGGCCAGAAGCGCGGGCGGGCGGCGGACGCACCTGCTGCACCTGGTGGCCGCGGGCTCCCCGCTCGCCGGGCGCTACCTGCTGTTCCGCGACTTCCTGCGGGCCGACCCCGGGACCGCGCGGCGGTACGCCCTCATCAAGCGGACGCTCGCCGCCCGGTACGCGTACGAGCCCGGGCAGTACGCGGCGGAGAAGGCGCGGCTGTTCGGCGTGGTGCTGCTGGGCGCGCGAGAGTGGCGGCACAGGACGGCGCGGTCCAGCAGATAGCCAGCCAACTGTGTAGTTGGCTGTCTAAAGTGCTAGCCTGCCGGTATGGACGGCAGGCAGGCGGACGGCGCGGACCCGGCGGTGCTCGCCGGGGAGTTGCGGGTCGCGGTCGGGCAGCTGGTACGGAAGCTGCGGGAGCAGACGGAGGGCAGCGACCTCACGCGGTCGCAGTCGTCGGTGCTGCTGCGGATCGAGCGGGACGGGCCGGCCACGGCGACCGCGCTGGCCCGGGCGGAAGGCATGCGCCCGCAGTCGATGGCGAAGATCGTCGCGGTGCTCCAGGACGCCGGACTGGTCGGCGGCGCCCCCGATCCGGCGGACGGCCGGAAGACGCTGCTGAGCCTGACCGCGGCCGCGCGGGAGCAGTTCCGCACCGGGCGGCTGGCCAAGCACGACTGGCTGACGCAGGCGATCGGGTCGCGGCTGTCCGCCGAGGAGGCCGCCCGTCTCGCGTCCTGCACCGACCTGCTCAAACGGCTCGCCCAGTCACCCTGACCCGCCCCCGGCGCCGCCGCACCCGGCGGGCAGCCGCCGGCAGCGCCCGGCAGCACTGGACCCCCCGAATCCCGAACGACATCCAAGGACCCCCCCATGCCCATCACCGCCATCGACTCGACGGCCGCCCTGGTCGTCGTGGACCTCCAGGCCGGCATCGTGCCCCTGCCGCTCGCACACCCCGTCGAGGGCGTCGTGGAGCGGTCGGTGGAACTGCTGCGGGCCTTCCGCGACCGGGGCCTTCCGGTCGTGCTGGTCAACGTCGCCGGCTCGCCGCCCGGCCGTACCGACCGCGGCGCCCGCGGCAGCCGTACCTTCCCCGAGGGCTGGACCGACCTCGTCCCGGAGCTGGAGCAGCGGCCGGAGGACCTGCTGGTGACCAAGTACGCGCGCAGCGCCTTCGCCGGCACCGGGCTGGCCGACCGGCTGCGGGCGCTCGGTGTGACGCAGGTCGTCGTGACCGGCATCGCCACCGGCAGCGGTGTGGAGTCGACCGCCCGGGACGCGCACGAGCGGGGCTTCCATGTCACGCTGCCGGTCGACGCCATGACCGACTCGGACCTGGCGACCCATGAGCACAGCGTGGCGAAGGTCTTCCCGAAGATCGCCGAGACCGGCAGCACCGAGGACGTACTGGCCGCCCTCGCCGGGTGAACGCCGCCCCGGGGAGGCCGAGGCCCCCGGGCTCCCCGGCCTTCCCCGCTCCCCCGCCTACCGCACCACCGCCGCGCCCCCCTGCTTCGGCAGCGGCTTGCCGTACCACAGCTCGATCAGCCGGGCCGCGATCGAGATCCCGTACGGGGGCAGCACCTCGCCGGACTCGAACGCGGCGCGCAGGTCCTCGCGGGAGAACCAGCGGGCCTCGTGGATCTCCTCGCCGTCGACCTGGATGTCGGAGGAGGTGGCCTGCGCCATGAACCCCAGCATCAGGCTGGAGGGGAACGGCCAGGGCTGGCTGGCGACGTAGGAGACGTCGCCGACCGTGACGCCCGCCTCCTCGAAGACCTCGCGGCGCACCGACTGCTCGATGGACTCGCCCGGTTCGACGAAGCCCGCCAGCGTGGAGAAGCGGCCCTCGGGCCAGTGCACCTGGCGGCCGAGCAGGGCGCGGTCCTCGTCGTCGGTGACCAGCATGATGACGGCCGGGTCGGTCCGCGGGTAGTGCTCCGCGCCGCAGGCCGGGCAGCGGCGGATGTGGCCGGCCGCGGCGATGACGGTGCGCTCGCCGCAGCGCGAGCAGAAGCGGTGCATGCGCTGCCAGTTCTCCAGCGCCACCGCGTGGACCATCAGCCCGGCCTCCAGCGGGGAGAGCAGCCCGCCCACCTCGCGCAGCCCGGCCGGGCGGGCCGGGTCGTCCATCCGCCCGGGCAGGGTGTCCTTCTGGAGCGCGAAGTAGCGCACGCCCTCGGCGTCGATGCCGAGGAAGTAGCGGTGCTGCTCGGTCTCGGGGGCGTCGAACGCGGGGGTCATCACGAGTTCGGCGCCGCCGTCGGAGGTGTCCTCGACCAGCACCTGCCCGCCGGAGACGACGAAGACGCGGGTGGTGGGGTGGCTCCAGGCCGCCGCGAGCCACGCCTCGTCGAGCCGGTGGTGGGCGGCGCGGTCCACCCCGGTGTACGTGAGGCTCAGCGGCTTCGATGTCGCGTCGAGTTCGGTCAAGGCGTCTTCCCAACTCCCCTTTGCGGTGCCTGCGGTCCCTGCGGTGCCGGTGCCGGCTGCGGTCCGTGCGGTGCCGGTGGTGCCTGCATTGCCTGCGGTCCGTGCGGTGCCGGTGGTGCCTGCATTGCCTGCGGTCCGTGCGGTGCGGCCGGTGGTCATCGGCTGCTCGGCCACGGTTCCTCCGCCCAGTCCGCGGCCAGTTCCGTCCACAGGTGCGCCGCGGTCTCGACGCCCTTGAACAGCAGGTCGAGATCCACCTTCTCGTCCACCGAGTGCCAACCGTCGGACGGCACGGAAATTCCCAGGAACAGCACGGGTACGCCCAGCACGTCCTGGAGGTCCGCGGCCGGCCCCGACCCGCCCTCGCGGGTGTACCGGATCTCCTGGCCGAAGGCGCGGCCCATCGCGCGCACCAGCGAGCGCAGCGCCGGGTGGTCGAGCGGGGTCAGGCACGGCCGGGTGCCCTCGCCCCAGAAGCGCAGCTCGTGCCGGATGCCCTCGGGCAGCCGGGCCGCCACCCAGTCGGTGAACAACTCCCGCACCCGGGCCGTGTCCTGCCCGGCGACCAGCCGGAACGAGAACTTGATCTCCGCGCGCGAGGGCACGATCGTCTTGCCGCCGGGGCCGCCGTACCCGGCGTGGATGCCGTTGACCTCGGCGGTCGGCCGGGCCCAGATCCGCTCCAGCGTGGTGTGGCCGCGCTCGCCGAGCGCCGCGTGCGACCTGGCGGTGCGCAGCCAGCCCGCCTCGTCGAACGGCAGCTCCGCCAGCAGCGCCCGCTCCCGGTCAGTGAGTTCCACCACACCGTCGTAGAAACCGGGGATCGCCACCCGCCGGTCCTCGTCGTGGAGCGCGGCGACCAGCCGGGCCGCCTCCGTGGCCGGGTTCGGCACCGCGCCGCCGAAGGAGCCGGAGTGGATGTCCTGGTCCGGCCCGTACAGGTCGATCTGGCCGTCGACCAGGCCGCGCATGCCGGTGCACACCGTCGGGGTGTCCTCGGCCCACATGCCGGTGTCCGAGACGATCACGGTGTCGCAGCGCAGCCGGTCGGCGTGCTTCCTGATCAGCGCCCCGAAGTGCGGCGACCCGGACTCCTCCTCGCCCTCGACGAGCAGTTTGACGTTCACCGCCGGGGCGGTGCGGCCGGTCGCCGCCAGGTGCGCGCGCAGGCCCAGGGTGTGCAGGAACACCTGGCCCTTGTCGTCCGCGGCGCCGCGCGCCCGCAGCCGGCCGTCCTGCTCGACCGGCTCGAACGGGTCCGTCGCCCAGCCGTCCTCGCGCGCCGCGGGCTGCACGTCGTGGTGCCCGTAGACGAGGACCGTGGGGGCGTCGGCCGCGCCGCTCGGCCACTCCGCGAACACCGCGGGGCCGCCCTCGGTCTCCCAGACCTCGGCCACCGGGAAGCCGGTACGGGTCAGGGCCGCCGCGAGCCATTCGGCGCTGCGGCGCACGTCAGGGGCGTTGTCGGGGTTCGCGGAGATAGAGGGGATGCGGAGCCAGTCCGTCAGCTCGGCGAGGAACGCGGCGCTGTGCTCCGCGATGTACGGGGCCGGGTCGGCCGGGAGCGGGTGGACGGCGTTGTCCGGGGTCGTGCGCATGGTTTTCAGCGTACCGGGAGCGCCGGCGGACCCGTCCGGCCGCCCGCTCCCCGTCACCCGCCGTCGGGGCCCGGCGGATCGGGGCGCAGCAGCCGCTCCAGCGCGGCCCGGTCCGGCAGCCCGGCGGGCCGCAGCAGCGTGCCGGTGCGGATGTGCAGGAACGCCGCCCGCACCCGCTCCACCGGCACCCCCTGCTGCTCGGCCCAGGCCAGCCGGTAGATCGCCAGTTGCAGCGGGTCCGCGGTGTCCGTGCGGTGCCCGGTCTTCCAGTCCACGATCTCGTACGTGTACGGGTCCGCGCCGGCGTACCGGTCCGTGTCCGTGTACGGGTCCGCGCCGGCGTCCGGTGCCTGCTCCGTACGCTCCCGGTACACCGCGTCGATGCGGCCGCGGATCAGGCGTCCGGCGAGGGTGAGGGTGAAGGCGGCCTCGACGCGGTAGGGGGTGCGGTCGGCGTACGGGGTGCGCAGGAAGGCGTCCTTGAGGGCGGCGAGGTCCTGCTCGTCGGCGATGTCGTCGCCCGGTTCGACGCCGGGCAGCTCCTCGGGGCCGAAGAGCGGCCGGGTGTCGAAGCGGGACTCGACCCACGCGTGGAAGCGGGTGCCGCGCCGGGCGGCGGGGGCGGGCGGGCGCGGCATGGGGCGGGCCAGGTCGCGGGCGAGGCCGTCGGGGTCGGCGGCCAGCCGCATGAGCTGGGTGGCGGTCAGGGTGCGCGGGAGGGGGACGTCATGGACGGTGGCGCGGGCGCGGCGGAGTTCGCCGGTGAGGGCGGTGAGGTCGCGGTCCCAGGCGGCGACGAGGCGGGAGTCCTCAGGAGGGAGGTCCGCGTCGGGGGCGGGTGCGGGTGCGGACTCGGGTTCGGGGGCGGGGGTGCCTTTCCCCCGGGTGGGTTGCGGGGGGAGGGCACCGGGCGGCGGCGGGGTGGGGGCGGGGACGGCCGCGGAAGGGGCGGTGGCGGCGATCTCGGCGAGCACCGACTCGGCGGCATGGCGGCGCCGGGCCAGGGCGGTGGGGTCCAGCGGCAGCGGCCAGGGGGGTTCGGTGGCGGCGGCCAGAGCCGGGTTCTCGGCGTTCTCGGCCGGCGCTTCGGTCCAGACCTCGATCTCGCCGTGCCCGGCCTCGCAGTGCTCGCGCAGGGCCTCCAGGAACACCGACGGCCCGAACGGTCTGGTCTGGGTGGCGCCCCACCAGTAGCCCGAGCCGAGCAGGAGGGAGCGCGGCCGGGTGAAGGTGACGTAGCCGAGCCGCAGTTCCTCCACCCGCTGGTGCTCCTTCATCGCGGCGCGGAAGCCGTCGAGCCCGGCCTTCGTCCACTCCTCCACGTCGGGCAGCGTGGCGGCGTCCCCGCGCAGCCCGTGCGGCAGCACCTTCGCGTTGACCGGCCACAGCTCGCGGCCGCGTTCGCTGGGAAAGCCCTTGGCGACCAGCCCGGGCACCACGACCACGTCCCACTCCAGGCCCTTGGACTTGTGGGCCGTGAGCAGCTTCACCGTGTCCTCGCCGCCGGGCAGCGAGCTGTCCAGGCCCTTCTCGTACTGCGCCGCGGTGTGCAGGAACCCCAGGAAGGCCAGCAGGGTCGCCTCGCCGTCCAGCGCGGCGAAGGACGCGGCCACGTCCAGGAACGCGTTCAGGGTCTCCTGGCGGCGGGCGGCCAGCGCGTGCGGCGACGCGGCCAGTTCCACCTCCAGTCCGGTGACGGCCAGCACCCGGTGCAGCACGTCCATCAGCGGGTCGGCCAGTGCCCGCCGCAGGTCCCTTATCTCGTTCGCCAGCCGGGCGAACCGCACCCGCGCCTGCGCGGAGAACGGCAGGTCGTCGCCGGGGTCGGCGTCGAGGAACGTCTCCAGGGCGTCGGCCAGCGACACCACCTCGGCCGGGTCCACGCCCTCCACGGCCGCGGCGAGCCGGTCGGGCTCCGCGGCGCCGGGGCCGTAGCGCACCAGCAGCCGGGCCCGGCGGCCGAGCAGCGCCAGGTCGCGCGGCCCGATCCGCCAGCGCGGCCCGGTCAGCAGCCGCACCAGGGCCGCGTTCGCCGTCGGGTCGTGCAGCACCTCGCAGGTCGCGACGAGGTCGGCCACCTCCGGCAGGTGCAGCAGCCCCGACAGCCCGACCACCTCCACCGGGACGTCCCGCGCCACCAGCGCCGCGTGCAGGTCCGCGAAGTGCGCCGCCGTACGGCACAGCACCGCGACCTCCCCCGGCGGGGTGCCGGTGCGCACCAGGTGGGCGACGGAGTCGGCGAGCCACCGCGTCTCCTCGGCCTGGGTGGGCAGCAGCGCGCACCGCACCAGGCCGTCGCGCTCCGCGCCGGGCGCCGGGCGCAGCGCCTCCACGCCTTCGTGCCGCGCCCGCAGTTCGGCGGCCAGCCCGTTGGCGAGGTCCAGCAGCCGGCCGCCGGAGCGGCGGTTCTCGCTCAGCGCGTACCGGTCGGCGGGCCGCCCGTCCGCGTACGGGAAGTGCCGCGGGAAGTCGTCGAGGTTCGCCACCGACGCGCCGCGCCAGCCGTAGATCGCCTGGCAGGGGTCGCCGACCGCGGTCACCGCGTGCCCGGTGCCGCCGCCGAACAGCCCGGCGAGCAGCAGCCGCTGGGCCACCGACGTGTCCTGGTACTCGTCCAGCAGCACCACCCGGTACTGCTCGCGCAGCAGCGCGCCGACCTCCGGACGGCTGAGCGCGAGCTCGGCGGACAGCGCGATCTGGTCTCCGAAGTCGAGCAGGTCGCGGCCCTTCTTCTCCTGCCGGTAGGCGGCGGCCAGTTCGGCGAGGTCGCGGCGGGCTGCGGTGGCCTGCGCCACCTCCCGCACCCAGGCGTAGCCGCGCGCCCCCGGGTCCAGGGCGCCGAGTTCCGCGGCGAGCCGGGTGTCGTGGGCGCGCAGCCGCTCGGCCGGCACCAGGTGCTCGGCCAGCTCGCCCGACAGCGCGAGCAGGTCCCCGACGAGCGTGGGCAGCCCCTTGGTCAGCGCCGGATACGGGCCCGGCGCGGCCCGCAGCACCTTCGCCGCCAACTGGAACCGGGTCGCGTCGGCGAGCAGCCGCGCGCTCGGCTCCAGGCCGATCCGCATCCCGTGGTCCTTCAGCAGCTGCCCGGCGAAGGCGTGGTACGTCGAGATCTGCGGGTCGCCCGGCACCTGGTCCGGGTCCAGGGCCGCCGGGCCGTCCGCCGCCCCCGGGGTGACGCCCGCGCGCACCAGCGCCCGCCGGACCCGCTCGGACAGCTCCGCCGCCGCCTTGTTGGTGAAGGTCAGCCCCAGCACCTGCTCCGGCGCGACCTGCCCGGTGCCGACCAGCCACACCACCCGCGCGGCCATCACCGTGGTCTTCCCCGAGCCCGCCCCCGCCACGATCACCCCGGGAGCCGGCGGTGCGACGATGCACGCCATCTGCTCCGGGGTGAAGGGGATGCCCAGCAGCTCCTTGAGCTGCTCAGGGCGGTTGAGACGGTTCACCACCCAGTGAGGCTATCCGGCCGGGCCGACACGCTTCACCTGCCGCTCCCGCCCCTGCCCCTCCCGGTACTCCCGCTCTCCTACTCCACGACCTGCTGTCCCTCCGGGCGGGCCGTGCACGCCGAGCGGAAGGCGCAGTGCGCGCAGTGGTGGCCCGCCGCCGGGGTGAAGCGCTCGTCCAGCACCCGCCCGGCCGCCTCGGCGAGCAGCTCCTGCGCCCACTCCCCCTCGAGGGGCTCCTGCCGCTGCACCGCCGGAAGCGCGTCGCCGCCCTCCTTGCGGGTGGCGCCGACCCGCAGCTGCACGAGCTCGGCGCCGCCCGGGTGCGGGCGCGCGCCGCCGAAGAGCGGGTCGACGGCCCCCTCCCGGACGGCGAGCTGGTAGACCGCGAGTTGCGGGTGCCGCTCGACCTCCTTCGCGGTGGGCTTGGCCCGCCCGGTCTTGAAGTCCACGACGTACGCCTGCCCCTCGGCGTCCGTCTCCACCCGGTCCATGCTGCCGCGGATGCGCACCTGCGCGTCGCCCGCCTCCAGCGTCACGTCGAAGGCGTGCTCCCCGGCGACCGCCTGCCGGCCGCGCTCCATGACGTGCCAGCGCAGGAAGCGCTCCAGCGCGGCGCGGGCGTTCTCCCGCTCCTGCCGGGACTTCCAGGGCGCGTCGAAGGCGAGGGCGTCCCACACCGAGTCCAGCCGGGCCATCAGCACGTCCAGATCCGCCGGGGCACGCCCCGAGGCCACCTCGTCGGCCAGGACGTGCACCACGTTGCCGAAGCCCTGCGCGGCCGTCGACGGCGGCTCCGCCTTCACCTCTCGGCCCAGGAACCACTGCAGCGCGCAGGTGTTCGCCAACTGGTCCAGCGCGCTGCCCGAGAGCACCACCGGCTGGTCCCGGTCGCGCAGCGGCACCTCCGAGCGGGTCGGCTCGTACAGCCCCCACCAGCGGTCCGGGTGCGCGGCGGGCACCAGCGGATACCCGTCGTCGGTGAGCGAGGCCATCCGGGCCAGCCGGCGCGCGGCGGCGTCCCGCAGCTCGGGGGACGCCTTCGGGTCCACGGTGGTCGCGCGCAGCTCCGCGACGAGCGGGGCCACCGCCAGCGGCCGGCGCGGTCGGTGGCCGACGTGCACCGGCTCCACGCCCAGCTCGGCCAGGAACCGCGACGGCTGGTCCCCCTCGTCCGCGGCGGACTTCACCGCGGTCACCAGCAGCCGGTCGCGCGCGCGGGTCACCGCCACGTAGAACAGCCGGCGCTCCTCGGCCAGCAGCGCGCCCGGGGTGAGCGGCGGCGCCAGTCCGTCCCGGCCGATCCGGTCGGCCTCCAGGAGCGAGCCGCGCCGCCGCAGGTCCGGCCACACCCCCTCCTGCACCCCCGCCACCACAACGAGCGGCCACTCCAGCCCCTTCGCCCGGTGCGCGGTCATCAGGCGTACGGCGTCGGGCCGTACGGTACGGCCGCCGAGCGTGTCGGCCACGATGTCGAACGACGACAGCTCGTCGATCAGGTTCAGCGCGCCCCGGCCCCCGGTGCGCTCCTCCGCCCGCGCCACCGTCTCGAACAGCGCGCACACCGCGTCCAGGTCGCGGTCGGCGTTCCGCCCGGCCGGGCCGCCGCGCAGCGCCGCCCGCTCCAGCCGGCCCGGCCATGGCGACCCGTGCCACAGCGCCCACAGCGCGTCCTCCACGGTGCCGCCCGCCGCGAGACCCGTGCGGGCCTCGGCCAGTTGCGCCCCCAGCCGCTGGGCGCCGCGCGCGTACGACGGGTCGTGGGCCGCCAGCCGCTCCGGGTGCGCCAGCGCCTCGGCGATCAGCTGGTCCGACGGGCGCGGCACCGCCGCGCCCGCGGCCCGCTCCTCCTCGCGCAGCGCGCGGCCCAGCTTCCGCAGGTCGGCAGAGTCCATGCCGCCCAGCGGCGACGTGAGCAGCGTCAGGGCGTCCTCGACGGACAACCCGGACCCGGGGTGCTCGCCCGCGCCGCCCCCCGCGCCCGGTGCCGTATCGGCCCGGGCGGCGTGCGGGGCGTCGCCCGTGGCCGCTTGCCCGCCGGGGTCCGCGCTCGGCTGCTGCTCGCGGTCGCCGGACCCGGACGCCGCGTCCGCCGACGCCGCCTGCTCCGGTGACGCCTGTTCCGGTGACGCCTGTTCCGGCGACGCCTGTTCCGGCAACGCCTGTTCCGGCGATGGCACCGGCTGCGCCGCCGCTTCCGCCGCCACCCGCAGGGCCAGCAGCAGCGGGGCGACGGCCGGGTCCGCGTGCAGCGGGGTGTCGGACGGGGCGAGGTCGATCGGCACCCCGGCGGCGGCGAGCGCGCGGCGCAGCGTGGGCAGGGCCGCGGTGGTGCGGGTGAGGACCGCCATGCCGGTCCAGGGGATGCCGTCTTCGAGGTGGGCGCGGCGCAGCGCGTCGGCGACGGCCTCGAGTTCGGCGCCCGGCGTGGGGTGGGTGCGCACCGCCAGCACGCCGCCGGGCCGGTGCGCGGTCGGGGCGCGGTGGGCGCGGGCCGCGGCCGCGGGCAGCCGCGGCAGCGCCATCCGGCCCGCGAGCTGCCCCGCGGCGGCGAGCAGCACGGCCCCGGCCCTGCGGTTGCCGGTGAGCACCCGGACCGGGGCCGGGCGGCCGTCCTGGCCGGGGAACGCGGTGGGGAAGTCGAGGATGCCGTTCACGTCGGCGCCCCGGAAGGCGTAGATCGACTGGTCGGGGTCGCCGAAGGCGACGAGGGTGCGGCCCTGCCCGGCGATCGCGCGCAGCAGCCGGACCTGCGCGGCGTCGGTGTCCTGGTACTCGTCGACGAAGACCGCGTCGTAGCGCCCGGCGAGTTCGGCGTGCACCTCCGGCCGCCGGACCAGCCGGACCGCGCGGTGCACCAGTTCGGTGTAGTCGATGACGCCCTGGAGGTCGGCGACGTCCAGGTACTCCTGGAGGAACGCGGCGGCCGCGAGCCAGTCGGGGCGGCCGATCCGGCGGGCGAAGTCGGCGAGCGCGCGCGGGGCCAGGCCCAGTTCGCGGGTGCGGGCGAGCACGGCGCGCACCTCGTCGGCGAAGCCGCGGGTGGTCAGCGCGGCCCGCAGGTCGTCCGGCCAGCCGACCTTCGCGCGGCCCTCGCGGGCGAGCCGGGCCTGCCCGGCGAGCAGTTCGCGGACCATCAGGTCCTGCTCGGGCCCGGACATCAGCCGCACCGGCTCGGCGAACAGGTCGGGGTCCTGGTGCGCGCGCAGCAGCCCGTAGCAGAACGAGTGGAAGGTGGCGGCCTGCGGAGCGGCGGTCGCGCTGCCGGTCAGGAGCTGCGCGCGGGCGGCCATCCGGTCGCGCAGTTCGACCGCGGCGGCCCGGCCGTAGGTCAGGACGAGCACCCGGTCGGCGGGGGTGCCGGCCCGCACCCGGGCCAGGACGGCTTCGACGAGCGTGGTGGTCTTGCCCGTGCCGGGTCCGGCCAGCACCAGCATCGGTCCCCGGTCGTGCTCAACCACGGCGCGCTGGGATGCGTCCAGCACTGGAGGCGCGGCGGACACCAGCGGGGCGCGCACCAGCCGGTAGCCTCCGACGCCCGGGCGGCCCGCCCGTACGTCACCGGTGCGGACGGCACCGGTCCGGGCGTCCGGGCCGGCCGTCTCGGGCGCGCCGCCAGCAGCAGTGCCAGGAAGTGGGGAAGAGGGGTTCACGTGGTTCGCCGGTTTCGTGGTGGTCAGGCAATGTACTCCGTACGGGCGGGCCGCGGCACGCGCCGCCGCCCGATGCCGGAAGCTGGGTGATATGAGCCTCGGGCCGTCATCCGCCGTCCGCGCCCGCCGTGCCGGGCGGGTCCTCGGCGTGCCGTCCGCCGTCCGGTCCCTGCCCGCCGTCCTGCCGGCCCTGCCCGTCCCAGCGGGCCCGGCGCATGTCCAGGCGCGGCAGGTGGCCCTCGGTGGCCGGGCCGGCCGTCCGCAGCGGGGTGCCCTCCGCGCGGTACTCCGCCAGCGCGCGCTGCTCGTGCCCGGCGAGCAGCACCCCGTCGGCGCGCACCACCCGCCACCACGGCACCACCGCGCCGTACTCCGCCATGACCCGGCCGACCTGGCGCGGACCGCCCTCCCCCAGCCACTCCGCCACGTCGCCGTACGTCATGACCCGGCCGGGCGGGATCAGGTCCACCGCGTCCAGCACCTTCTCCGCGTACGGCCCCAGCTCGCCCGCCCCGGTCTCCTCGCTCACCCGGTCAATCCTGCCGCACCCCGCCGACACCGGGGGGTTACGGCTCCGAACGCACAGGGCGCATGCCACCATCGTCCGGGCGGTGACTGGTGATACGAGACCAAGAAGAGACAACCGGGGACAAGCAGGGCGGCGGCGGGGCCATGGGGACCGCCGGCGCTCCCGGCGGGCTGGCCCCGGCCGCCTCCGCACCGCGGACCGGCGGCGGGGCCGGCACGGGGGCGGCGATGGCTGACGGTTCCGGCGGTTCCGGCGGTTCCGATGACTCCGGCAACTCCGGCGACCCCGACGGTACGGACGGCTCCCCGTCCACCGGCGGAAGACCCGGCGGCCTGCCGCAGCCGCACGGCGCCCACCGGGCACCGGAGGACCTGATCTGGACGGACCCGGGCACCCCGAAGCCCAACGAGTCCCCGGGCCCCCAGGACACGCACGACACGCACGGCACCCACGAACCCCCGGAAGAGCCCCCCGAGGAGCCCCCGTCCTGCGACGGCGCCTCACCCGAGCCGGCCGGCGCCACCCGCCAGGCCGTCTCCGTGGACGAGCCGCTGCTCGCCGCCCGGGTGCACCGCCCCGCCGACCTGGTCCGCTTCTTCCTCGGGCTGCTCGGCATCGGCGTGGTGCTGGCCATCGCGGGCTTCGCGCACGCCACCACCAACGGCCTGGAGACCGACATCACCAAGGGCGCCATGCGGGCGCCGGACTTCTTCTCCTCCGTCACCGGCAACGCCGCGAGCGTCGCGGTGCTCATCGTGCCGGTGGCGTTCGCGGTGGAGCGGCTGGTCAAACGGGACGGGCTGCGGGTCGCGGACGGCGTGCTCGCGGCCGTCCTCGCGCACGGCGCCGCCCTCGCCACCGACCTGTGGGTGACCAACGCCGCCCCCGGCCCGATCCGCGAGGCGCTCTCGCACGGCGCGCCGACCGGGCTGGGCATGACCGACCCGGTGCAGGGCTACCTCGCCCCGGTCATCGCCTACGTCACCGCCTCCGGCATGGCCCGCCGGCCGCGCTGGCGGGTCGCGCTGTGGTTCGTCCTGCTGCTGGACGCCTTCGCGGTGCTGGTCGGCGGCTACACCACGCCGTTCTCGATCGCGCTGACCCTGCTGATCGGCTGGACCGTGGCGAACGGCACCGTCTACGCGATCGGCTCGCCGAACGTCCGCCCCACCGGGCAGAACCTGCTGGCCGGCCTGCGCCGGGTCGGGTTCGCGCCGCTGACCGCGCGGCGGGTGGTGGAGGACCGCCCGGAGAGCGCCGACTCCGACCGCGGCCGCGGCTACCTGGTCACCCTGGAGGACGGTCCGCCGCTGGACGTCACCGTGGTCGACCGCGAGCAGCAGGCGCACGGCTTCTTCTACCGGGCCTGGCGGCGGATGTCGCTGGTCGGCGGCATCACCCAGCGCCGCAGCCTGCTCTCGCTGCGGCAGGCGCTGGAGCAGGAGGCGCTGCTCGCGTACGCGGCGATCGCGGCCGGCGCCAACGCGCCCAAGCTGATCGCCACCTCGGAGCTGGGCCCCGACGCGGTGATGCTCGTCTACGAGCACATCGGCGGCCGGCGGCTGGACGCGCTGGCCGACGACGAGATCACCGACGCCCTGATGCGCGAGGCGTGGACGCAGGTGCGGGCCCTCCAGTCGCGGCGGATAGCGCACCGGCGGCTGGTCGGCGAGTCGCTGCTGGTGGACCGGAGCGGCCGGGTCTTCCTCACCGACCTGCGCGGCGGTGAGATCGCCGCCGGCGACATCCTGCTGCGGATGGACATCGCGCAGCTGCTGACGACGATGGCGCTGCGGGTCGGCCCCGAGCGGGCGGTCGGCGCGGCGCTGTCGGTGCTCGGCCCGGACGCGGTCGCCGCCTCGCTGCCGCTGCTCCAGCCGATCGCGCTCAGCCGCTCCACCCGCGGCGAGCTGAAGGCGCTCAACCGGGCCCGCGCGGTGCGGGAGCGGGAGGCGGTGCTCGCGGCGCTGTCCGCGGACAAGGAGGCCAAGGAAGAGGCCAGGGAGCGCAGCCGGGCGCAGGCCGCCCGCGGCCATGAGGGGGCGTCCGCGGTGCCCGCGGAGCAGTCCGGCGCGCCGGCCCGGGCGCAGTCGAAGGCGGAGCGGAAGGCCGAGAGCAAGGCGGAGAAGCGCGCCATGGAGGACGCGCTGGAGGAGGTCCGCGAGGAGGACCTGCTGGCGCGGATCAGGCGTCAGGTGCTGCTGATCCGCCCGCAGGCGCCGGTGGAGCCGGTGCGGCTGGAGCGGATCAAGCCGCGCACCCTGATCACGGTCATCGCGGGCGCCTTCGCCGCGTACTTCCTGCTCTCCCAGCTGTCGTCGGTGCCGATCGGCCACGCCATCGTGCACGCGGACTGGAAGTGGGCGCTGGTCGCGCTGGTCGGTTCCGCGGCCAGTTACGTGGCCGCGGCCGGCGCGCTGTCCGGTTTCGTGCCGGAACGGCTGTCGTGGCCGCGGACGGTGATGGCGCAGGTCGCCGGGTCGTTCGTGAAACTGGTCGCGCCGGCCGCGGTGGGCGGGGTGGCGCTGAACACCCGCTACCTCCAGAAGGCCGGGGTGCGGCCGGGGCTGGCGGTGGCGAGTGTGGGCGCCTCGCAGCTCGTCGGCCTCGGCTCGCACATCGTGCTGCTGATGGCGTTCGGCTTCGTCACCGGCACTGAGAAGACGCCGTCGCTGTCGCCGTCGCGGACGGTCATGGCGGGGCTGCTGACCGCGGGTGTGCTGGTGCTGGTGGTCACCGCGGTGCCCGCGCTGCGGAAGTTCGTCTCCACCCGGGTGCGGGCGCTGTTCGCGGGCGTCGTACCGCGCATGCTGGACGTGCTCCAGCGCCCGGCGAAGCTGCTCACCGGCATCGGCGGCACCCTGATGGTCACGGTGACCTTCGTCCTGTGCCTGGACGGCTGCGTACGGGCCTTCGACGGGCACCTCAGCTACGCGACGGTCGCGGTGGTCTACCTCGCGGGCAACGCGCTGGGCTCCGCGGCACCGACGCCGGGCGGGGTCGGCGCGGTCGAACTGGCGCTGACCGGTGGCCTGATCGCGGCCGGGCTGCCGAAGGAGGTGGCCACGCCGGCGGTGCTGTTCTTCCGGCTGCTGACGTTCTGGCTGCCGGTGCTGCCCGGGTGGCTGGCGTTCACACACCTCAGCCGGAAGGGCGAGTTGTAGCGCGGCCTCGCCGCTGCGGGGGCGGGGCCTGCCGGCCGGTGGGACGACCGGTCGGCAGGAGCTGCGGGAGCGGGGCCTACGCGTCCTCGATGTCCGAGATCTGCTTCGTCGCCAGGTCGGACCGGACCTTCAGGTAGGTGTAGCCGGGGTGACTCGGGTTGCCCCAGCTCAGACGGACGGTGCTGAACGCGTGCCCGGCGTCGGTGCCGTCGGGCGTGACCTGCCAGCCGATCGGGCTGTCCTGGGCGCGCAGCACACCGTCGGCGTGCTGGGCGGCCTCCCAGGCGGCCAGCGTCTTCTGGAAGCCGGTGGTGAGGTAGTGCTCCCGCAGGCCGTTGCGCAGGTCGTCGTTGCGGGCGTCCCACACCACGTCGATGTAGGCGCCGTAGAAGTCCGCGACCCGGTCGGCGGTCGACTGCGGGTCGCCCGAGCGGGCGGCCGAGGTGGCCTTCGGCGCGTCGGAGCCGGTGGTGTGGTCGGCACCGGCGACGGGGATCGCGCCGGTGAGGGGGTCCGCGCCGGTGGTGTGGTCGGGGTGCATGATCTGGTCGGCGCCGGTGGTGTGGCCGGGGTGCGTGGCCGAGACCGGTCCGGCCCGGTGCGGGCTGCGGGTGCCGTCCGCCTGGGCGGCGGCCGCGGGCGCGGCGACAGCCAGGCCGAGAACGGCTGCGGCCAGGACAAGGCGGCGGCCGGCAGTGCGGGCGCGGGTGCGCGCGAGGTGCATGGAGGGCGACCTTTCACGAGATGGATGTGGATAGACCACTGTTGCCCTATAAGCGATCTGACACCCCGTAAGACCGGCTGTGTCCGCGAAGGGTTGTCCTCCTCTTGGGGGGAACACGTGACCACCGCCGCCCCCGGTCGCCCCGCCGTGTGACATGTCCGTGACCGAACGCGCACGTCCCCGCTCTCGTGACCCGCCCCGGAGCTTCGATACGGTGGAGCCCTGGATACGGGGGCCAGCAACGGGTGAACGCAGTGCCGCGAACCGGGGGCTCCGCAGCGACGACCGATCGGGAGCCCTCCACGATGCGCGCACGCACCGCAGCGACCGCCACCGCACTGGCGGCGGCCACCGCCCTCACCCTGACGGCCTGCGGCGGGTCCGGTGGCGGGTCCGACGCCAAGATCTCCTCCCCCGCGACGAGTTCGGCCGCCCCGACCACCCCCTCGACCCCGGCCACGCAGAGCAGCGCCCTGAAGATCGACCCGACGCTGGCGCTCCCGGCCGACCTGAAGGCGCAGTTCGAGTGGACCGCGCCGAAGAACGCCGAGGAGGCCGCCGCCCTCTCGGGCGCCGCCAACTTCATCCAGGCCATCGACCACGCCGTGGTGAAGCAGAACAAGAACGACGCGGGCCTGGTCGGATACGCCGCGGACGGCGCGCTGACGTACGCCCAGAACTACGTCCAGCAGAACGTCGACCTGAAGCTGACCATGACGGGCACCGACCGCTACTACAGTCCCGCCTTCACGCTGGGCAGTGGCGGCGGGTCCGTCGAGGTCAAGCTCTGCAACGACCAGTCCAAGCTCTACAGCAAGGAGGTCGCCGGCGGGAAGGTGCACGTCACCGGGGCGAGTGACCGCAACTACGTGTCCTGGGACATCGTGATGGTCAAGCTCCCCACCGCGCAGGCGGTCTGGCAGGCGCACTCGGTCACCGTCAAAGAGAAGGCACTCCAGTGCAAGCAGTGAGCATCGCCGGAGCGGCCCGCCGCGGGCTGGTACTCGCCGCGGTGGTGGTCCTCGCCGCCGCCACGCCCGGCCACGCGTACACCGACACCTCCAAGTCCTCGTCCGACTCCTCACAGACCTCCGGCACCAGCAGCGGCGTCGACCTCGCGGCCGGGGCGAAGGCCGTACGCATCACCTATCCGTCCGGGTCGTCGTCCACGCGCACGCACGCGATCGCCTCGGTGGACGTGAACTGGACGCCGCCGGCGTGCTGGATCGGCCCGATCGCCGACCCGGTGACGTTCAAGAAGGACGTCCTGGCCGGGGTGAAGGCCACCGATGTGCCCGGGCAGCCGAGTTACGCCCTCGAGGCGATGGACCAGTACAAGAACCACTACGACACCGGCTACACCTGGGACGGCAGCGGCAAGGGCTACAAGGACTTCAACGTCGACCAGCAGGGCAAGGGCATGTTCTGGGGCGCGGTGGAGAACCCCGACGCGCCGAACACCCTCGCGAAGTACGCCTGCAACGGCACGATCCCGTTCTTCGTGCCCAACGGCCAGCGCCCGCCGGCGGGCACGCCGAACGTGATCACCCCCGAGATGCTCTCGAAGCTCGCGTACGCGCACACGCGGGTGCCCGGCGTGACGGTCGAGACCAACCCGGTGGCCACCCAGACGGTCAACCTGCCCACGTGGGTGCGGCTGGAGGAGAAGTACACGCCGGTGAAGGTGCGCGCGTCGGTGGACCTCGGCGGCGGGCAGGAGATCTGGGCGGAGACCACCGCGCGGCCGACGAGCGTGCACATCGACCCGGGCACCTCGGACGCGACGCTCCACCCGGCGTCCGGCGACTGCCCGATCGCGGCGGACGGCACCGTGGGCGCCGACTACGGCGGGGACCCGAAGGCCGACCCGCCGTGCGGGGTGACGTATCTGAGGTCCACCCAGGCGACCGGCCCGTTCGACCTCGACGTCACCGCGACCTGGAGTGTCAGCTGGACCGGCTCCGGCGGCACCGGCGGCGCCCTGCCCGACGGCCGTGTCCAGCAGCCGAAGCAGGTCACCGTCCAGGAGATCCAGTCCGTCAACCGCTGAGACGCGAGGTAAGGGGCGGCACTCTGGAGTGCCGCCCCTTACCTCGGTCCGCTATCGCAGTGCGCCTACGGGTTCCGGCTAGTAGACCGGCTTCTCCGGCTCGATCGTGTTGACCCAGCCGATGACCCCGCCGCCGACGTGGACGGCGTCGGAGAAGCCCGCGGACTTCAGGACGGCCAGCACCTCGGCGCTGCGCACCCCGGTCTTGCAGTGCAGCACGATCCGCTTGTCCTGCGGGAGGTGTTCGAGCGCCGAACCCATCAGGAACTCGTTCTTCGGGATGAGCTTCGCGCCGGGGATCGACACGATCTCGAACTCGTTCGGCTCGCGGACATCGATGATCTCGATGTTCTCGCCGTCGTCGATCCACTCCTTGAGCTGCTTGGGAGTGATCGTGGAGCCGGCCGCGGCCTCCTGGGCCTCCTCGGAGACGACGCCGCAGAACGCCTCGTAGTCGATCAGTTCGGTGACGGTGGGGTGGTCACCGCACACCGCGCAGTCCGGGTCCTTGCGGACCTTGACCGTGCGGTACGTCATCTCCAGGGCGTCGTAGATCATCAGCCGGCCGACCAGCGGCTCGCCGATGCCGGCCAGCAGCTTGATCGCCTCGTTGACCTGGATGGAGCCGATCGAGGCGCACAGCACGCCGAGGACACCGCCCTCGGCGCAGGAGGGCACCATGCCCGGCGGCGGGGGCTCCGGGTACAGGCAGCGGTAGCAGGGGCCGTACTCGGACCAGAAGACCGACGCCTGACCGTCGAAGCGGTAGATCGAGCCCCAGATGTACGGCTTGTTGAGCAGCACACAGGCGTCGTTGACCAGGTAGCGGGTGGCGAAGTTGTCCGTGCCGTCGACGATCAGGTCGTACTGCGCGAAGATCTCCATCACGTTCTCGGCTTCGAGCCGCTCTTCGTGCAGGACCACGTTCACGTACGGGTTGATGCCCTTGACGGAGTCGCGGGCGGACTCGGCCTTGGAGCGGCCGATGTCGGCCTGGCTGTGGATGATCTGACGTTGCAGGTTCGACTCGTCGACCTCGTCGAACTCGACGATGCCCAGCGTGCCGACGCCCGCGGCCGCCAGGTACATCAGCGCGGGCGAGCCGAGGCCGCCGGCCCCGACGCACAGCACCTTCGCGTTCTTCAGCCGCTTCTGCCCGTCCATCCCGACATCCGGGATGATCAGGTGGCGCGAATACCTGCGGACCTCGTCAACGGTGAGTTCGGTGGCCGGCTCGACCAGGGGTGGCAGCGACACAGGGACCTCAGCAATACGGTTGGTAGGTCTTCGGACAGTAGGTACGGGCGGCCGCCCGTACGTCCTGGCCCTGTAACACTGCCACGCCCCACTTCATTCCACGTCACCTGGTCCGAGGGCCGAGACGGAAACCGGTCACATGCTGGGCGGCGGCTCCTCGCGGACCCTGCGGACCGCCTCCCTCCAGTAGCCGGCCAGGCCCGCCCACGGGTCGGCGCCGTCCCGGTCGGTGCGGTCGGTCACGTACACGGTGGCCGCGCCCTGCCAGCGGGCGACCCGCAGCGCGGCATCCAGGTGCGTGGCCGGCAGCCCGTGCACCAGGTGCGCGAAGAGCCGCGGCGAGTACGACGCGGTCCACTCCGGCACCTCCGACCAGCGGTAACGGGTCCACGGCCCGGCGAAGACCACCAGCTGGTCGGCGAACTCGGCGTAGCCGGGGTACGGGTGCGCGCCCGGCGCGAGCACCACCCGGCCGCCGCCGGGCAGCAGCGCGCGCAGGGTCGCGACGGTCCGGCGGCACTGCGCCGCCTCGGCGCGGAGCGTGGGCGCCCGGTCCACGTAG
This sequence comes from Streptomyces sp. CA2R106, assembly GCF_037034245.1. Lineage (NCBI taxonomy): Bacteria > Bacillati > Actinomycetota > Actinomycetes > Kitasatosporales > Streptomycetaceae > Streptomyces > Streptomyces sp. CA2R106. The sequence continues at coordinate 265,576 of NZ_JBAGKC010000008.1, forward strand.
AAGCCGTCCACCCGGTACCAGTCCAGGTAGCGGGCGGCGTCGGCGGCCAGTTCGCCGTACGGCCGGGTGCCGTGCACCGCGTCCAGCCGTCCGAGGAGTGGGACGCCGTTCTCACGGACGCGGGTGAGCGCCTCGGTGTAGAGGGCGTCCGCCCGGCTGCCGGGCCCCGACGACACGTCGAACGCGGCCCAGTCGACGGGCGCGCCCGGCCGGGCCAGTTCGGCCCACTCCGCGGGCGCGACCAGCGGGTGCGCGAAGAGCGGCACCCCGAAGCCGGTCCTGACCGCCTCCGCCCCGCGCCCACCGCCCGCCGCCCGGTCCTGGACGGGGTCCTGAACGGGGTCCGGACGGGTGGGCGGCTCGCTTTGCGGCATGCCGCGCGGGTGGGTGTCGCCGCGCGGGAAGGGGTTCAGACGCGGCATGCCGCCTCCATCCACACATCGGCGAGCGACTCCTCCAGCCCGATCCGCGGCCGCCAGCCGAGCCGGTCGCGGGCGGTGCGCACGTCGGCCTGCTGCCAGGCGCCGCACCCGTCCGGGTAGGGCGCGGCGTGCGGCGGGTCCTCCAGCTCGCGCAGCGACCCGTCGTAGCCGGCGACATGGGCGAGCGCCGCGGCCATGTCCCGCATCCGCACCGCACGCCCGCTGCCGATGTTCACCACGCCCTGCGCGGCCGACAGCGAGGCGGCGTGCACCGCGCGGGCCACGTCGCGCACGTCCACGAAGTCGCGCTGCGCGCTCAGCCCGCCGAGCTTCAGCTCGCTCTCGCCGTTCTGCATCGCCCGCCGCAGCGCCTCCGCGACCCGGCCCAGCGGCGCCCCGGTCGGCGTGCCCGGCCCGACCGGGGTGAACACCCGCAGCACCACCGCGTCCAGGCCCGAGCCGAGCACCAGTTCCGTCGCGGCGAGCTTGCTCACCCCGTACGGGCCGCCGGGCCGCGGCACCGCGTCCTCCCCGGTGGACGACCCGGCCGGCGAGGGGCCGTACTCCGAACCGCAGCCGACCTGCACCAGCCGGGCCGCGACCGAGCTGCGGCGCAGCGCCTCGCAGACGGTCGCCACGGCGACGATGTTCTGCCGGGTCAGGTCGCGGGCGTTGCCCCGGGTGGAGCCGGCGCAGTTGACCACCACCCCCGGGTGGACCGCGTCCACGAACCGGGCCAGCACCCCGGGCGCGCCCGAGGAGAGGTCGAACCGCACGTCCGCGTCGTCGCTGCGGCCCAGCGCGGTCAACTGGCAGGCGGGGTCGGCCAGCAGGCGTTCGGCGACGTGGCGGCCGATGAAGCCGTCGGCGCCCAGGAGCAGGACCCTCATCGCACACCCCGCCCGGTCCGGTGCCGCAGGACCGTACGGCCGGCTGCGGCGGGCGGCGCGAACCGCTCCGCCGGGGCGGCCGCTTCCGGTGCCGCTTCCGGTGCCGACGGTACGGGGATCGCGAACGGCCCGACGGGTACGGCCGTACCAATCGGCGGTGCGGCCGGCGGGCGGCCGTACGCGTACGGGTGGCCGGACGCGTCCGGCGAGGTCGGGACGGGTGGGCGGTGCGTGCTCACGAGGGTTCTCCTGATCGGTGGTACGAGAGGTCAGGTGCGGTGGGCCGAGGCGCGCGGGACGCGGTGGAGGCAGTGCGCGGCCAGGGCCAGGGCGGCGGCGCCGCAGGCGGCGGCTTCGGCGGTGCCCGCGGCCACCGGCAGCAGGGCGGCCAGCAGGGCCTGCGCGGCCACGGCGGCGGCGAGTCCCGCGGTCGCCGCCCGCGGTGCGCCGTGCACCGAGAGCAGCCGCGCCGCGAACAGCAGCGCTCCGACGGCCGAGCCGCGCAGCGAGCCGAGGAGGGCGAGCAGGACGAGCAGGGTCGCCGCGTATCCGGCGAGGGCGGCCAGCAGCCGCGGGCGGACCGCGTCGGCGAAGTCGGCGAGGCTGTGGCTCGGGGCGAGTTGGGCCCGGGCGCTCGCCGCGAACCACCGGGCGAGGGCGGCCGCCGGGAGCAGGGTCAGGGCGAGCACCGCGAGGGTGCCGGTGCCGACCGGGTCCGGGCCGCAGCGGGCCAGGGCGAGCAGGGCGAGGGCGCAAAGTGCGGCGGGGACGCGGGCCGCGGCTCTTCCGGTCGTTCTCAGCGGGCCGCGGTGCAGGGCGGGCCATGCGGTGGCGGCCAGCACCGCCACCGCGACCGGGGCCGGGGTGTGCAGGGCCGCGGCCACGGAGCAGGCTGCGCCTGGCAGCAGGTGCAGGGCGAGGTCGCGGGGGTGGGGGTGGGGGTGGGGGCGGGCCCGGCCGCGGGGGTGCTCGGGGTGCGGGGCCGGGGCCGGGGCGGCGGTGCGCGCCGTCTTGCGGGGGACCCGGGCGAACAGTTCCTCTGCGAGGCCGAACACGTCGCGGTGGCGAAGCCGTCGCGCGTCGACGTCCGTGACGCCTCGGGCTTCCAGGCCCGCGGCCACCTCCCACATGTCGGCTGCGCCCGCGATCATCGCGTGGTGGTGGTGCATCACGCCTCGTACCGGGTCAGCGGGGCCCCTGCGGGGTGCGGTGCGGGGGGCGCCGGCGCCGTTGTGGGGTGCGGTCGGCGCTGCGGCTCCCGCCGGGGGATGGCTGGGCGCGCAGTTCCCCGCGCCCCCATTCCGCTCGGCCAACGGCTCCACCTCCCCCCGCAAACCTCCACCGCACGGCCCGGCCACCACCGCCTCAACGACACCACCGCCGTTGCGGGTTACGGCCGACGCCGCCACACCCGCCGGGGGACGGCTGGGCGCGCAGTTCCCCGCGCCCCCATTCCGCTCGGCCAACGGCTCCACCTCCCCCCGCAAACCGCCACCGCCGTTGCGGGATACGGCCGACGCCGCCACACCCGCCGGGGGACGGCTGCGCGCGCAGTTCCCCGCGCCCCCATTCCGCTCGGCCAACGGCTCCACCTCCCCCCGCAAACCGCCACCGCCGTTGCGGGATACGGCCGGCGCTGCGACTCCCGCCGGGGGACGGCTGGGCGCGCAGTTCCCCGCGCCCCCATTCCGCTCGGCCAGCGGCTCCACCTCCCCCCGCAAGCCGCCACCGCCGTTGCGGGGTGCGGGCGGCGGCGCCGCACCCGCCGGGGGGCGGCTGGGCGGGTAGGTCCCCGCGCTCCCGTTCTGCTCGGGTGTTGGGGGGGTGGGGTGGTAAATCGATTCGCCTGGGGAGTGCAGAAGCGATTCGTCTTGGGGTGGCATGGGGGCGGCTCCTAGCGGCACGGGGTGAGGGCTTCCGCGGGGGCGACGAAGGGGCGGGGGGCGCCGGTGGCGTCGTGGAGGGGTTCGCGGGGGACGGGGTGGCGGGCGAGGACGGAGAGGTAGGCGTCGCGGAAGGCGTGCACGCAGGTGGTGACGGTGAAGAGGGCGAGCGCGCGCTCGCGGGCGGCGGCGCCGAGGCGGGAGGCGCGTTCGGGCCCGCGCAGGAGTTGGAGGGTGGCGTCGGCGAGGGCGCGGGGGTTGCGCGGGGGGACGATCAGCCCGGTGCCGCCGATGACCTCGCGGACGGCGCCGACGTCGGTGGAGACCGTCGGGCGCCCGCAGAACATGGCCTCGACCAGGTTGAGCGGGAACCCTTCGGCGCTGCTGCTGAGCAGGACCACGTCGCCCGCCGCGTAGGCGTCCGCGGGTTCGGGCGCGCCGGGGGACCCGATCTCCTCGAAGGTGACCGGGCTCTCGCCGACGGCGTGCGGGTGGGCGGCCTCGTCGGGGAAGAGCTGGGCGGCCAGGCCCCGGCAGTACCCGAGGTAGCCGGCGCTCCGCTCGTCGGTGAGGGGCGCGTGGAAGACCCGCAGCCGGGCCTGCGGCTCCTCGGCGCGTATCGCGTGGAAGGCGTGGAGCAGGGCGATCAGGTCCTTGGCGGGGTCGGCGCGCCCGACCCAGGCGAGCGTGGGTTCGGCGGGCGCCGCGGGCTGCCGCCGGGTCTCCTCCTCGGAGGCGGCGCCGGCGCGGGCGAACCGTCCGGCGTCGATGCCCGGGTGGACGGTGCGGACGCGGTCGGCGGGGGCGCCGCACCGCTCCTGCCAGCGCCGGACGTGGGTCGAGCCGGGCGTGACGAGCGCGGCCTGCCGGTAGGACTCGCCGGCCAGCAGGCGGTGGTAGTCGCCGAGCAGGACCCGCACCGCCGGGGTCAGCCCGGCCGCGCGATGTGCGAGCAGCGCCTCCCGCACCCGCACGGTGTACTCGGTGACGATCAGCGGGGTGCCGCAGAAGCGTTTGGCCAGCAGCCCGGGCAGTGTGGCGGGGCCGCCCGAGACGGCGTGGCAGACGTCGGCGGCGCCCAGCTCATCGGTGCCGTACCAGGGCAGTGACAGCGGGCGCAGCTGGTGTTCCAGCAGCGCGGCCACGGCGAGGAGTTCGGTGACGCCGATGTCGCCGAGCAGGGGCCGTACGCCGGGTGCGTGGCAGGCGGCCTCCAGCGCGGTGAGCGCGTCCTCGCCGCGCAGCAGCTCGGGCAGTCCGCCGTGTTCCGCGGCGAGTTCGGCGAGGCCGTAGAGCCCCGCGGCGAACCGTCCCGCGCGGTCGGCGGGGTCGGTGCGGGGCGCTGCGGGCGCCGGCCGGCGCCGGTCGGGGGTCTCCGCGGCGCCCGCGAGCGCCGCGGCCAGGTCGCCGAAGTGCCAGCGGAAGGCGGCCCGCCGGGCCTTCCGTGCGGCCCGGCCGCCGCCGCGTACGGCGGACGGCGGCTCGCCCCACAGCCGTTCGGCCCGCACCCGCCGGACCGGCGGGGGCAGCTCCACCCGTCCGCCGGCCTCGGTCCGCGGCGACCGGCTGAGCGCGTACACGTCGAACTCGTGGTGCGCGAGGCCGCGGACCAGGCGGTCGCACCACGCACCCCCTTCACCTCGCGCATACGGGTAGCCACCCTCGGTGAGTAGTGCGATGCGCACGCGTGCGCCCCCTCTCGGCATACCGGTTCCACGGTCGCTGCCGGGGCGGGGCGCTGTGCGTTGGTGCGGCGGCGGTGCCCGCCCGGCGCGAAGCACGCTATGCCGGGACAACGGTGCTTCGGCGGACGGTTGTCCGTGGTGCCACCAAAAGGGGTGAAGGGGCGTAACTTCCTTGCCCGGCTGCCGTTTACGCGGCTCGGGCGCCTACGCGGCTCCGGGCACCGCCGGTCGCGCCGCCGGTCCAGCGGCGGCCGAGGGGCGGTGCGGCCGCGTCAGGGGAACGGCCAGGGGTTGGGGACGCAGGTCGGTCCGCCGTCGAGGGACAGGAACTTGGTCTGCTGCATCATCACCGGGGCGGGCGCGTCCTCGCGCGGACAGCCGACGTGGCCGTGGCCGAGGCGGTGGCCGACCTCGTGGTTGACCAGCATCTGGCGGTAGGCGAGCATCCGGTCCGGGCCGTAGGTGGCGGCGCCCTGCGCCCAGCGGTAGGCGTTGATCATGGTGCGCGGGGTGGACGCGGAGTCGCAGGAAACGTTGTCGACAGTGGTGTCCAGCCCGGACTTGGCGCACCACTTCGCGGTGGTGCCGGGGCTGGCCAGGGTGACCACGATGTCGGCCGGCCCCGAGGAGACACGCTCGAAGGTCATCGTGCCGCCGTGGCCCCAGCTGCGCGGGTCGTTCAGGGTGGCGAAGACGGCGTCGGAGAAGAGCCGGGGGTCCAGGTCGAGGCCCTTCTCCACGTCGACCCGGAAGCGCATCACCTTGCCCTTGCCGGGGGCGGCCTGGTGGCCCGGCACGGTGGTGAAGGCGCCGGACAGGCTCAGGTGCGGGTCGAGCGGGTACTGCCGGGCCATCTGCTCGTCGTACGAGGCGGCGCCGGCCGCGGCGGTGCTCGCCGTGGGGGTGCTCGGCGCGGTGGACGGCGCGGCGGAGCCGTCCTCCGCGGCGGGGCCGGACGCGCCGTCCGGGGTGGTGTCGTCCTCGGGCCGGTGGTGGCCGCGGTGGAACTGGGTGCCGGCCAGCACCGCGAGGGCGGCCAGCGCGGTCATGGCGGCGACGCCCGTGGTGAGGGTGCGGGCCCTGCGGCGGCCGGGGGCGCCGGGCGCGGACCGGTCGGCGCCGTCCGCCGCGCCCTTCCCCGTGCTCCCGCCGCCGTCGTCGCCGGTTCCGGCGCCGGGTTCGGGCGAAGGGGCCGGCACCGGGCGCGGCGCGGGCTCGTCGAAGGCGTCCAGGAACTCCTGCCGGGGCCGCGACATCACGCGCCCGGCCTGGCCGTGCCGCCCGCCGTGCGCGGCGGGTGAGTCGAACGCGGCCGCGGTGTCGTACGGCGCCCAGTCCGCGGCCCACTCCTCGACCGGGTCGTAGGGCAGGTCGCGGCGGCCGGGGCGGTCCGCCGGCCAGTCGCCGGGGGCGCCCCACGCACCGTGTTCGGGGTGTTCGGGGCGGAAGCGGGCGGGGCCGGGCGGGCCGTCGTCGAGGCGGTCCAACGGGTCGGGCCGGCCGGGGCCGCCCCACCGGTCCGCGCCGTCCCGGCCGTACGGGGGTCGCGGCGGTTCGTCGACGCCGTAGGGGCTCACCGGGCTGAGCGGGCTCGCCGGGTCCTCAGCAGCCGGCGGGTCCAGGCGGTCCAAGCGGTCCGAGCGGTCCAGGCGGTCCACCGGGTCCACCGGGCTCAGCGGCGCGAAGTAGTCGCTGTCGTCGGCGGGGCCGCGGCGGCGCCGGCCCGTACCGGGCGCGGCGGGCGGGATCGGGCCGCCGCTGACGAAGCCGCCGGCGCCGGATATGCCCGGGGCCGCCCGGTCCGTCCCGTCCTGGCCCGCGCGGCGGCGCCCCAGCTCCCGGTCGCCCCAGGGGTCGTCGTCCCACCCGGCCGGGCCGTCCGGTCCGCCGCCCCATTGGCTCGGGCTGTCCCGGTCGTCCTGGCCGTCTGTCGCGCTGTGCTTCCCCACGCCCTCGATCAGCTCCTGGTCGCCGCGTCGGTGCCCGTATCCGTGCTCGTGCCCGTACTCCTGCTCGCGCCCGGGTGCGTGCCGCTGTCCGCCGGGCCGCCGGACCCCGCCGGCCCGGCGTGCTCGCGCTCGCGCGCGGCGACGTCGGCCAGCAGGTCGCGGAAGGCCCGGTCGACCAGCTCCGGGTACTCCATCATCGCCACATGCCCGCTGCCGGGGATGACAAGCGTCCGGCGGTCCCGGAAGGCGCCGGCCGCACGGCGGGCGGACTTGGCGGAGACCAGCTTGTCGCGCCCGCCGTGCACCAGCAAGGTCGGGGCGAGGACCCGCTCGGCCTGGCGCCACAGGGCGTGCTGGCCGCCGAGGGTGTAGGCGTCCACCAGTCCGCGCACGGAGCGGACCATCACGTCCCGGAAGTACGGCAGCCGCATCCGGCGCTCGTACTCGGCGGCGGCCGCCTCGACGGCCTGCGGGTCCACCGCGTCCGGGTCGCCGTAGCAGAGCGACAGCAGGGCGTGGGTGCGGCGCTGCGGGGACCAGTCGCGGGTCAGCCGGGTGTAGAGCTGGATCACCCCGGGTGCCCCGGCGAACACGGTGGGCCACGCGGTGAGCTGCGGCGGGACCTCCGGGAGCGCGGGCGAGATCAGGGTGAGGGTGCGCACCAGATCCGGGCGGGCCGCGGCGACCTTGACGGCGACCGAGCCGCCCAGCGAGTTGCCGAACAGGTGGACCGGGCCGCGGCCCTCCGCATCCAGCAGCCGGATCACGGCTCTGGCCTGCCCCGGGATCGTGTAGTCGGCGTTGTCCGGCGGCGGAGAATGGCCGAATCCGGGCAGGTCCGGGGCCTGCGGGGCCACGATGTCGGAGATCCGGGCCATCAGGGCGGACCAGTTCTGCGAGGAGCCGCCGAGGCCGTGCACGCACAGCGCGGGCTCCGGTCCGCCGTCGGACCGCGACCGGACCACCAGGCTCAGCCCGGGCAGCCCCACGGTCCGCACCGTCTCGCCGGCCGCCAGCGGCGGCCCCTCCGGTGGTACGGCCGCCGGTGCAACGGCCGCGCGGGGAAGATCGGTCGAGGGCATACGGCAATATTACGAGAGGATCACGCCAACGCCCCTGGGTTCGCGGCGAGAAGCGGCCCGACGGCGGGCAGGAGGAGCCGAAAGCCGCCATCCCGGGTCTCCGCGGTGCGCCCCCCGGTACGGCCGCCGCCCGGGCCGCGCTGCGGGCTGCCGCCCGGGCCGCCCTGCGCATGCGCGCGGCAGCTCCTACGCTCGAAGGTGGCGGTTCTGCGCGTTTCTGCACGAGGAGGGGCCATGTCCGACCGGACCGGAAGCAACGACACCCACGCCACCGACGCCACCAACCGCGCCCATGGCGCCGACGGCGGGCCGGCCGAGGTGGACGAACGGGACGAGGTCGGCGTGATCGACGAGGCGGAGGCCGCGGAGACCTCCCGCGAGGACGCCGACCGCGACCCCTCGCTCGACCTGGAGGCGCCCGAGGCGGACACCGCCGAGCAGCGCGCCGACCTGGTCGAACCGGATGACGACCAGGTCACCGCGCGGCCCGCGGACCAGGCGGCCGAGGCCGACCCGGTGGACGCCGCGGAGCAGCGCCGTGCGGTCACCCGTGACGAGGACGACTACCGCTGACCGGGTCCGGGGGCGCCCGGGACCCCCGGTGCGCCAGGGAATGCCGCCCGTGAGGTTTCGCCCGCAGGTCCCAGGAAGTGAGAATGTCCGTCCGCGCGGCGCACAGGGTCGTTACTGAAAAGTACGATGGCCAGTGCGGTGCTCATTCGTACCTTCACCACCAGAACTGGGAGGCGGCGTGACAGCCATCGAGCAGACTCAGGCGGCACGGCCGCGTGGCACGCGCCTGCCCCGCAGGGCCCGGCGCGAGCAACTGCTGGGCGCGGCCCAGGAGGTGTTCGTCGCGCAGGGCTACCACTCCGCGGCCATGGACGACATCGCCGAGCGGGCCGGGGTCAGCAAGCCGGTGCTCTACCAGCACTTCCCCGGGAAGCTGGAGCTCTACCTCGCGCTGCTGGACCAGCACTGCGAGTCGCTGCTCCAGTCGGTGCGCACGGCGCTGGCGTCCACCACGGACAACAAGAAGCGCGTCGAGGCCACGATGGACGCGTACTTCGCCTACGTCGAGGGCGAGGGCGGCGCGTTCCGGCTGGTCTTCGAGTCCGACCTGACGAACGAGCCCGCGGTGCGGGAGCGGGTGGACAAGGTCGCGCTGGAGTGCGCCGAGGCGATCAGCGAGGTCATCACCGAGGACACCGGGCTGCCGGCCGAGCAGTCCATGCTGCTCGCGGTGGGCCTGGGCGGTGTCTCGCAGGTGGTGGCGCGCTACTGGCTGGCCAGCGGCAGCGAGGTGCCGCGGGACACCGCGGTGCAGCTGCTCACGTCACTGGCCTGGCGCGGTATCGCCGGGTTCCCGCTGCACGGCGCCGAGGGCGACCACCGGCCCGAGTAGCGCGGGCTGTTCGCTCACGGCGTTTGCGGCGTGCCCGTGCCGTCCGCCGGGCGGGGCTACGCTGTGCTCCGTACGGCGCGATCCAACCGCGCACACCGCCCGACCATCGGAGGTATCCAAGCCGTGGAGGTCAAGATCGGCGTGCAGCACGCGCCGCGCGAGATCAGCATCGAGAGCTCGCAGTCGGCCGACGAGGTGGAAACCGCTGTCGCCGACGCGCTCTCGGGCACCAGCAAGCTGCTGAGCCTGGTGGACGAGCACGGCCGCAAGGTCCTGGTCCCCGCCGACCGTCTGGCCTACGTGGAGATCGGCGAGCCCGCCGCCCGCCGCGTCGGCTTCGGCGCCGCCCTGTAGCCCCCGCCCCACCACCGGCGAAGCCGCGCCCCCGACCAAGGGGGACGCGGCTTCTCCTGTTGGCCGGTGCGGTGCGCGCGGCCCGCTCTTCGTTCAGTGCGCGGCGGGCACCTCGCCGTCCCACGGCACGAAGGTGGCGAGGTCGAGGGTGTGGTGGGGGCCGGTGCGCCAGTGGGCGTGCAGGACGGTGCCGTGGACCTCGACGCGGACCGCGGTGGCGAGGTCGGCCAGGTCGGTCGGGGTGGGGGTGGCGCGGGTGAGGGTGTGGAGGGAGACGAGGACGGTCGTCGGGGTGCCGGCGGTGGCGGTGAGGACGGGGACCGCGGAGTAGGGGCCCATCGCGTTGGTGTCGCGTTCGGCGTGAGTGGCCGCGTGCTGCCAGCCGTACAGGCCGACGACGGTGGCGGTGAGGCCGTCCGCGCGGGTGACGGCGGCAGTGCGGGCGGTGCCCGGGCCGCCGGGGGTGCGGGTGGTGAGGGGCGAGGTGTCGGCGACGGCCCAGCCGCCCTCGCGCACCGGCCGCGGCCGCGGCGTCCGCACGAGGTGGGCGCGCAGTTCGAGGTCGCCGTCGAGGACGGTGACGCTGACCACGGAGCACCCGGGCAGCAGGCGGCCGTCGAGCTGCGGCAGGTGCACCGAGCCGGCGACGGCACCCTCCACCCGCATCGCCCGGATCACCCCGCGGTGGCTGGCCCGCCCGCCGGCGTCGAGCAGCGCCAGGTGCCCGTCGACGTTGGCGGTCCAACCGGCCGCCGTGCCGGGCGCGGTGTGGCTGGAGTAGCCGAACTTGGCGTAGTGCGGGTCGTCCGGGTCGGCCCGGGTCGGCTCGACGGGGATCTCGCAGTGGTCGCTGCCGTGGTTCACCAGCCGTACGATGCCGTCCTGTTGGGTCCGCAGCAGCCACCCCAGCTCCGGCATCACCCGGGTCCGCGGCCCGCGCTCGGTCGGCTGCGGCTGCTCCGCCGCGGTCCACACCGGCGCGTCCCGGTCGATCGCGAGCCCGAGGAACCCGATGCCGGCCAGGTAGGACGACCCGAACCCGCTGTAGGTCTGCGCGATCGGCTCGTAGGGGCGGTACCAGCCCAGCTCCGGCGGGTGCGCGATGCCGACCCCGGCCGCGGTGAACCGCGCGAGCACCCCGGACGCGAGCCGCCGGGTCGCCCCGGGCGCCAGCGGGTTGACCCCGGAGATCTCCGCGCACCACAGCGCCGCGAGCGCGGCGGTCCGGTACGTCAGCGACCGCCCGACGTGCAGCATCGAGCCGTCGGGCGCCACGGTGTCGGCCCAGGACCCGGCGAACGCGCCGAGCCGTTCGAGGTGCCGCGCGCCGTCAGGTGTCGCGGTCCGGTCGGTCATCCGGTACCAGGCCCACAGGTAGGGGTGGATGGCCCAGGCGTTGTAGTAGTCGACGGCGTGCTCGGGGCCGTCGGTGTACCAGCCCTGTTCGAGGTACCAGGACTCCACGCGGCGGACGTTGCGCGTGCCGGTGCACCCGGAGGTGTCCTCCCCGACCGAGCGGAGGAAGCCCTCCGCCATCGCCGGGAACAGCTGCCAGTTGTTGTGCCAGACCTCCAGCCGCGCGTGGTGGCGCAGCCAGTCCGCGATCCGGCGCCGCTCGGCCGGGGCGAGCCGGTCCCACAGCCGCTCGCGGCTGATGTGCAGCCCGAACGCGATGTTCGCGGCCTCCACGATGGAGTTCGTCACCCCGGTGACCGGGGCCCGGCAGGTGACGCCGCGCGGCCAGGACTCGGCGCCGTCCGGGTCGGTCCCGGCCAGCAGCGCGCGGGCGTACCGCTCGGTGAGCGCCTCGGCCTCCGTGCCCCGGGCGCCGGCGATGAGCGGTGCGGCGAGCAGGAAGGACCGGCCGACCGCCTCCATGCTCTCGCGCCGCTCGCCGTCGCCGGTGACGCGGCCGGGCAGCCGCGGCAGGGCGCCGCCGGGGCTGTCGTACGGTTCGATGCGCGACAGCCAGCGCCGGCCGACCGCCTCCCAGTGCGCGCGCGTCCACCCGGTGAGGGGCGAGCGCTCCGCGTCGGGCGCGGGCAGCACGAAAGGACCGCCGGCGCCGGAAGGACCGTTGCCGTTGCCGTTGCCGCTCATGCCTCCGCCGCCTCGGCCTCGCCAGGCTCCACCTCGACCTCGCCCGTCTCCGTCTCCACCTCGACCTCGCCCGTCGCGACGTCCACCCTCCACCGCCCCGCCCACTCCAGCCGGGCCTGCCCGCCCCCGATCCGGATCGGCAGCCACACCGGCAGCGACCGCTCCAACTCCTCGGGCAGCCACCGGTCCCCGACGTACACGTACGCGGTGCGCTCGCTGCCCTCGACCGTGACGATCGTGCTGATCTGCGAGTCGTACGTCGCCGACCCGGCCGGTGCGAACCGCCGCCAGGGCGACCACGGCCCGGCGAGCGAGGGCGCGGTCGCGTACCGGTTGTCGTTGGCGGCCCAGCCGGTGAGGTCGGAGCCGAACAGGTAGTAGGTGCCCTCGACCCGGACCAGCGCGGGCGACTCGTAGCCGTGGTCGCCGCTCTCGCCGAGCGTGGTGGCCACCAGCTCCTCGACGCCGAGCAGGTCCTCGGTGAGCCGGTAGATGTGCAGCCCGTGGTCGCGGTCCTCGGACAGCAGGTAGCCGGCGCCGTCCTCCGCGTAGACACCGATGTCGCGGCTGAGGTGTCCCAGCGGCCGCACGCTGCCCCGGTACGCGTACGGTCCGGCCGGGTCGTCGCTCGTCGCGAAGCCCACGCGCGCGTCGGCGTAGTCCGCGGAGTCGATGTGGAGGTACATCACGTACTGCCCGGTGCGCGGGTGGCGCAGCACCTTCGGGCGTTCGACCACGCGGCCGGGGGCGAGGTCGCCGTCGCCGACGGCCAGCGCGGTGCCCTCGTGCCGCCAGGCCGCCAGGTCGGCCGAGGAGTAGCAGGCGATGCCCGCGAAGGTGCCGCCGGCGCTCTTGTCCTCGCCCCAGGCGTAGAAGCGGTCGCCGATCCGCAGGACGCCGGCGCCGTGGAGTTGGGCGAACCGCCCGTGCTGGTCGAGGAACGGGCGGGCGGTGGTGATGTCGGTCATCGTGGCGGCGCTCCGCTCTCAGGCCTGGAGGACGGACCGCTCGAAGGCGATCGGTTCCGCGAAGCTGCCGGTCGCGCTGAACGCCAGCGTCTCGCGTACCGCGTTGCCGGCGAGCCGGCGCAGTTCGTTGCCCTGCGAGCCGGCGATGTGCGGGGTGATGAAGGTGTTCGGCGTGGCGCGCAGCCGGGCACCGGACGGCAGCACCTCCGGCTCGGTGACGTCGAGGATCGCGGCGAGGTCGCCCCGGTCGAGCCGGTCGGCCAGCGCCTCCTGGTCCACCAGCCCGCCGCGCGCGGTGTTCACCAGTGTCGCGCCCGGGCGCATCGCGTCGATGGCGGCGCGGTCCAGCATGCCGGCGGTGGACGGCAGCAGCGGCGCGTGCAGCGAGACGATGTCGCTGGCCGCGCAGAGGTCGGCCAGGGCCATCCGCTCGACGCCGAGCCGGGCCGCGTCCGCCGCGTCGATGTGCGGGTCGGCCAGCACCACGCGGACGTCGTACCCGCGCAGCCGCTCGATCACGGCGCGGCCGACGCGGGAGGCCCCCACGACGCCGACGGTGATGCCGTGCATGCCGACGATCGGCCAGGTGCCCTCGATGTCGACGGCGTGGCCGTCGGCGGCGCGCAGCAGGTCCGCGCCGGCCAGGGCCCGCTTCGCGGCGAGCACGATCATGGCGACCGAGAACTCCGCCACCGGCACCGCGTTGGCGGTGGCGCTCGACGCGACGGCGATGCCGCGCCGCCACACCTCGTCGTCGACCACGGGCCGGATGGAGCCGGCGGAGTGCACCACGGCGCGCAGTCGCGGCATCCGGTCCAGGCGTCCGGCGTCCAGGACCGGCGAGCCCCACCCGGTGACGAGCACCTCGACCTCGGCCAGGTGCGCGGCGTCGGCCGCGCCGTCCAGGTCGAGCGGCCGGTCGGCGAGCAGCCGCACGGTGCTCGCGGCGTGCAGCGCCGCGAGGTCGGCGGCGGCGAAGACCCGGCCGAACGTCGGGCCTGGCATCGCGAAGCCGACCGCGACGGTGCGCACCGCATCGATGTGCGGCGGCCCCATGGTGTTGATGTTCGACGTCATATGACGGTGGACTCCCCTCCGGCGGACAGCGAATCCCACCTCAGCCCGGAGCGATGTGCGAAGTCAAGGCGCGGGGTGCAATCGATCAGGAGTCGAACACCGGACGGGCCGACTCCCGGATGCTCAGGGTCGGCGTCAGCGTCATGTGGCGGCGCGCGAAACCCAGTTCGGCGGCTGCCGAAAGACGCTCGAAACACATCGTGGCCGCGAACCGGCCCACGTCGTGCTTGGGCGGGGCCACCGCGGTCAGCGGCACCGCGGCGAACGCGGCGACCTCGTCGTCGTACGCCACCACCGACAGGTCGCCCGGGATCGAGACGCCCATCTCGAGCACGGTCTTCACGAACTCCACCGCGTAGTGGTCGGAGTGCACGAACACCGCGGTGGTGCCCGCGTCGAGGCAGCGGGTGACGAACCGGCGGGTCGCGGCGCCCACCGAGGAGGTCTCGTCGATGATCTCCACCGGTGCGTCGGTGCGCAGTCCGAGTTGGCGCACGGCGCGCTCGTAACCGGTGCGCAACTGCGGCGAGGTGGGGGTGTCGAACATCGCGACGCCGACCGAGCGGTGCCCCAGTTCGGCCAGGTGCCGGATGGCGACGGCGGCGCCCGCGCCGTGGTCGCTGCGCACGGACTCCAAGGTGGCGGCCCCGATGGGCGCCTCGGTCACGGCCCGTTCGACGATCACCACCGGCATCGCCGCCTGGCTCAGCAGCTCCAGCGCCGGGTACGCGTCGGCGGTCGTCGTGGTGACCAGCAGCCCGTCGATCCCGCTCGACATGAAGCGCTTGATCTGCTGCCGCTCCAGGGCCCGGTCGTACTGCGAGACGCCGAGGACGACGCGCCCGCCGAGGGCCTCGGTGCGTTCGGCGACCCCGGCCACGACCTTGGGGAAGTAGTAGCCGGGGTCGGGGACGACAAGCCCCAGCGTGAACAGCGCGGCGGTCGGCTCCCCCGGCGCCGACCGGGGCGCCGGCCGGTGCGGGACGCCCGCGGTCGGGTACGTCTCCACCGAAACGGCACCGCCGTGCACGCGCCGCAGGGCGCCGCGGTCGGCCAGTTCGCCGAGATCCCGCCGGACCGTCATCGCCGAGACACCCTCCCGGGCGGCGAAGTCGGTTGCGGACAGGCTTCCGTGGACACGCAACTCGGCCAGAATGCGCTCCTGGCGCTGACTCGGGTGCATCGTCGCTCCCCATGTGCGTTTGGTGTGCGGATGAATAATCGCTCTTGACTCTCATCATATGAGCACTTAGAGATGTCGAAGTGTTCGAACGTCGCACCGTGGTCGTCGCCGAGCCAACTCCCGGACACCCGCAACCACCCGAGGCAAAGGAGCCGCATGAGCGCGAAGTTGGTCGCCCCCGCAGCGACCCGTACCGACCGCCACGGTCACGAACTGGTCGAACGACGCGTCCCGTTCCTCGCCCGGCTGCGGCAGGACTACCCGCTGCTGATCATGGTGACGCCGGCCGTCGTCCTGCTGCTGCTCTTCGTCTATGTGCCGCTGTTCGGCAACGTGATCGCGTTCATGGACTACCAGCCCTACGTGCCGATCACCCAGAGCCCGTGGATCGGCCTGCAGAACTTCCAGACGCTCTTCGCCGACCCGACGTTCTGGCGCGCGGTGGTCAACACCCTTGAGATCACCCTGATGCAGCTGGTGCTCTTCTTCCCGGTGCCGATCGCGCTGGCGCTGCTGATCCACTCCCTGGTGTGGCCGTGGCTGCGGGTGCTGGTCCAGTCGGTGCTGTACCTGCCGCACTTCCTGTCCTGGGTGATCGTCGTCGGCTTCTTCCAGGAGTCGCTGGGCTCGGGCGGCGTGGTCAACCACATGCTGCGGCAGGCCAACGAGTCGACGATCACCGTGATGAGCGACCCGTCGACCTTCAAGCTGCTGCTGACCTCGCAGCTGATCTGGAAGGACGCCGGCTGGGGCACGATCATCTTCCTGGCCGCGCTCGCCGCCATCGACGACTCCCTCTACGAGGCGGCCGCGATCGACGGTTCGGGCGCCTGGAGCCGCTTCTGGCACGTCACACTGCCCGGCATCCGGCCGATCATCGTGCTGCTGCTCATCCTGCGCCTGGGCGAGGCGCTGTCCGTCGGCTTCGAGCAGATCATCCTGCAACGCAACGCGGTGGGCGCGCACGCGGCCGAGGTCCTCGACACGTACGTCTACTACCACGGTGTCGTCGACGGCAACTGGGGTGTGGGCATCGCGGTCGGACTCATCAAGGGCGTGGTCGGGTTCATCCTCATCCTGGGAGCGAACAAGGCCGCGCACATGCTCGGAGAACAAGGGGTGTACTCGCGGTCATGAGCACTATCCGCCGTCCGGTCTGGGCCGGAAAACCCAAGCCCGTCGTGCTGGCGCTCAAGAGTGTCGCCGTCGTGATCCTGCTCGCCGTCATCCTCTTCCCGTTCCTCATCGTCTTCTCCACGAGTGTGTCCACCAACGACGACATCACCGCGGCCGGCGGCTACGTGGTGTGGCCGAAGTCGTTCGACCTGTCGGCCTACTCGCAGATCCTGACCGGCGGGATCGTGACCCGGGCGATCGTGGTGACCGCACTGGTCACCCTGGTCGGCACCGCGATCAGCGTCAGCTCGACGGTGCTGGCCGCATGGGCGCTGAGCCGTCCCGGATCGCTCTTCCAGCGGCCGCTGCTGACCTTCGTGCTGGTGACGTTCCTCTTCACGCCCGGCCTCATCCCGCTGTACCTGGTGGTCAAGCAGCTGGGCCTGGTCAACAACTACTGGGCGCTGATCCTGCCGTCGGCCTTCAGCGTCTTCAACCTGGTCGTCGTACGCGGCTTCATGATGGGCATACCGAAGGAGCTCATCGACAGCGCGAAGATGGACGGCGCGGGCGAGTTCCGGGTGCTGTGGCAGATCGTGCTGCCGCTGTCCCGCGCGGTCATCGCCGTCGTCACCCTCTTCTACGCCGTCGGCTACTGGAACGCGTTCTTCAACGCCCTGCTCTACATCAACGACTCGACGAAGTGGACGCTCCAGCTGGTGCTGCGCACCTATGTGCTCCAGGGCTCCTCCCTCGTCTCCGGTGTCGGTGACACCACCATCCACCCCGCCGCGCAGTCCGTGCAGATGGCGGTCGTCATGATCGCGATCGCGCCGATCGCACTCGCCTACCCGTTCGTCCAGCGGCACCTCACCAAGGGTGTGCTCACCGGGGCCGTCAAGGGCTGAGCCGCCGCCATCCCCCCCGACACGGAGTCCACTTCAAAGGAGAAGTCCGATGAACATGCCCACCAACGGCTCGATCAGCCGGCGCAAGCTCCTCGGCGGCGCCGCGTTCGGCCTGCTGGCCCTCGGCACCGGCGGCGCGCTGTCCGCCTGTTCCTCCAGTGACGCCGCCGGCATGAACAAGCTGTCCGACACCCTCACCCCGCTGCCGACGTACATACCGGTGACCAAGGGCCCCAAGCCCGACCTGGCCGGCAACGGCGTCGTCCAGCCGGTGTACTACAACTCCCCGGCGCAGAGCGAGCTGTACAGGTCCGTCACGGGCACCGTCGGCGACGGCAGCACCACGTCCGGCTTCGTGGTGACCTACGACGCCCCGCCGCCGGCGAACAACACCTACCTCCAGTACATCGGCAAGCAGGCCGATGCCAAGTTCGACCTGACCTTCGTGCCCGGCGACTCCTTCGCGGAGAAGTTCGCCACCATGATCGCGGGCAACTCCCTGCCGCAGATGGTGGAGTTCCTCACCTTCGCGATGCCGCCGCGGTACCCGCAGATCCTCGCCTCCCGGTTCCAGGACCTGTCCGAGTACCTGTCCGGCGACAAGATCAAGGAGTACCCGAACCTCGCGAACATCCCGTCGCTGTCCTGGGTGAGCGCCCGGATCAACGGCAAGATCTACGGTGTGCCCGAGCACCGGCCGCCGTTCGGCAGCATCCTGGTGTGCCGCCCGGACATCATCAAGAAGCTCACCGGCCAGGAGCCCGCGCCCAAGAACGAGGCCGACTTCACCGAGCTGTGCAAGTCGATCACCGACGCGAAGGCCAACCGCTACGCCATCACCGGCCAGGGCGGCGCCGACCTCGTCGACTGGGCCTACGACATCATGGGCGCCATCTTCGGGGTGCCCAACGGCTGGAAGCGCACCGCCGACGGCAAGTTCGTCAGCAAGTACGAGACCGAGGAGTGGGTGCGCACCGTCAGCTACATCAAGAAGCTGTACTCGGCGGGCTACTACCACCCCGACACCCCCAGCATGCAGAGCGCGCAGGCCAAGACGTACATCGCCAACGGCACGGTGCTGCTGCACATGGACGGCATCTCCGCGCTGCTGGACACCACGCTGCCCGACGGCGTCGTGACCGGCGGGGTCGTCCCCTTCGGCGCCGACGGCGGCAAGGGCGGCAACTACCAGGGCTCGTCGAGCTTCTCCTTCACCGCGCTGAAGAAGGCGAGCCCGGCCACCATCAAGGAGCAGCTGCGCCTGCTGAACTACCTGGCCGCGCCCTTCGGCTCGCAGGAGCAGTTCGACCTGACGCACGGCAAGGAGGGCGTCCACTACACCGGCTCCGGCGCGAACGCCGCCCTGACCAAGGCCGGCGAGACCATGGTCAACGCCAGCTCGCTGTACCGCCTGGCCGCCGGTCCGCAGGTGCTCAACCTCGCGGTCCGCAAGGACGAGCAGCTGCGCCGCTCGCACGAATGGCAGGTCGGCACGCAGCACATGCTGGTGCAGAACCCCGCCACCGGCCTGTACTCGGCCACCGCCTCGCAGTCCGGCTCCGCGGAGTCCGCGGTCCTGGACACGATGAACGACTACATCCTGGGCCGCGCCAACCTGTCCAAGGTCCGCGGCGCCATCCGCACCTGGACCTCCGACGTCGGCAACACCATCCGCGGCGAGTACGAGTCGGCCTACGCCAAGCAGCACCCCTGATCCGGCCCGGCAGAAACAGCAGCGCCGACCGTCCGACCACCAAGGGACCCGCACCCGTGCATACCAGCGAAACCTCTCTCCGTTCCCTGTTCACTCCCGAGGTCCGTGCCGCGGTGCGGGTCGGGGCCTGGTCCCCGGCCCCACCGGTCGAGGACCGCGCCGCCTGGGCCGGCGTCGCCGAACGCGACCGGCAGGCGCTGCACGCCGAACACCTGCTCTGGCAGGAGAAGGCGGCCGCCGCGCCGCACAGCCTCACCCGGTGGGCGGCCTACAGCCGCACCGGCGACCGGGTGCCCCAGGAGCGCGCCGAGCACGCGATGTGCGGCGTGGTCGGCACCACCGCCCTGCTGCTCGCCGCCACCGGCGACGACGCACTGGTGCCGCAGCTCGCGGACGGCGTCTGGCGGATGTGCGAGCTGAGCGCCTGGTGCCTGCCGTCGCACTACGCGCTGCCGGAGTCCGGCGAGCGGCCGTTCCTGCCCGTCCCGGGCCGGGACGTCCTCGACCTCGCGAACGCCTCGATCGGCGCCATGCTGGCCGGGATCGACGCCGTCGCCGGCGCGCGCCTGGAGCGCGACTACCCCGGCATCCGGGCCCGGGTGCACTACGAGATCCGCCGCCGGGTGCTGGACCCGTGGGAGAAGGAGGTCTACTTCTGGCACGGCGTCGACGGGCCGCCCAACAACTGGGCGCCGTGGATCGTGTCGAACGTGCTGGTCTGCGCCGCCGTCGTGGAGACCGACCAGGAGCGGCTGGCCGCCACCGTCGACCGCGCGCTGGTCATCCTCGACCGCTTCCGCGCCGGGTACGACGACGACGGCAGCTGCGACGAGGGCGCCACCTACTGGTGGTGGGCCGGCGCCACTCTCTTCGAAGCCCTCGACCTGCTCCAGGAGCTGACCGCGGGGGCGCTGGACGGCTTCCCGGTCGCACCCGTCCCGCAGATGGCCCGCTTCCCGATGAGCATGCAGATCGGCGAGAACTCCCAGGTCAACTACTCCGACGGCTCACCGGTGCTGCCGGAGAACGCCAACTGGCACCTGCTCGCCCGCTTCGGCGCCCGGGTCGGCGACGAGGAGGTGGTCCGGCACGCGCGGTGGATGGGCCGCACGCACCCGCTGCGCTTCGACGGGCAGCTCGCGCCGCTGTTCCGCCGCACCCTCACCGCGCTGCGCGCCCCCGACTGGACCGACGGCGAGGCGGCGCCCGGCATGCCGGCGGCGCTCTACCTGCCCGGCACCGAGGTCGCGGTGGCCCGCGAGCGCGCCGGCGACACCACGGGCCTGTTCGTCGCGGCCAAGGGCGGCCACAACGACGTCAGCCACAACCACAACGACGCCGGCGGCGTCATCGTCGCGCTGGACGGCGACCCCGTCCTGATCGACGTCGGAGTCGGCGTCTACCGGCGCGAGACGTTCGAACCGTCGACCCGGTACACGATCTGGACCATGCGCAGCGCCTGGCACAACGTGCCGCTGCCGGGCGGCGTCGAGCAGTTGCCCGGCGCGCAGTACCGCGCCACCGGCACCGCCTTCCACGACGACGGGACCACCACGCAGCTGACGGCGGACCTCACCGCCGCCTACCCGGAGTCCAGCCGCCTGCGGCGCTGCGGGCGCACCGTGCTGCTCGACCGCGGCGGCCCGGCCGCCGAGGTCCGCGACAGCTGGACGTTCGCCGAGGACGGCACCATGACGCTGGTGTTCATGACCGCGCTCGAACCGCGCCCGAACGCACACGGGTTCACGGTCGGCGCGGCCCATGTGGCGCTGGAGCGCGACCGGTTCGACATCGTCGTGGAGCCGGTCGAACTCGACGACGCGAAACTCGCCCGCGCCTGGAACGGGCGGGTCTTCCGCACCCGCCTCGTCCAGCGCG
This sequence comes from Streptomyces sp. CA2R106, assembly GCF_037034245.1. Lineage (NCBI taxonomy): Bacteria > Bacillati > Actinomycetota > Actinomycetes > Kitasatosporales > Streptomycetaceae > Streptomyces > Streptomyces sp. CA2R106. The sequence goes on from NZ_JBAGKC010000008.1 coordinate 286,190, forward strand.
TGCCCGCGCGCGAGGGCGAACACGTGCTGCGGGTGACCCGCGCCGCCACCGACTGATCCGCCACGATCCCGGCTGTTCCGAATTCACCGGCAGGCCCGAATCAACCGACCGCCCGAATTTCTGAACTCCGCCGCCCCGCACCCCGAATGTGCGAGATCTGTTCTCTTCGCACCCGGCTCTTGCCCCGCCGATTCGCGAACGCCCATCATCGAAAAACCACGTCGTTTTCGTCGTTTTCAAGGGAGAGAACGCATGACGGAGTCGAACAAGATCAGCCGGAGAACCGCTCTCGGTCTTGGACTGGCCACCGCGGCCTCCGGCACGTTTCTCGCCGGGCCGGCGGCCGCGGCGACCCGGTCCCCCGGGCACGGCCACGGCCACGGCGTCCACCCCCGAATCACCGCGGCCTTCACCCCGGACACCACCACGGTGCTGCGCAACCCGCTCGACGGCTGGTCGCTCTACGCCAACACGTCCTTCCCGTCGGACTACTGGACGCAGTACGACGCGGTGCCGGTCGAGGGGTCGACCGCCACCGCCAAGGTGACGGACTACGCGTCGGTGTACTACATGCGGGTCGCCTGGTCCCTGCTGGAGCCGTCCGAGGGCGTGTACGCCTGGCAGTCGGACACCCCGGTCAAGCTCGCCATCGACGAGGCCCGCGCCCGCGGCCTGCGGCTGGCCTTCCGCGTCGTGGTCGACAGCCGCGACAAGTCCTACGACTTCACGCCGGACTACGTGCGCGCCGCCGGCGCCCAGGGGTACGAGACGCAGACCGGCAGCAAGACGGTGTGGTCGCCGTACCCGGACGACCCGGTGTTCCAGGCGAAGTTCTCCGCCTTCCTGCGGGCGTTCGGCGCCCAGTACGGCGACCCGGCCGTCACGGACTACGTCGACGGCTACGGACTCGGGAAATGGGGCGAGGGCCACACCGTCCTCTACCTCGACGCCGCCAACCGCGAATCGGTGTTCCGCTGGATCGTCGGCGAGTATTCCGCCGCATTCCCGAAGGTCGCCCTCGCGATGAACTACCACCGGATGATCGGCACCGGAGAGGGATGGGGCGATCCGGACCCGGACAGCGAGGCGCTGCTCGACATCGCATTCAACGCCGGATACGTGCTGCGCCACGACGCATTCGGAATGACGGACTACTACGGCGACTGGGAAAAGGCGATCGCCGCGAAATGGCGCTACCAGCGGCCCATCATCATGGAAGGCGGTTGGGTCACCGGCTCCATGAACTACAGCGTCGACCCGCGCGGCTACACGACCGTCGCCGACGTGCGGCAGGGCGAGTACGACGACTCGGCCGAGGCGCACGTGAACATGATGGACTTCCGGGTCGGCGAGTGCCTGACGTGGTTCTCGGACGCCTACCCGCTGGTGCGGTCCTTCGACGGCGGCGGCGGGTACCGGCTCTACCCGACGCAGGTCGTCGCGCCCGGCTCCGTCGCCGCCGGCGGCACCGCCGCGTTCACGCACACCTGGGCCAACCTCGGCTGGGGCTACCTGCCGGACAACATCCCGGCGTGGAACCACCGGTACAAGGCGGCGGTCGCGCTGCTCACCTCCGACGGCACCGCGGCGAAGGTGTTCGTGGACGCCGCCAGCGACCCGTCGGCCTGGCTCAAGGGCTCCACCACGTCGTACGCGTTCACCTCGACGGCGCTCAACGTCGCGAAGGGCGCCTACCGCTGGGGCGTCGCCCTGGTCGACACCTCGAAGGGCAACGTGCCCGGCATCGCGCTCGCCGCGCAGGGCACGACCGCGGGCGGCTGGCTCGTCGTGGGTGACGTGCAGGTCGTGTGAGACCCGCCCCGGGGGCGCGCCCGTGCTCCGGGCGCCTTCCCGGGGCCGCCAACTCCCTTGTGCCCCGGGCCGGATCGACCGGTCCCCGCTGAGGCGTTCGAGCCGGGAGCAGACGGGTGAGCGCGCTTTGCGCCGGCTTGCTCCGGGGTAGGAGTGGTATGGACCGGTCCCGTTCCGTACCTGCCACCGGAGGGATACCACGATGATGCTGTGGGAAGCCGTCGTCTTCGCCGCTCTCGGGCTGCTGGCCGCATGGTCGGCGAGCCGGATGTTCCCGCTGCGGCTCCCCGCGTCGCCCCTTGTGCTCGCGACCGGCCCGGTCGCCTCGCTCCTGGGCGGCCTGGTCACCTACAGCATCGTCGGGGGCCACCACCCCGAGGCGACCTTCCCGGCCGCCCTGCTCACCTCCGCAGCCCTCCTCAGCGTCCTCGCCCGCCCCCCGCGCCGCGGCCGCCACGCCAAAGCGCTGGGCTAGCCAGGGCCTCTCGAGGCAGCGGGACACGGCGGAGGGCCGGTCGGAGACGTCAGGCGGACTGCTCCGGGGTGGCCGAGGAGCGGCTGCGGGTGCGGCGGCGGCGCGGCTTGCGCGGCTCCTCCGCCTCCGCGGCGGCCGGCGCCGGAACCGCCGGGGCGGCGGACGCGGCCGGAGCGGTCGCGGCCTCCGTGGTGGCGACGGCCGGGTCGACCGCGGCCCCACCGCGGGTGCGGCGGCGCTGCCTCGGCGTACGGGTACGCGGTGCGCGCTCGGCGACGGGTGCCGCGGCGGCGCGCTCACGCCCGCCACCGCCGCCCTTGCGCCCGCGCCCACCGGTCTCGCCCAGGTCCTCGACGGCTTCCGCGTCGAGCCCGGCCCGGGTGCGCTCCGCCCGCGGCAGTATCCCCTTGGTGCCCTCGGGGATGCCGAGCAGCTCGTAGAGGTGCGCCGAGGTGGAGTACGTCTCCTCGGGGTCGTTGAAGGGCAGCTCCAGCGCCTTGTTGATGAGCTGCCAGCGCGGGATGTCGTCCCAGTCGACCAGGGTGATCGCCGTACCGGAGGCGCCGGCCCGGCCGGTGCGGCCGATCCGGTGCAGGTAGGTCTTCTCGTCCTCGGGCGTCTGGTAGTTGATGACGTGCGTCACGCCTTCGACGTCGATGCCGCGGGCGGCGACATCGGTGCAGACCAGGACGTCCACCTTGCCGTTGCGGAACGCGCGCAGCGCCTGCTCGCGGGCGCCCTGCCCGAGGTCGCCGTGCACGGCGCCGGAGGCGAAGCCGCGCCGCTCCAGCTGCTCGGCGACGTCGGCCGCGGTGCGCTTGGTGCGGCAGAAGATCATCGCCAGGCCGCGGCCCTCGGCCTGGAGGATGCGGGAGACCAGCTCCGGCTTGTCCAGGGAGTGCGCGCGGAAGACGTGCTGCGTGGTGTTGGCCACGGTCGCGCCGTGGTCGTCGGGCGCGGTGGCCCGGATGTGCGTCGGCTGCGACATGTAGCGCCGGGCCAGGCTGATCACGGCGCCGGGCATGGTCGCGGAGAACAGCATGGTCTGGCGCCGCGCGGGCAGCATGGCCATGATCTTCTCGACGTCGGGCAGGAAGCCGAGGTCCAGCATCTCGTCGGCCTCGTCGAGGACGAGGGCGCGGACGTGCTTGAGGTTCAGCTTCTTCTGGCCGGACAGGTCGAGCAGCCGGCCCGGGGTGCCGACGACCACGTCGACCCCCTTCTTCAGCGCTTCGACCTGCGGTTCGTACGCCCGGCCGCCGTAGATCGCGACGACCCGCACCGCGCGCACCTTGCCGGCGGTGAGCAGGTCGTTGGTGACCTGCTGGCACAGCTCGCGGGTGGGCACGACGACGAGCGCCTGCGGCGCGTCGGTGAGCTGGTCGGGGGTGGCGCGGCCGGCTTCGACGTCGGCGGCGACGGTGACCCGCTCCAGCAGCGGCAGGCCGAAGCCCAGCGTCTTGCCGGTGCCGGTCTTGGCCTGGCCGATGACGTCGTTGCCCGCGAGGGCGACCGGAAGCGTCATCTCCTGGATCGGGAAGGGAGTCGTGATCCCGACGGCCTCGAGGGCGTCGGCGGTCTCATCGAGAATTCCCAGGCTGCGGAAAGTCGTGGTGGTCAGGATGTTGCCTCTTCTGTGAGACGCGGCACGGGCGGCGAGGGGGTCGAGCATCCGGCACGCCGCGGGGCGGCATGCCGTTCACTGACCGCGCAGAGTTGTCGTACGGCCATAGGTCGGCCGCTCAGGCGCGGGACCGCTGCCCTCGCTCAGGCCGCGAGCGGGCCCCTCCCGATGTCGGGAGGGCGGTCGGTTAGGAGCCGATCGGGCCACCGACCGGGCATCCAGGTGTTGCACACGTGGCCCGTCGTAGGTCGGTGCCTGGCCGACTTTGGACGGGTGCATTACCACTCTACCCCGGAAACACGTAGCTGCACCCGATCAAATGTTTCGTTCGGGGCGTCGGCCGTCTCCGCGGGCCCGCCCCACCGGTCCGCGCGGGCCGGGCCGCACCGGGCCCGGGCCCGGTCGCGGATGCCGTCACCGGGGCCGACCACGGCCGGGAACTTGGCTATTGTGCGCTGCATGGACACGCCTGACACGCCCACCGACCACCAGCCGACCGTCACCGGCATCGCCGCCCAGGACTGGGCCGCGGCGTCCGCGCAGCCGCAGTACCGCGCCGCGGTCGTCGACCTGCTCGGCGCGCTGGCGTACGGCGAGCTCGCCGCGTTCGAGCGGCTCGCGGAGGACGCGAAGCTCGCGCCGACCCTGGCGGACAAGGCGGAGCTGGCCGCGATGGCGTCGGCCGAGTTCCACCACTTCGAGCAGCTGCGGGACCGGCTCACCGGGATCGGCGAGGAGCCGCACCAGGCCATGGAGCCGTTCGCGGCCGCGCTCGACGGCTTCCACCGCCAGACCGCGCCCTCGGACTGGCTGGAGGGCCTGGTCAAGGCGTACGTCGGCGACGCGATCGCGTCCGACTTCTACCGCGAGGTCGCCGCACGCCTCGACTCCGACACCCGCACGCTGGTGCTCGCGGTGCTCGACGACACCGGGCACGCGAGCTTCGCGGTGGAGAAGGTGCGCGCGGCGATCGCGGCGGAGCCCCGGGTCGGCGGGCGGCTCGCGCTGTGGGCCCGCCGCCTCATGGGCGAGGCGCTGTCCCAGGCGCAGCGGGTCGTCGCCGAGCGCGACGCCCTGTCGACCATGCTCGTCGGCGGCGTCGCCGACGGGTTCGACCTCGCGGAGGTCGGCCGGATGTTCTCCCGCATCACCGAGGCCCACACCAAGCGCATGGCCGCGCTCGGCCTCGCCGCGTAGTGGGGTGCCCCTGACCCCCCGGGTGCCGCGGTCCTGTCGGCTCCGGGACCACCTGCCGGTGGAGGGCTGGTCGCGCCGTTCCCCGCGCCCCTTGATGTGCTCGGGTCCTTCCGGGCAAGCGCGGTGGAAGCCGCACGTACCAAGGGGCGCGGGGAACTGCGCGACCAGCCACGACGCACCGCCAAGGTCCCGGCACCCGCAGGACCGGGCAGCCCGGAGGGCAACCCCCACCGGCAGGTGGTCCCTCGGCCGACAGGACCGGGGCACCCGGGGGGTCGGGGGCACCCGGAGGGTGACGGCAACCTGACGGACATACGGGACGCGTAATCTCGCCGTATGAGCCGACCCACCACCCTCGACCTCCCGGCGAACGTCGTCTCCCGCCCGCTGGAAACCCCCCGCGGAGCGTTCGCCGTGCTGGACGGCGCCCCGGCGCCGTCCCCCGGCGCGGCGCCGCGCGGCACCGTGCTGCTGGTCCCCGGCTTCACCGGCAGCAAGGAGGACTTCCTCGGTCTGCTGGCCCCGCTGACGGCAGCCGGCTTCCGCGCGGTCGCGGTGGACGGCCGCGGCCAGTTCGAGTCGGCCGGCCCGCGGGACGAGACGGCCTACGCCCGCGGCGAGCTGGCCGCGGACGTCCTGGCGCAGACCGCGGTGCTCGCCGCCGGCGCCGCCGCGGACGCGCCCCTGCACGTGGTGGGGCACTCGCTGGGCGGCCAGATCGTCCGGTCCGCACTGCTCTCCGAGCCGTCGGCGCCGTACGCCTCGCTGACGCTGATGAGTTCGGGGCCGGCCGCGATCGCGGCGGACCAGCAGGCCCGTACCCAGCTGCTGCTGGACCACCTGCCGGCGATGGACATGGAGACGGCCTGGCAGGCGATGCGGGCGCTGGAGGCGGGGGCCGACGCGGACGCCGCCGGCGACGAGGAGGAGGCGGCCGTCCCGGACTGGCTGGACGACTTCCTGCACCGCCGCTGGATCGGCACCGTACCGGAGCAACTTCTCGCCACCGCACGGCAGTTGATGACAGAAACCGACCGAGTGGCGGAGTTGGCCGCGCTGCCGCTCCCTAAACTCGTACTCTCCGGCGAGGTGGACTACGCCTGGCCGGTGCCGTGGCTGGACGACATGGCCGCCCGGCTCGGCGCGCGGCGCGTCGTGATCAAGGACGCCGGGCACTCGCCCAACGCGGAGCAGCCGCAGGACACGGCGGCCGCGCTGATCGCGTTCTGGACGGACGTCGAGGGACGGTAGGGGCACTCGGTACCCCTTCGCCCGACTCCCTCGCCGGCGATTAGTTAAGGCAGGAAAGTTTTTCGTTAGTCTGGGGAATGTTTAGAAGGGGGCGTTCGTTGACCACACATGTAACGCGCGACGAAGGGAGAAGCCCCATGCGCTTTGAGATCATGCGACTCGACGACGTCAACGGCGAGGCCGTGGACAGCACCGTCGTGGACGCCAACGCTGTCGACAGGATCGTGCAGCAGGCCGCCGCTCTCGGGCAGCGCATCTACATCCGCCCCGCGGACTGATCACAGGCCCGACGCAACGGCGCCCCGTACCGACTGGATGTACGGGGCGCTTTCGCCTGTCCGGGCCCGATCGCCCGCCGGGCCGGGGGCTCAGCCCTCGCCGTGGACGAAGCCGATGACGCCGTTCGCCACCGACTGCACCGCGATCGCGGACAGCAGCATCCCCGACAGCCGGGTCACCAGCACCACCCCGCCCTCCTTGATCAGCCGGATGATCGCCAGCGAGTAGCGCATGGTCAGCCACAGCACCAGGTGCATCGCGGCGATCGCCAGCCACACCGAGAGCTGCTGCCCGAAGCCGTGCGCGTGCTGCACCGCGAGGATCACCGTCACGATGGCGCCCGGCCCGGCCAGCAGCGGCATGCCGAGCGGCACCAGCGCCACGTTGACGTCCTTCGTCTGCGTCGGCTCGTCCGCCTTGCCCGTCAGCAGGTCCAGCGCGATCAGCAGCAACAGCAACCCCCCGGCCACTCGCAGCGCGGGCACCGAGACGTGCAGGTAGTCCAGGATCTGCTGGCCGCAGACGCCGAAGACGGCGATCACCCCGAGGGCGACCGACGCCGCCTGCCACGCCATCCGCCGCTGGACCTTCGTCGCCCGCCCCGAGGTCAGGGCGAGGAAGATCGGGGTGATCCCGGGCGGGTCCATGATCACGAACAGGGTGAAGAAGACCGACCCGAACAGGGTGACGTCGAACATGCGTGAAGGCTTTCTGAAGGGCGCCGCGCGGACCGGGCGGACCCGGCGGGGGCGGCGTCAGGGGATGAACGTCGAGCACGGCGCCTCAAAGGGCGCCTCAAGGGACAAGGGGGGGCTACGCGGACCGCGCCGCGCACCACGGCTCCCCGCACACCGGCGCGGGAAAGCGGGGCCGAAAGGAATCCGGTGCGCTAGACCGCCGAGATGGGGACCGCGCCGGTGGCACGGCGCGCGATCTCCCGGTAGACCTCGGGGTCGGTGACGCACTCCCCCAGCCGGACCGTCTTGCGGTCGCCGTGGTAGTCGCTGGAGCCGGTGGCCAGCAGGTCGTGCTCCGCGGCGAACGCGCGCAACCGCGCCCTGGTCGCGTCGTCGTGGTCCACGTGGTCCACCTCGATGCCGTCCAGCCCGGCCGCGGCCAGCTCCGCGATCACCGGCTCCGGCACCGTCTCACCGCGCTTGTGCGCCCCCGGGTGCGCGAAGACGCTCACCCCGCCCGCGGCCTTCACCAGCCGCACCGCGTCGAAGGGGTCCAGTTCGTGCTTGTCGACGTACGCGCGGCCGTCGTTGGCGAGCCACTCCTCGGTGAACGCGTCCGAGACACTGGCCACCACACCCGCCTCGACCATCGCCGTGGCGATGTGCGGCCGGCCCACCGAGCCGTCCCCGGCGATCCGTGCGACCTGCTCCCACGTCACCGGCACGCCCAGTTCCTGGAGCTTCGCGACCATCCCGCGCGCCCTGGGCACCCGGTCGTCCCGGACGAGTTCGCGCTCCCGGTCGAGCTCCGGCTCGGCCGGGTCGAAGAGGTACGCCAGCATGTGCATGCTGATGCCGTCGATCCGGCAGGACAGCTCCGCGCCGGTCACCAGCGTCAGCCCGCCCGGCGCCAGCCCGCGCACCGCGGCGGCCGCCTCCGCGTACCCGCTCACCGTGTCGTGGTCCGTCAGCGCCACCACGTCCAGCCCCGCTGCCACCGCGTTCCGCACCAGGTCGGCCGGCGCGTCCGTGCCGTCCGACGCCGAGGAGTGGGTGTGCAGGTCTATTCGCACAGCGCGCTCCGCGGGTCTAGGGGGGTCGTAAGTGGCCGCCGCCAGCATAACCCTCCGGGGTGGTGCGTTCTGTGGGTGCCGGGACCACCCGCCGGTGGGTGCTGGTCGCGCAGTTCCCCGCGCCCCTGGGTCTGCTCGGCCCCTCCCGCGGAAGAAGCTCGCGCCCCGAAGGGGCGCGGGGAACTGCGCGACCAGCCACCGCGGACCGCCGGGTCCCGAAGCCCGCAGGACGGGGCAACCCGGGGGGCAGGGGCACCCCGCTTACGTGAGGAGGCGGGGGGTGAGGGCGCCGCAGGGGAGGAGGTCGACTTCGGCACCGGCGTCGCGGAGGTCGGTCAGGACCAGTTCGTCGTACATGAGCAGCCCCGTCTGCTCGGGCCAGACGATGGCCCAGAGCCAGAGCCCGCGGGCCTCGCCGGCGAAGACGACGCGGTCGTCGGGCACGCCTTCGACGTGCCAGAGCGGGGTGGGCCGCCCGGCGGCGAGGACCTTCGCGTGGGGCGGCCGGTCCACGCACATCCCGGGCCCCGGGTCGGGCCCGTCGATCCCGGCGAACCTGGCACCGAGCCCGACCCCCAACTCCTCGGCCACGAGCAGGAGTTCCCCGGGCCCGCCGAGCGGCCCGGGGCCCGAACAGGAAACGGCGGTGGCGCGGCCGCCACTGCGGTCGTCACCCGCGGCGGCCACCCCGGAGAAGAGCCAGCCGACGGGCAGCGGCCAGGGCATCCACACCGGCACCTGGGAGCGGTTCACCACGACGCCCAGGGCCTCGACGCTGGGCGGGACCACCGGTTGGAGCGGATGCACGGCCCCGTGCAGATCGCACTGCCAGGAATCGGCGAAGAGTCCGGGCGCACGGACCCTGCCACCGCACTTCGGGCAACTGGGTTCGCCCCTCATAAATCACCACGGTCCTCCTGGCCCCTCCCCCGCGTCAAGGACGATCACCCCTCCGGGGGCGCGGCACCACCCCCCAGAGTGCCCCGCCCGCCGGGTTGCGGGACCTTGCGGTCCGCCGTGGCTGGTCGCGCAGTTCCCCGCGCCCCTGGGTCTGCTCGGCCCCTCCCGCGGAAGAAGCTCGCGCCCCGAAGGGGCGCGTGGGGGTCCCTCCCAGGCGAAGCTCTGGGGGAGAACGGCGCGACCAGCCACCCCCCACCGCAAGGTCCCGCAACCCGGCGGGCCGGGCACCCTAGGGGGTCAAGGCCACCGCTTTCCGCAGGGGGTCGCGTAGATCCGTTTCATGGGTGAGCCACCGGTCCTGGAGGGCCGCGGCCCCGTGTACCCGCTTCCACGCGGCTTCCGCCGGCGTCATCGGGAGGAGGGGGAAGAAGCGCACCGGGTCGAGCGGTTCGGGGAGGGCCACATCGGGGACGAGCCCACCGGGTTCGGCGACGAGCACCGCGGAGAAGGGCGCCCCGGGCCACAGCGGCTCCGTGGTGTCGAGGGAACTCCCGGGGGCGATGACCAGCCCCTCGACCTGGGGCGAGGCGGCGAGCACCGCCAGCGGCCGCAGCACTTCGCGGGTGTCGGCGAGCCCCGCCCGCACCGTGAGGAGCAGTTCGGCGCGCGGCCCGCGCAGCGGGTCCGCCACGGTCGCCAGCGGATCGGCCATCGGCTGCGCCGACATCCCGAGCGTGGCGTAGCGCACCAGGTCACCGGTGGTGAAGCGGAGCACCTCGATGCGGTCGGCACCGACGAAGGTGACCGCGGCACGGGCGTCGGGCGCCCCGAAGGTCTCGGACAGCCGCGCCTCGACGAGCGCCGGAACATCAGCCATACGGCGAGCATAGAACGCGTACAGAACCGGTAAGGCGGCGCCGAGTACGCATCCGGGCTTGCTAAAGTGGAGTGTTCACTCGCGCACCAAGGACATCCCTCAGCGGGGATCGGCCGGAGGAGGTGGGGACTGACATGGATCCGAGTCGACCGTGCAGTACCGGCAGCTCTTCCGTATGCCGTTTCGCGCGCTGAGTTTCCCGCCGTACGCGCACGTCGCGCGTTTTCTACCCGGCTGACCGGGTCCAAAACGCGCCACGTCCACGGATGACGGCCCCTTCGTCACCGGTCCGGTGCGAAGGACGGCTCCCGCGGAACCGCCGCAGCGGAAGAGCGCCCTGAACTGCCTGCGATCACCCCACCCTGATCCGCATTTCAGCGCGGCGCCATGCCGTCGGCCAGTCCGTGAAGGAGCTTGCCATGTCGATGATCCGCGACCTGCGTGCAGTCGTACGCCCCGCCCTGCGCCCGACCCTGCGCAGGACCACCACGACCTACGAGTACGAACCCGTCCAGGAGCCGGACCTCGCCAGCGCGATCGTGGACTGCGCCGTCTACCGCGACGGTGTGCGCGACGAGGACGCCACGGATCTGCGGACGGCGCTGGCGGCGGTGCGCCGCGGCCGGCCGGGCGCCAAGTGCGACGGCAGCGACGGCTTCGTGTGGATCGGGCTGCACGAGCCCAGCGAGCAGGAGTTCGCGGGCGTCGCCGAGGAGTTCGACCTGCACCCGCTGGCCGTGGAGGACGCCGTCCACGCCCACCAGCGGCCGAAGCTGGAGCGGTACGACAACTCGCTGTTCGCGGTCTTCAAGACGATCCGTTATGTCGAGCACGCCGAACTCACCGCCACCAGCGAGGTGGTGGAGAGCGGCGAGGTGATGGTCTTCACCGGCCGGTACTTCGTGATCACCGTCCGGCACGGCGGCCACGGGTCGCTGCGCGCGCTGCGGCACCGGCTGGAGGACGACCCGGAGCTGCTCGCCAAGGGCCCCTCGGCGGTGCTGCACGCGATCGCGGACCAGGTCGTCGACGACTACCTCGCCGTCTCCGAGGCGGTGCAGGACGACATCGACGAGGTCGAGATCGACGTGTTCTCCGCGCACAACGGGAAGACCTCGCGCGGGGGCGACGCCGGGCGGATCTACCAACTCAAGCGCGAGGTCCTGGAGTTCAAGCGGGCGGTGACCCCGCTGCTGCGGCCCATGCAGTTGCTCGGCGAGCGGCCGATGCGGTTGGTCGACCCGGAGATCCAGAAGTACTTCCGGGACGTGGCCGACCACGTCGCGCGCGTGCACGAGCAGGTGACCGGGTTCGACGACCTGCTCAACTCGATCCTCCAGGCGAACCTGGCACAGGCGACCGTGGTGCAGAACGAGGACATGCGCAAGATCACCGCGTGGGCGGCGATCCTGGCGGTGCCGACGATGATCACCGGCGTCTACGGGATGAACTTCAAGCACATGCCCGAACTCGGCTGGAAGTACGGGTATCCCGTGGTGCTCGTGACGATCCTGGCGATCTGCTACGCGATCCACCGGGGATTCCGCCGGAACGGCTGGCTCTAGGAGCGCAGCGGCCGCCTCCAGGACGGAACGGCCGCCTCCGGGACCTGTGGTTCCGGTCCCCACGGACGGTTCCGGGCACCGCCGCCCGTTCCGTACGCTTGTGCGGTGAACACGAGTGAGCGGACCGCCGAGCAGGGTGGGGTGGCGGCCGCGGAGGGCGCCGCCGGGGCGGTCGACGCCGGGCGCGGGACGGACCTGGTGCTGCTGGCCGTGGCGATCGCCGGGGTGTCTCTGTCGGCGCCGCTGATCGCGGCCACGGCGGCGCCCGCGCTGGCGATCGCGTTCTGGCGGAACGCGATGGCCGTCGGGGTGCTGAGCCCGGTGGCGCTGTGGCGGCACCGCGGCGAGCTGCGGCGGATGGGGCCGCGGGCGCTGGGCCTGTCGGTGCTGGCCGGGCTGCTGCTGGCCGCGCACTTCGGCCTGTGGCTGCCGAGCCTGGGCATGACGTCGGTCGCCACCTCGACCGCGCTGGTGACGACCACGCCGATCTGGACCACGCTGATCCTGCGGCTGCGCGGCCACCGCCCGCCGCGGCTGGTGTGGGGCGGCACCGCGCTGGCGGTGGTCGGTGTGCTGATCCTCACCGGGCTGGACCTGTCGACGGACGGGCGGGCGCTGGCCGGTGACGCGCTGGCGCTGGCCGCCGGGCTGGCCGCGGCGGTGTACATGCTGCTCGGCTCTCAGGTGCGGCGGACCGCGACGACGACGGCGTACACGTTCGTCTGCTACACCACGACGGCGGTGGCGCTGCTGTGCGCGTGCCTGGTCTCCGGGTCGGCGCTGGGCGGGTACGACGGGCGGACCTGGCTGAAGATCGCGGCGCTCACGGTGGCCGCGCAGCTGCTGGGGCACTCGCTGCTGAACCGGGTGGTGCGGGGTCTGGGGCCGTCCACCACGTCGACCGCGATCCTGCTGGAGACGCCCGGGGCCGCGCTGATCGCCGGGCTGTGGCTCGGCCAGACCCCGCCCGCGGCCGCCTACCCGGCGCTGGCGGTGATCCTCGCCGGGCTGGCCCTGGTGATCCTCGCCGACCGCCGCCGATAGCCTGGGCCCATGTCGACGCCGTCCACGCCCTCCCCCGCCCCGTCCGCCGCGCCCTCCGCCGACGAGGAGCTGGCGGCGCTGGTGGAGGAGGCCGCGAAGAAGTCCGGGCTGGTCTGGGTGAACGGGCAGGCGGTGTGGCACCTGTGGCTGGACGGCGGCCTGCACCTGGTCGCGGGGCCCGGTGAGCAGCCGGTGCCGGGGCTGGTGGACGGCGGTACGGCGACGGTGACCGTGCGCAGCAAGGACAAGGGCGGCCGGCTGGTCGGCTGGGTGGCACGGGTGGCGGTGCTGGCGCCGCACAGCGAGCCCTGGGAGGCGGCCGTCGGCGAGATGAAGGGCAAGCGGCTGAACGCGGTCGACGCGGAGGAGCTGCCGGCGCGGTGGGCGGCGCAGTGCCAGGTCTTCCGGCTGTCGCCGACCGGGAGCGTGCCGGAGCACCCGGGTGCGATGCCCGACTCCTCGGGCGCGGCCGTGCCCGCCGCCACCTCGGCGACCACCCGCCGGCCGGCGCCCGCGGGGCTGCCGAAGCTGCTGGCGCGCCGCCGCAGGACCTGACCGGCCTGCCCGGCCGGCGGCTACTTGCCGACGGTCTTGCCGTAGTCGACCACCTCGGACTTGGCCGGGGCGGCGAGCGTGAAGTCCTGGCCCCAATCGGAGAGGGTCAGGGTGCCCCCGCCGCCGGCGCGCTCGTAGCGCAGCGGGTAGGGCGAGCCCTTGAGGGAGACGTCCAGGGAGCCGCCCTTGGTCCCGTCGAGCGCGATGGTCCTGGTGCCGCCGACCTTGCGGTGGTCGCCGGCCTTGACCTCGCCGTCCAGCACGAAGAGGTCGGCGAGCAGTGTCTTCTTGTCGGTGAACCCGGAGAACTGCTGGTAGGACGGGTCGGTGGACGGCACCTTGACGTACTTGCCGTTGAGTTTCTCGGCCGCCGCCTTGCTGTTCTTGTCGCTGTCGTCGGCGCCGTAGAAGTCGGCGCCGGCCTTGAGGTAGAGGTCGTCGCCGACCCGCAGCAGCTGGAAGGTGTCGCCCTTGGTGCTGACCTCGCCGACGCCGCCGTTGCCGCGCAGCCGCATGTCCAGGCGGTAGCTGTGGCCGCCGCTGACCACGGTGCCGGCCAGCCGGACCGCGGTGGCGCCGGCGGCCGCGGCCTTCGCCTTCTGCTCGATGGTCGCCGCGGGGAGCTTGCCGACGCCGTTGGTGCCGGCGTCGGGGTCGCTGCCGAGGCCGAGGCAGCCGGTGAGCAGGCTGCTCGCGCCGAGCGCGGCCAGGGTGGCGGCAAGTGTCCTGCGGCCGTGGTGCACGGGTGGTTTCCTCCAGGGGCGGCGGCTGCGGGCCGCCTCGAAGCTACCGCAGGGTTACTCCCGGGGACCATCCCGCGCGGCGGGCAAGATCGGCCCGGAGTAGCCTGAAGCGCGTGTGGCGGGTGTGGCCCGCAGGCACCGGAGCCAGCCCACCGGAGCAGCTGTCCGCGGACCGTAGGAGGCACCGACATGGCGGCAGGCGCCACTCGGGTCTTCGTCTCGCACCTGGCCGGGGTCGCCGTCTTCGACCCGAACGGCGACCAGGTCGGGCGGGTGCGCGACGTGGTGGTGATGCTGCGGGTGCGCGGCCGCCCGCCGCGGGTGCTGGGCCTGGTGGTCGAGGTGGCCAGCCGGCGGCAGATCTTCCTGCCGATGACGCGGGTGACGGGGGTGGAGTCCGGGCAGGTCATCACTCCCGGCGTGGTGAACATGCGGCGCTTCGAGCAGCGACCGACCGAGACGCTGGTGCTGGGCGAGCTGCTGGACCGCCGGGTGCGGCTGGCCACCGACGAGTCGGGCTCCCCCGCCGAGACGCCCGCCGCCGCGGCCCGCTCGGCCGCGGGCGAGGCCCCTTCCGTCGAGGTGACCGTGCTCGACGTGTCGATGACGCAGCTGCCGTCCCGGCGGGACTGGGAGATCGACAAGGTCTTCGTCCGCCGCGGCAAGGGCGGGGCGCTGCGCCGCCGGGGCGAGACGCTGACCGTGGACTGGTCGGTGGTGAGCGGCTTCTCGCTCGCCGAGGAGGGCCAGGGCGCGGAGAACCTGGTGGCGACCTTCGAGCAGCTGCGTCCGGCCGACCTGGCGAACGTGCTGCACCACCTGTCGCCCAAGCGCCGCGGCGAGGTGGCCGCCGCCCTCGACGACGACCGGCTCGCCGACGTCCTGGAGGAGCTGCCCGACGACGACCAGGTGGAGATCCTCGGCAAGCTGGAGGAGGAGCGGGCCGCGGACGTGCTGGAGGCGATGGACCCCGACGACGCCGCCGACCTGCTCGCCGAGCTGCCGCCCGAGGAGCAGGAGCGGCTGCTGACCCTGATGCGTCCGCAGGACGCCGCGGGCGTACGCCGGCTGCTGTCGTACGAGGAGCGCACCGCGGGCGGGCTGATGACCACCGAGCCGATCGTGCTGCGCCCGGACGCGACCGTCGCCGACGCGCTGGCCCGTATCCGCCACCCCGACCTGTCGCCCGCGCTGGCCGCCCAGGTGTACGTGTGCCGGCCGCCGGACGACACCCCGACCGGCAAGTACCTGGGCCTGGTGCACTTCCAGCGGCTGCTGCGCGAACCGCCGTTCACGCTGCTCGCCTCGATCGTGGACACCGACCTGCAACCCCTGGGGCCGGACACCGGGCTGCCGTCGGTGACCAGCTTCCTGGCCACGTACAACATGATCTCCGCGCCGGTGGTGGACGACAGCGGGTCGTTGCTGGGCGCGGTGACGGTGGACGACGTACTGGACCACCTGCTGCCCGACGACTGGCGGGAGACCGCGCTGTACGACGCGGCGGAGGACGGCCCGGGCGGCGCCGGCGGCCGGACGGGGGTGCCCGGTGGCCGCTGAGGAGCGCGAACGGACCCGGCACCCCTCGGGGGCCACCGCGACCGGGCGGCCGCGCCGCAACCGGCTGGACCAGCCGCGCGCGCCGCGCCGCAGCCTGCTGCCGTCCTACGACCCGGACGCGTTCGGCAAGCTCTCCGAGCGGGTGGCGCGGTTCCTGGGCACCGGGCGGTTCATCGTCTGGATGACGGTGATCATCGTCGCGTGGCTGCTGTGGAACGTCTTCGCGCCCCGGTCCTTCCAGTTCGACCCGTACCCGTTCATCTTCCTGACCCTGATGCTCTCGCTCCAGGCGTCGTACGCGGCGCCGCTGATCCTGCTCGCGCAGAACCGGCAGGACGACCGGGACCGGGTGAACCTCGAACAGGACCGCAAGCAGAACGAGCGGAACATCGCCGACACCGAGTACCTGACCCGGGAGGTGGCCGCGCTGCGGATGGGCCTGGGCGAGGTCGCCACCCGGGACTGGATCCGCTCGGAGTTGCAGGACCTGCTGCGGGAGCTCGAGGAGCGGCGCCCGGCCGCTGAGCTGACCGGCACCGACCGGCACACCGCCGAACGCAACGGCGCCGCCGCCCGTGACGAAGGAGACGGCCGGGGGCGCTGAAGGGCCGCCGCCCACGGCCGTATCCTCGTGCGTATGGCTACCGCTCTGCACGGTTCGACCCCGACCGGCACCCCCACCGACGACGCCGTACGCGCCGCCCTGGCGACCGTTGACGACCCGGAGATCCACAAGCCGATCACCGAGCTCGGCATGGTGAAATCCGTGGACATCGCCGAGGACGGCGCGGTCGCGGTCACCGTCTACCTGACCGTGTCCGGCTGCCCGATGCGGGACGAGATCAGCGGCCGGGTCACCGCCGCGGTGCAGGGCGTGCCCGGGGTGACGTCGGTTCAGGTCGGGCTGGACGTGATGAGCGACGAGCAGCGCCGCGAGCTGGCGGCGTCGCTGCGCGGCGGCCAGGCCGAGCGGGAGATCCCCTTCGCCCAGCCCGGCTCGCTGACCCGGGTCTACGCGGTCGCGTCCGGCAAGGGCGGGGTCGGCAAGTCCTCGGTGACGGTCAACCTCGCCGCCGCGATGGCCGCCGACGGGCTGAAGGTCGGCGTGGTCGACGCGGACATCTACGGGCACAGCGTGCCGCGGATGCTCGGGGCGGACGGCCGGCCGACCCAGGTCGAGAACATGATCATGCCGCCGTCGGCGAACGGCGTGAAGGTCATCTCGATCGGCATGTTCACCCCCGGCAACGCGCCGGTGGTCTGGCGCGGGCCGATGCTGCACCGCGCGCTCCAGCAGTTCCTCGCGGACGTGTACTGGGGCGACCTCGACGTGCTGCTGCTCGACCTGCCGCCCGGCACCGGCGACATCGCGATCTCCGTCGCCCAGCTGATGCCGAACGCGGAGATCATCGTGGTGACCACCCCGCAGCAGGCCGCGGCGGAGGTCGCCGAGCGGGCCGGGGCGATCGCGGTGCAGACCCACCAGAAGATCGTCGGCGTGGTGGAGAACATGGCGGGGATGCCCTGCCCGCACTGCGACGAGGTCGTGGAGGTCTTCGGCACCGGCGGCGGCGACCGGGTCGCCGAGGGGCTCTCCCGCACCACCGGGACCACGGTGCCGGTGCTCGGGCGCATCCCGATCGACGTGCGGCTGCGCGAGGGCGGCGACGACGGCCGCCCGGTCGCCCTGACGAACCCCGAGTCGCCGGCGGGAGCGGCACTGCGCGGCATCGCCGCGAAGCTCACCACCCGCTCCCGCGGCCTGTCCGGGATGTCCCTCGGCATCACCCCGCGCAACAAGTTCTGACCGGCCGCCGCCCGCGAGGCCCCGTCACCCCACCGGACGGGGCACCCCGGCGGGTCCGGCTAACCCGTGTACGCGGCCAGGTCGGGGACGGCGGCCAGGGCGAGGCCGTACGCGGAGAGGTTGCGGCCGTAGGCGCCGAGGTGGACGCCGCTCGGGGCCGACCCGGCCATCACCCAGCCGTACTCCGACTCGCGGTAGTGGAACGCGGTGGGCTCGCCGTCGACCGGCAGCGTCAGCGACGACCACCCGGGCCCGGTCAGCTCGTCCGCCAGCTCCCACGCCGCCGAGATCTGCTGGTCCAGCCAGTCCTGGCGCAGCGCGCGGTCCATCCGGGTGGGCCAGGTCGCCGACAGCAGCCCGGAGCCGGCCAGCCAGGCCGCGGTGGACACCGAGGTGGCCTCCATGACCCCGGTGCCGTCCGCGCTGCGCCGCAGCGGCCGCTGGGCGACGGTCACCACGACCGCGAACTTCTGCCCCTCCGGGTCGGCGGCCTCCGCCTTGAGGGACGGCTCGTCGCCGTGCCCGATCGCGCCGTGTTCGACGGCCCCGTCCGCGCTGGTCCCGAGCTGGCCGAGCCACCGGGGCCCGGTGAACGCCTGGTCCAGGCCGTACCAGGTGAAGTCGGCCGACAGGTAGCCCTCGACCGCCCCCTGTTGCGTGCCGGTCTTCGTCTCCATATGGGTCGCGCCTCCTCGATGACCGCCCGCCCTCCGGGGCGACATGCCATCTTGCCCGACCCTGGGCGGTTTCGGCTGGCGAAACGGCGTGGGGTGATGCCGAACACACGGACAACGGCCATGCAATCGGGTGAAAACGTGGATTCAGGTTGACGCTGGGGGGATCACGTCGCGTCGGTGTCGAAGGGCGGCGGCTCCTCGGCGGCCGGCTTCTTCAGCCGGTCCGGGGTGCCCCCGGCCTCGGCGGCACCGGAACCCGCGGAACCCGCGTTCGCCGAGGAGGCTGACGCGGCCGACGAGCCGTTGACCCCGGTCCGGACCCCGTTGACCGCGTCGGTGACCTCCGCCATGTCCTTGCGCAGATCGGTGACGTCGAGATCCTTGCGCAGGTCCAGGCTCTTGCCGAGGTCCCGCAGCTCGCCGAGGCCGTACTCGTCGTTCTCGCTGTTGATCAGGTTCTTGCGGATGAAGGTCTTCGGGTTGAGGTCCTCGAACTCGAAGTCCTTGAACTCCGGCCCCAGCTCGCGGCGGATGTCCTCCTTCGCGCTGTCGGAGAACTCCCGCACCTTCCGGATGAACGCCATGGCGTCGTGGATCAGCTTGGGCAGTTTGTCCGGGCCGAAGACGAGCACCGCAAGGACGACGATCGCGACCAGCTCCAGCGGGCCTATGTCGAAGAACACCTTGCAGCTCCTTGTGACGTCCACGGCCGGCGTGGGCGGGGACCGGCGGAATTCACGGTACCTGCCCGAGCAGGCAATACGGGAGTGGCTGTGGCCAACACTATGCTGCCGCCGGATGACGGCCCGGGCCGACACCGCCCGGCCCCGGGCCCCCGATCCCCGCCTAGCGCAGCGGGAACGTGCGGCTCGACGTCTGCTGCACCGGCGCTATCAGCGGCACCGACGTGGCGGAGGCGACCACCGTCCGCGTGGTCCGCCGCTCCTCGCGGTCCGCGCTGAGCACACCGCGCGGAATGGTCCCGCGGGTGTCGGAGACCTGGCCGGCGCTGAGCGGGCTGACCGCGGGGCCGTCGTCCGGCCGGGCGGCGCCGTCCATCGACGCCTCCATCGGCAGCGCGCTGCCGATCGCGATCGCGGCCATCGAGAAGGCGCCGGCCGCGGCGAACGCGAACCGCCGCCCGCGCGAGGCGCTGTCATGGACCCGGAAGCCCCGCCCGCGGCTGTCCGCGGCGGGCAGCAGGTCGGCGGCCGGGCCGAGGAACGCGAAGTCCTCCCGCCGCGCGCCGCCCAGCCGGGAACCGGACCGGGTCAGGCCCGAACCGGAGCGGTCGGCGTCGGGGTCGGAGAGCACGGAGTCCGGCACGGAGGGCCGCGACCCGAGGAAGCCGCCGTCGAACGGGCCGCGGTGCCGGCCGAAGCCGCCCGCCTCGTCGGCCGACAGGCCGTCCGGGCGGGACGGACCGCCCGGCCCATCCCCGCCGTCCATGGCCGGCAGGCCCTGGAGGCGCGCCAGCAGGCCGGCCGAGATGGCCGGCAGCTCCGAGCCGGCGATGACGCTCTTCAGCCGCCGCTGCTCGGCAGCGGCGGTCTTGCACTGTGCGCATGTCGCGAGATGGGCCATCACCCGGTCCCGGCTGTCGTCCGACAGCTCGCCGTCGACGAAGGCGGCGAGCCGGTCACCGAGGTGCTGCTCGGCGGATGCAGGACGTTGGGGACGGTGCTGCTCGCCTGAACCGCTGCTGCTCACGCTCTGCCGCCCTCCAGGGGTTTGGGTGCGGTGGCAGCGAGGGCGGGCGCCGGGCGCGCTCCGGGCGCCCGGTGCTCCAGAGCCTTGCGCAGGTGCGAGCGGCCGCGGTGGATACGGCTCCGCACGGTGCCCAGCTTCACCCCGAGGGTCGCGGCGATCTCCTCGTACGACAGCCCCTCGATGTCGCAGAGCACCACCGCGGCCCGGAACTCCGGCGCGAGGGTGTCCAGCGCCTGCTGGACGTCCGCGTCGAAGTGGGTGTCGCTGAAGTGCTGCGCGGGGGACGGCTCGCGGCTGGGCAGCCGCTCCGCCGCGTCGTCGCCGAGGGCGTCGAACCGGATGCGCTGGCGGCGCCGCACCATGTCCAGGAAGAGGTTCGTGGTGATGCGGTGCAGCCAGCCCTCGAAGGTGCCGGGCGTGTAGGTGGACAGGGAGCGGAAGACCCGCACGAAGACCTCCTGGGTGAGGTCCTCCGCGTCGTGCTGGTTCCCGGTCAGGCGGTAGGCCAGCCGGTACACCCGGGCACTGTGCGTGCTGACGATCTCCTCCCAGGAAGGAGGCGTCCACGTCGGGCCGTCTCCGTCGGTGGCGAACGTCGCGGTCACGGTCGCGGAGTCGGTCGTGGGTGAACTGTCATCAGCGGTGTTGGTCACGGATTTGGGCTGTCCGGTGGACTTGCGGAAGCGGTCGAGCATTCCCCGGTCACCGGTCACAGCCGCACCTCCCCTGTCGGCTCTGGTGGTCTCCAGTAGAGCCCCTACCATATCCACCTCGCCCGTTAGCTCCGGATAAGTGCGCTGCTGCCATAGCGGGGAGGGGCCGGTGCGGCGTCCCCGCCGGGGGCTGTTGCCACCCGTGCCCCATCTAACGCGCGGTCCCATCAGCAGGTTCCCGGCGGCAGCGGATACAGTCGCCCGGTCGGCGCAATTGCAAGGAGAACGACGGACCAGGGGAGCGGCCATTATCGGCAACCGGCAGGCGAGCTGGGCGTTCGCGGACGCGTACGTGGCCGAGGACGAAGCCCTGGTCCACGCCCGCGCCCGCTCGCACGCCGCCGGGCTGCGCGCGGTCTCCCCCGGCACCGGCGCGGCGCTGCGGCTGCTGGCCGGCGCCTGCGACGCGAAGGCCGTGGTGGAGATCGGCACCGGCGCCGGCGTCTCCGGCATCCACCTGCTGCGCGGCATGCGGCCCGACGGGGTGCTGACCACAGTGGACTCCGAGCCCGACCGGCAGCAGCTCGCCCGCGAGGCGTACCGCGAGGCGGGGCTCGCGGCGAACCGGGCCCGCTTCATCTGCGGCCGCGCCCTCGACGTCCTGCCCCGCCTCACCGACGGCGGCTACGACCTGGTGTTCTGCGACGCCGACCGGCTGGAGTGCCTGGACTACCTCGACGAGTCGCTGCGGCTGCTGCGCCCGGGCGGCGTGCTGTGCTTCGAGGGCGCCTTCGGGCAGGGCCGGGCACTGGACGCGGCCCACCAGGACGCCGAGTCCGTGCACTTGCGCGAACTGATGCGGACGGTGCGCGACAGCCCGCGGCTGGCACCGGTGCTGCTGCCCACCGACGACGGGCTGCTGTGCGCGGTACGCCGCGCCTGAGGCACCTGCCGGCTGACGGCCTGCCCCCACCGGTCACACCCGCGCCGGTCACCCCCGCCGGTCACATCCGCCGCTGGAAAAGGCGCACGGCCACGTACGTGACTTCCGTACGTGGCCGTGGTGGTTTCGGACCGCTGGTCTCAGACGATGGCCTTCTTCAGCGCGTCGCCCAGGGCGTCCGCCTCGTCCGGGGTCAGCTCGACAACAAGCCGCCCGCCACCCTCCAGCGGAACGCGCATGATGATGCTCCGCCCCTCCTTGGTCACCTCGAGCGGGCCGTCACCCGTCCGCGGCTTCATGGCCGCCATGCTCGTTCCCCTTCCTGAAACCAGCTCGGACTCGAACACATTGGTTCTCGGCCATTATCCCGCATCAGTCGACCCGATGACCAATAGCCGTAGCACTCCGTTGTACATTCCGATCCCCCAAAACCGGCTATTCCGGCGGGCGGGGCGGCTCCCGGACCCGCCGCGGTTTGACGTACGTCACATGTCGGACCGTCACCGGGTCCGGCATCCTAACCAGGACACTTGCCGCGACGAAGGGGTTCAGGCATGGGCGAGAGCGTGCTGTACGAGGTCGAGGACGGCTTGGCGACGGTCACCCTGAACCGGCCGGAGGCGATGAACGCGCTCGACACGGGCACCAAGGACGCGCTGCGCGACACGCTGCGGGCGGCGGGCGCGGACGAGGCGGTGCGCGCGGTGCTGCTGGCCGCCCGCGGCCGGGCGTTCTGCGTCGGGCAGGACCTCAAGGAGCACGTCGGCATCCTGGAGCAGGGCGGCGGGCTGTCGACGGTCGCCGAGCACTACAACCCGATCGTCACCGCGCTGGCCACCATGCCCAAGCCGGTGGTCGCCGCGGTGAACGGCGCGGCGGCCGGGGCCGGGGCCGGGTTCGCGTTCGCCGCGGACTACCGGGTCGCCGCGGACACCGCGTCCTTCACCACCGCGTTCGCGGGCGTGGCGCTGTCGACCGACTCGGGCATGGCGTGGACGCTGCCGCGGCTGGTCGGGCAGGCGCGGGCCGCCGAACTGCTGCTGTTCCCGCGGTCGGTGCCCGCGGCCGAGGCGCTCTCGCTGGGGCTGGTGCACCAGGTGGTGCCGGCCGCGGAGCTGGCGGACACGGCGGTCGCCCTGGCCCGGCGGCTCGCGCAGGGACCGACGGTCGCGTACGCGGCGATGAAGGAGGCGCTGGCGTACGGGGCGTCGCACAGCCTGGTCGAGACCCTGGCGCGCGAGGACGTGCTCCAGGCGCGGGCGGGGGCGTCGGCGGACCACCGGGAGGGCGTCGCGGCCTTCGTCGGCAAGCGGAAGCCGGATTTCCGCGGCAACTGAGGCGGCGCTGACGGGGCGGGCCCGGGGCGGGCCCGGCGGCCGGGCCGCCCCGGTCAGCGGGCGGTGCAGGCCGCCAGGTGGTCGTTGACCAGGCCGCACGCCTGCATCAGGGCGTGGGCGGTGGTGGGGCCGACGAAGCGGAAGCCGCGCTTCTTGAGGTCCTTGGCCAGGGCGGTGGACTCCGGGGTGATCGCGGCGACCTCGGCGAGGCTGCGCGGGGCCGGGCGCTTGGCCGGGTCGGGGGCGAAGGACCAGACGAGCGCGTCGAGGCCGCCGTCGTAGCTGTCGCGCACGGTGCGGGCGGCGGCGGCGTTGGCGATCGCCGCGTCGATCTTGGCGCGGTTGCGGATGATCCCGGGGTCGGCGAGCAGCCGGGCGCGGTCGTCGTCGGTGAAGGCGGCGACCTCGTCGACGGCGAAGTGCCGGAAGGCGGTCCGGAACGTCTCGCGGCGGCGCAGGATGGTGATCCACGACAGCCCGGACTGGAATGCCTCCAGGCAGATCCGCTCGAAGAGGGCGTCGTCGCCGTGCACCGGCTTGCCCCACTCCTTGTCGTGGTAGTCCAGGTAGTCGGGCGTGGACAGGCCCCACGGGCAGCGGAGCAGGCCGTCGGGGCCGGGGATGGCGGCGCCGTCACTCACCGGCGCCGCCCTGCTGCCCGTAGCCCTGCTGCCCGTAGCCGTTGCCGGGGCCGCCCTGGGGGCCGCTGTCGGGGCCCGCGGTGGGCTCCTGGCCGTAGGTGTGGCCGGGCCCCTGGTATTCCTGCCCGTAGCCGTTCCCGGCGCCGTACGGGCCCTCCGGGGCCGTTCGCGGGGCCTGCCCGGGGGCGGCCGGGCCGGCGGGGGCGCCGTAGGGGTGCCCGCCTGCCCGGCCGCCCGCGAGGTGGGCCTCCAGCTCGGCGATCCGGGCGTCGCGCTCGGCGAGTTCGGCGCCGAGCCGCTCCAGCACCTCGTCCACGTCGACCATGCGGTAGCCGCGCAGGCCCACCGGCAGCCGGACCGCGTCCACGTCGGCGCGGGCCAGCGGGCGGTCCGGGGGCAGCCGGTCCTGGAGCCGCTCGGGCTCGGCGTCCTTCAGCGCGCCGCCGTCGCCGAGCACGGCCAGCGCCACCGCCGCGACCACCGCGACGAGCGCGATGAGCATGAACCAGAACACGTCGATACTCCCGGGGTACGCCCAGCGACCTGCCGTCCGGATCGGCGGGTCGTCCATGTCAGGCACGATCGTGCCACGATCGCATGAGTCTGAGATGAGGAGTGACCGTGGGACTTCGGCTGGGCAGCCGGGAATTCGGCGCGCGGGAGCCGGTGATCATGGCGATCGTCAACCGCACGCCCGACTCGTTCTACGACCAGGGGGCGACCTTCACCGACGAGCCGGCGCTCGAACGGGTCGCGCGGGTGGTCGACGAGGGCGCCGCGATCGTGGACATCGGCGGGGTCAAGGCGGGCCCGGGCGAGGAGGTCTCGGCGCAGGAGGAGATCCGGCGCACGGTGGACTTCGTCGCGGAGGTGCGGCGGCGCCACCCGGACGTCGTGATCAGCGTGGACACCTGGCGGCACGAGGTCGCCGAGGCGGTCTGCGCGGCCGGCGCCGACCTGCTCAACGACGCGTGGGGCGGGGTCGACCCGGAACTGGCGGTGGTGGCCGCGCGCCACGGGGTGGGGCTGGTGTGCACCCACGCGGGCGGCGCGCAGCCGCGAACCCGGCCGCACCGGGTCGCCTACGACGACGTGATGGCCGACATCCTCGACGTCACCGTCGGGCTCGCCGAGCGCGCCGAGCGGCTCGGGGTGCGGCGCGACGGCATCCTGATCGACCCCGGGCACGACTTCGGCAAGAACACCCGGCACTCCCTGGAGGCGACCCGGCGGCTGCCGGAGATGACGGCCACCGGGTGGCCGGTGCTGGTCTCCCTGTCCAACAAGGACTTCGTCGGGGAGACGCTGGACCGGCCGGTCAAGGAGCGGCTGATCGGCACGCTGGCGACCACCGCGGTGTCCGCGTGGCTGGGGGCGCAGGTGTACCGGGTGCACGAGGTGCCCGAGACCCGGCAGGTCCTGGAGATGGTCGCGGCGATCGCCGGCGACCGGGCCCCCGCGGTGGCCCGCAGGGGGCTCGCCTGACCCTCCCGGACCGGCCCGGAGGGTCAGGGCGGCGTGCTTACGCGCTCTCCTTGGTGACCCGCTCCACCGCGTCGTCGACGTCGTCGGTGACGTGGAAGAGCTCCAGATCGGCCGGGGACGCCTTGCCCTCGGCGACGAGGGTCTGGCGGACCCAGGAGACCAGGCCGCCCCAGTAGTCGCTGCCGAACAGCACGATCGGGAAGCGGGTGACCTTCTTGGTCTGCACGAGGGTGAGCGCCTCGAAGAGCTCGTCCAGGGTGCCGAAGCCGCCGGGCAGCACCACGAAGCCGCGGGCGTACTTGACGAACATCGTCTTGCGGACGAAGAAGTAGCGGAAGTTGACGCCGATGTCGACGTAGGGGTTGAGCCCCTGCTCGAAGGGCAGCTCGATGCCGAGGCCGACGGAGACCCCGCCGGCCTCCAGGGCGCCCTTGTTGGCCGCTTCCATGGCGCCGGGGCCGCCGCCGGTGATCACCGCGAACCCGGCTTCCGCGAGCGCGCGGCCGATCCGGACCCCGGCGTCGTACTCGCGGGAGTCGACCGGGGTGCGGGCGGAGCCGAACACACTGACCGCGGAGCCGAGTTCGGCGAGCGCGCCGAAGCCCTCCACGAACTCGGACTGGATGCGCAGCACCCGCCACGGGTCGCTGTGCACCCAGTCGGTGGCGCCGCGGCTGTCCAGCAGCCGCTGGTCGGTGGTGCCGGAGAGCACCTGTCCACGTCGGCGGATCACCGGACCGGTGTGCCGCTCCGGCCAGCCCCGGCCCTCCGGGCGGCCCTCGGCGGCGGCGTTCGCCGCGGCCGCGGCCTCCTGCTTGTCACCCGCGTTCCCCTTCGCGTCGTCGGGGTCGGTTGCGTCTGTTGTCATACCCGCAGCGTACGCATCACGGTGCCGTCGACGGCGCCAGCGGGACCGCCCTCGGGGCTTCCAGCCGCCCGCTGAGCCAGGTCAGCGCGTCGGGGAACATCCGGCCCCAGGTCTTCCAGTTGTGGCCGCCGGCCGGCAGCCGGAGCGTGCTGACGGTGCCGGGCGGCCGGACGGCGGCGGCGATCTCGTCGGCGAACCGCGGCGGGCTCTCCCGGTCCTGGAGGCTGGACTCCACCAGCAGGTGGGCGGCCGGGCGGCCGTGCCGGGCCAGCCACAGCGGGGAGCGCACCCCGTGGCCGGGGTCGTCGGGGGCGAGCGCGGCCGCGGCGGCGAACCGGCCCGGGTAGTCCAGGCCGAGCCGCGCCGCGCAGTAGCCGCCGGTGGATATGCCCATCACCGCCCACCCGGCCGGCCCGGGCAGGGTACGGAAGTTGGCGGCCACGGTGCGCGGCACGTCGTCGGTGAGCCAGGTGGCGACCTTGCTGCGGCCCGGTACGTCGGCGCAGCCGGTGTCGACCCGGTCCGGGGTGATGGTCGGCAGCACCAGGATCGCGGGGTCGGCCCGGCCCGCCGCGATCTCGCCGGCCGTGATCCGGCCGATCCGCATCCCGCGCAGGAAGCTGTGCGGGGTGCCGGGTATGCCGTGCAGCACCTCGATCACCGGGAAGCGGGTGTGGGCGTACCCCTTCGCGGTGTACTGCGGCGGCAGCCAGACGATCACCTCGCCCTTGGTGCCGGCGTGCCAGCCGCGCACGGTCGCGCGCCGGAATCCGGCGGAGTACGAGCGGAACGCGGCGTGGTAGTCGGGCACGGCGGGCGCCGCGGCCGGGTGGGCGGCGGAGGCGGTGGTGGCCCCGCCGCCGCTGTTGGCGTCGCCGAGCAGGTCGGCCCAGGAGGCGTAGAAGCCGTACTGGTTGTTGACCAGGACCATCATCACGCAGATCGCGGTGGCCTGGCAGAGCAGGATCATGCCCACCCGGGTCGCGGCGCGCACCGCGCGGGGGCCGCGCACCCGCGACCACAGCAGCAGTGCCGCCGCCATCGCACCGACCGCCGCCACCAGCAGCAGCACGGCGAACCACGTGCTGGTCAGCCCCATGACCGGGCCCTCCCCCTCGACTCCGCCCGGATCGGGCGTATCCGATCGCACCATGGCGGATGGGAGGATGCGTACCCACCCCGGTTCGGTTGCTCCGGGGCGGGGACTATGCGGTGAGCCACTCCCGGAGCTTGCGCTCGGCTTCCTGGACGGCGGCGACGCGGACGTTCTCCTCGCGGGTGTGCGCCAGGGTCGGGTCGCCCGGGCCGTAGTTCACCGCGGGCACGCCCAGCGCGGAGAACCGCGCCACGTCCGTCCACGCCTCCTTCGCCGCGGGCGGGGTGCCGATCGCCGCGACGAACGCGGCCGCGGCCGGCTGCGACAGGCCGGGCAGCGCGCCCGGGGCGCTGTCGGTGAGCACCACGTCGAAGCCGTCGAAGACCTCCCGCACCCGCGCCAGGGCCTCGGCCTCGCTCTGGTCCGGGGAGAAGCGGTAGTTGACGGTGACCGCGCAGGTGTCCGGGATGACGTTCCCGGCGTGGCCGCCCTCGATCAGCACCGCGTTCAGGCCCTCGGGGTAGACCAGGCCGTCGATCTCCACCCGGCGCGGCTCGTAGGCCGCCAGCCGGGACAGGATCGGGGCGGCCTTGTGGATGGCGTTCTCGCCCAGCCAGCTGCGGGCGGAGTGCGCGCGGCGCCCGGTGGTCTGCACCCGTACCCGCAAGGTGCCCTGGCAGCCGCCGTCCACCCGGCCATCGGTCGGCTCCATCAGCACCGCGAAGTCGCCCGCCAGCCAGTCCGGGTGGTGCTCGGCCAGCCGCTTCAGGCCGTTGAACTCCGCGGCGATCTCCTCCGCGTCGTAGAACACGAACGTCAGGTCGCGGTTGGGGGTCGGCAGTCCCGCGGCCAGCTTCAGCTGCACCGCCACGCCCGCCTTCATGTCCGAGGTGCCGCAGCCCCACAGCAGGCCGTCCGCGTCCAGCCGCGACGGCAGGTTGTCCGCGACCGGCACGGTGTCCAAGTGGCCGGCCAGCACCACCCGTTCGGCCCGGCCCAGCGCGGTCCTGGCCACCACCGCGTTGCCGTCCCGGTCCACCCGCAGGTGCGGCAGGGCGCCGAGCGCCGCCTCCACCAGGTCGGCCAGCTCGCCCTCCTGCCGGCTCACCGACTCCACGTCGACCAGTTGCGCCGTCAACCCGGCGACGTCCTGCTCAAGATCAAGCCCAGTTCCCATTCCGCCACCCTAGGTGGTGCCGCACGCGACGGACGGTGGCGAGGGGGGCGGAACGGGGGCTCGGTTTGGGTATGGTTCGCTCGTGCCCGAGTCGCCGTCCCCAGCGAACGAGAAGAAGAGGCGCGGCTGCGGCCTGCGCGTCACCGCCGGCCTCGTTGTGCTGCTCGCCCTCGGCGGCTACATCGCGTACCGCCTGGAGAACAACAACGCCCCGGCCGCCGCCGGCTGCACCGTCAAGACCGACGGCAACGACCTGGAGCTGGACACCGACCAGGCGGCCAACGCGGCGACGATCGCCGCGGTCGCGATGTCCCGCGACCTGCCCGAGCGCGCGGTGACGATAGCGCTTGCCACGGCGATGCAGGAGTCCCAGCTGCGCAACCTCGACAGCGGTGACCGCGACTCCCTGGGCCTGTTCCAGCAGCGCCCCTCCCAGGGCTGGGGCACCGCCAAGGAGATCCAGGACCCGGTGTACGCCGCGGGCGCGTTCTTCGACAGCCTGGTCAAGATCCAGGGATACACCAAGCTCCCCGTGACCGTCGCCGCCCAGCGGGTCCAGCGCAGCGGCTACCCCGAGGCGTACGCCCAGCACGAGTCCGAGGCTACCTCCCTGTCCGCCGCGCTGACCGGGCAGGAGGGCGGGTCGCTGAGCTGC
Source organism: Streptomyces sp. CA2R106 (assembly GCF_037034245.1). Lineage (NCBI taxonomy): Bacteria > Bacillati > Actinomycetota > Actinomycetes > Kitasatosporales > Streptomycetaceae > Streptomyces > Streptomyces sp. CA2R106. The sequence continues at coordinate 314,871 of NZ_JBAGKC010000008.1, forward strand.
ACCACCGGGGCGGACACCGCCTATAGCGCCGGCGGCCGGCTGGGCGACACCGCGGCGGTCGCCGCGCGGCTGAAGCGGGAGTTCGGCAGCCGGGCGAAGTCGAGCGACGACAGCGCGCCGCGCACCGTCGCCGTCACCTCCGGCACCAGCCGGGCCCGCAGCTGGCAGCTCGCCCAGTGGGCGGTCGCCCACGCCCACGACCTCAAGGTCGAGCAGGTCACCCTCGGCGACTCCCGCTGGCAGGCCGCCAAGTCCGACAAGGGCTGGCAGCAGACGAAAACGGCCGACGCCAAGGATGCGGACCCTGTGGTCCGCATCACCGTGGCTCGCTGACCCTCCCAGCTGCCCCGTCCGCGGAGTTGCGGGACCTTGCGGTCCGCGGTGGCTGGTCGCGCAGTTCCCCGCGCCCCTGGATTCGCTCGGGTCCCCCGGGGCAAGCCCGGTGCGGGCCGCAGTTGCTCAGGGGCGCGGGGAACTGCGCGACCAGCCCTCCACCGGCGGGTGGTCCCGGAACCGGCAGAACCACCCACCCCGGAGGGTCAGCCCAGCCTGGAAACCGCCGCGGCGACCCGCTCGTCCGTCGCGGTGAAGGCGACGCGGACGAAGTTCTGGCCGGCCGGGCCGTAGAACTCGCCGGGGGCGACGAGGACACCGTGCTTGGCGAGATCGGCGACGGTCTGCCAGCAGTCCTCGTCGCGGGTGGCCCACAGGTAGAGGCTGGCCTCGCTGTGCTCGATCCGGAACCCGGCGCCTTCGAGGGCCCCGCGCAGCGCCGCCCGGCGCTGCGCGTACAGCTTCTTCTGGGCGACCGCGTGCTCGCGGTCGCCCAGCGCCGCGGCCATCGCGGCCTGCACCGGCTGCGGCACGATCATCCCGGCGTGCTTGCGCACCCCGAGGAGTTCGGCGACGACCGCGGGGTCACCGGTGAGGAAGGCCCCGCGGTACCCGGCGAAGTTGGACCGCTTCGACAGCGAGTGCACGGCGAGCAGCCCGTCGTGGCTGTCCCCGCAGACGTCGGGGTGGAGCACGGAGACCGGCTCGGCGCCCTCCCAGCCGAGTTCGATGTAGCACTCGTCGGAGACGACGAGGACGCCGTGCTCGCGGGCCCACGCCACGATCCGGCGCAGTTCGGCGGCCGGCAGCACGCGCCCGGTCGGGTTGGAGGGGCTGTTCAGCCAGAGCAGCCGGGTGCGGGCCGGGTCGAGGTCGGCGGCGGGGTCGTCGTAGCGGGCCGCCCCGGCGCGGGCGATGAGCGCGCCGATCTCGTAGGTCGGGTAGGCCAGCGACGGGTAGCCGACCTGGTCGCTCTCGCGCAGGTCGAGCAGGGTGGGCAGCCAGCCGACGAGTTCCTTGGAGCCGATGAGCGGCAGGATGTGCGCCGGGTCCGCCCCGCTGACGCCGTGCCACTCCCGCAGGTAGCGCGCCGCGGCCTCGCGCAGCGCGGCGGTGCCGTAGGTGAGCGGGTAGCCGGGGCTGTCCGCGGCGGCGGTCAGGGCCTGCCGGACCACCTCGGGGACGGGGTCCACCGGGGTGCCCACGGACAGGTCGACCACGCCGTCGGGGTGCGCGGCCGCCGTGGCCTTGTACGGCTCCAGACGGTCCCAGGGGAAGACCGGAAGGCGGGCGGAGATGCTCAACGTGCTCACTCTCGCAGACGGTTCGTACGGTGGTGCAGCACGCCGGGCCCCGTAGCCGCGGCGGTGTGCGCGGCTACGGGGCCCGGCGGTGGTCAGCCCCGGGTGGTGGTCACCGGGTCACTGGTTCTGCGGCGGCAGTTCCGCGACGAAGGGGTGGTCGCGCTCGATCAGGCCGAGCTTCGAGGCGCCGCCCGGCGAGCCCAGCTCGTCGAAGAACTCCACGTTGGCCTTGTAGTAGTCCTTCCACTCCTCCGGGGTGTCGTCCTCGTAGAAGATCGCCTCGACCGGGCAAACCGGCTCACACGCGCCGCAGTCGACACACTCGTCCGGATGGATGTACAAGGACCGGCTGCCCTCGTAGATGCAGTCGACCGGGCACTCTTCGATGCACGCCTTGTCCTTGACGTCGACACAAGGCTGCGCGATGACGTAGGTCACGCTGTCGTTCCTCCTCGGTAGGGCTCATCTCGCGCGGGAGCGCGGCGTCGTCGATGCCCGCACCTAGTATCTCCGTTCCTGGGCACGTTCCGAACAGGAGGGGCACGCATGCCAGGGGATTTCTCGTCCGGGGTTCGGCTCGAAATCCGGATCACCCCCGCTGACGTGGGAAAACGCGTCTCGGTCCGGCAGGTGGTCCAGGTCACCGACGGGCATCCTACGTTCACCGATACGGTCGGTGTTCTCGCATCCTGGGATACGGGAGTGGTCTGCGTCACTCGGCGGACCGGGGAAACGGTGCGGATCGAGGAGGAGGCACTCGTGGCGGGGAAGGTGGTGCCGCCCGCTCCCGCGCGGCGCGGCGGCGGGACCGGCGTGCCGGCGGTGACCGACGAGGAGATCGAGGCGGTGGCGTCGCGGGCCTGGCCGGCCCTGGAGACCGCGCCGCTGGGCGGGTGGACGCTGCGGGCGGCGGGCGGGTTCACCCGGCGGGCGAACTCCGTGCTGGTGACGGGCGACCCGGGCGTGCCGCTGCCGCGGGCGCTGGCGGCCGTGACCGGCTGGTACGCCGAGCGCGGGCTCCCCGCGGTGCTCCAGGTGCCGGACGCCTCGCCGTACGCCGACCGGCTCGCGCGCGCGGGGTGGGTGCGCGAGGCGGACAGCCTGGTGCGCACCGCGCCGCTGGTGCCGCTGACGTCCCTGCCCGAACCGCCGGACGCCCCGGTGGAGTTGTCGCGTGCGCCGGACGCCGCGTGGCTGGCCGCCTACCACCGCACCGGCGCGCTCGCCGAGGCCGCGCTGAAGGTGGTCTCGGGCGGGCCGTCGGTGTGGTTCGCCACCGCGCCCGGCGCGATCGGCCGGGCCGTCGTCGAAGGGCCCTGGGTGCTGTTCGGCGCGGTCGAGGTCGCGCCCGGGCGCCGCCGCAGGGGGCTGGCCACCGCTGTGATGGGCGCGCTGGCCCGCCGGGCGTACGACGAGGGCGCGCGGGCCGCCTACCTCCAGGTCGAGGCGGACAACGAGGCCGCCCGCGCGCTCTACGACCGGCTCGGCTTCACCGACCACCACGGCTACCACTACCGGCGCCCCCCGGCATGACGGCTTCGGTACGCGAACGGTTCGCCGCCGCCGCCCGCGAGGAGCGGCCCGACCTGGCGGAGCTGTGCCTGCTGATCGGGGCGGAGGCGGACCCGGCGCTGGACGGCCCGGTGGCCGACCTCGCGCAGATCGAACTCGACCGGCTCGCCGGGCTGCTGCCGTACGGCGCGGCCACGCCGCTGGAGTGGGCGCAGGCGCTCGGCCGGGTGCTGGGCGCCGGGCACGGCTTCCACGGCACGCCCGCGGACTACGGGCGGCTGTCGTCGTCGCTGCTCCAGGAGGTCCTGCGGCGGCGGCGCGGGCTGCCGATCCTGCTGTCGGTGGTGTGGATGGAGGTGGCGCGGCGCGCGGGGGCGCCGGTCCACGGGGTGGGGCTGCCCGGGCACTTCGTGGTGGCGCTGGGCGATCTGGAGCCGCACGGCGCCCGGTTCGGGGCGGACCCGGCGCCTTATGTGCTGGTCGACCCGTTCGACGGCGGGCGCGTGCTGTCCGGGCCCGACGCCGAACGGCTCGTGTCCGGTGCGGTCGGCGGGGCTGCCGGCGGGGGCGCGGGCGGGCCTGCCGCGGCTCCGGTGCCCGCGGACACCCTGGACATCGTGCGGCGCGTGCTGAACAACATCCGGGCGTGGGCGGCGCCGCGGCCCGAGCGGCTGCCGGTGCAGCTGTGGACCCTGGACCTCACGCTGCTCCTCCCCCGGCACCCGGCCCGCCTGCGCTACGAGCGGGCCCAGGTGCTCGTCCAGATGGGCGACTTCCTCGGCGGGGCCGCCGAGATGGAGGAGTACGCCGAGGTCATCGGCGCGTTCGACGCCGAGACGGCGGCCGCCATCCGTACCCAGGCACGTGCCGCGCGGGCCCGGCTCAACTGACTCTGCCCGGTGGTGCGTCGAGCCGGCTCCGGGCCCGGGGGGGCGTCAGAGCCAGCCCTTCTCGCCCGCGATGCGGGCGGCTTCGGCGCGGTTGCGGGCACCGGTCTTCTGGATGGCGGTGGACAGGTAGTTGCGGACCGTCCCCTCCGACAGGCGCAGGCGGCGGGCGATCTCGGCGTTGAGCGCGCCGTCGGCCGCCGCGTTGAGGACCTCGCGTTCGCGGGCGGTCAGCGGGTCCGCCCCCTCCGCGAGGGCCGCCGCGGCCAGCGAGGGGTCGATGACCCGCTCGCCTGCGAGTACCCGCCGTACCGCGTCGGCCAGTTGCGCCGCGGGCGCGTCCTTGACGAGGAACGCCCGCGCGCCCGACTCCATCGCGCGCCGCAGGTAGCCGGGCCGGCCGAAGGTCGTCACGATGACGACCTTCACCTCGGGCGCGGCCGCGCGGACCTGCGCGGCGGCCTCGATCCCGGTCGCCCCGGGCATCTCGATGTCGAGCAGCGCCACGTCGGGCCGGTGCTCCAGCACCGCGGCCACCACCTCGTCGCCGCGCGCGACCTGCGCGACGACCTCGATGTCCGCCTCCAGCCCGAGGAGCGTGGCCAGGGCCTCCCTGACCATCGACTGGTCGTCGGCCAGCAGCACTCGGATGTTCCCCGTCACCCCGGCACCTTAGCGGCTCCGCCCGGCGGGGCACCGGTGTCACCCGCTGATGCGCATCAGGTCGATGTGGTCGCCGGTGACGGTGAAGGTGAAGTCGGACGGGCCGTTGAAGCCGTTGCCGCCGACCCGGGTGGAGACGGTGGTGGTGGTCTCGTCCTGGTGGGTGCCGGTGACGCGCAGGGAGACCTGCTTGCCGATGAACTCGGCGTCGCTCCACTCCCGGATGGCGTCGTGGCCGCGGAAGACCCGGCCCCAGTCGTCCACCGCCCCGTCCGGGGCGAAGGCGGCAAGGAAGTCCTCGGTGTTCCCCGCGTCCGCCGCTTCCAGGGCTGCGGCGACCGGGATCGGCAGGGGCTCGGCGCTGGTCATGCCCGCTCAACGACGGCCCGCGTGGCGGGTCACGCCCCGCGTCGGCCATCAGGGGGGCCGGGCCGGTCAGGCCCCGGCGGCGCGGGGCCGTACGGCAGCGGGATCGTACGCAGCAAGGGCCGTATGACATCTGTCATGCGGAAGTCACGACCCGGCACACTGCCGCCGACCGGCCGCCGCGCGCGACAGTGGGGCCATGACGGCAGCATCGGTGAGTACGAACAGGCAGGCGCGGGGCGCGGGCCCCGGCCCGGGACAGCCCGTGGCGGCTTTCCGGGACGTGGGCAAGAGCTTCGGGGCGGTACGGGCGGTGTCCGACCTGAGCCTGGAACTGCACCCCGGGCAGACGGTGGCGCTGCTCGGGCCGAACGGCGCGGGCAAGTCCACGGCGCTCGACCTGCTCCTGGGCCTGAAGAACCCCGACCGCGGCGAGGTGCGGGTCTTCGGCACCGGCCCGGCCCAGGCGATCGCCAGGGGGCAGGTCGGCGCGATGCTGCAAAGCGGCGGGCTGATGGAGGAGGTCACGGTCCGCGAGCTGGTCACGCTCGCCTGCGACCTGCACCCCAGGGCGTACCCGGTGGACCAGGTGCTGGCCGCCGCCGACCTCACCGGGATCGGCGACCGCAAGGTCAACAAGCTCTCCGGCGGGCAGGAGCAGCGGGTCAGGTTCGCGATGGCCACGGCCGGCGCGAACGACCTGATCGTGCTCGACGAGCCGACCACGGGCATGGACGTGACCGCCCGGCAGGCGTTCTGGGCGACGATGCGCGCCCAGGTCGACCAGGGCCGTACGGTGCTGTTCGCCACGCACTACCTGGAGGAGGCGGACGCGATCGCGGACCGGGTGCTGGTCCTGCACCAGGGCCGGCTGATCGCGGACGGCACCGCGGCCGAGATCAAGGCGCGCGCGGGGGCCCGCCGGATCACCTTCGACCTGGCCGGCGCCGTGGACGAGCAGGCGCTGCGGGCCCTGCCGCACGTGGTGGGCCTGGACGTGACCGGCCCGACGGTGCGCATCCGCTCCGACGACGCGGACGCCACCATGCACGCGGTGTACGGGCTGGGCCTGTACCCGCGCAACCTGGAGGTCGCCGGGCTCGGCCTGGAGCAGGCGTTCCTCGCCCTCACCGACGCCGCGGGGAGCACGGCGGCGAAGTCGGCGGCGCCCACCGCCGGGACCGGCACCACGAGCACCGAGGAGGCGGGGCGGCGATGACGACCCTGATCCGGCTGGAGATCACCCGCACCCTGCGGAACCGCAAGTTCATGTTCTTCTCGGTGCTCTACCCGGCGTTCCTGTTCCTGGCGGTCGCCCTGAGCTACAAGAAGGGCGACACCGTCGGCGGCCAGGGGCTGTCGGCGGTGGCCTACCTGATGGTCTCGATGGCCGCGTTCGGCGCGATGACGGCGGTGCTGATGGGCAACGCCGAGCGGATCGCCCGCGAGCGGGAGAAGGGCTGGGTGCGGCAGCTGCGGCTGACCGCGCTGCCCGGCCGCGGCTACGTCACGGCGAAGGTCGCCTCGGCGGCCACCGTCAGCCTGCCGTCGATCCTGGTGGTGCTGCTGATCGGCGGCCTGGTCAAGGACGTCCGGCTGGACGCCTGGCAGTGGGTGGCGATCGCCTTCAGCACCTGGGCGGGCAGCCTGGTCTTCGCCGCGCTCGGGGTGGCGATCGGCTATCTGGCCACCGCGGACGTGGCCCGGCCGGTCTCCATGCTGTTCTACTTCGGCCTGGCGGTCCTGGGCGGTCTGTGGGTGCCGATCTACAGTTTCCCGCAGTGGTTGCAGAACCTCGCCGGCTACCTCCCGGCGCGACCGTACGTGGCCGTGAGCCAGGCGATCGAGGTGGGCGGCTCCCCGCACCCGCGGGACATCGCCGTCCTCGTGGTCTACCTGCTGCTCTTCGCGGGGGCGGCGGCCTGGCTCTACCGCAAGGACACCCGGAGGGCATGACCGTATGACCGGCGCGTCTCGGCCGCAGTGGCGGCAGGCGGTGGAGGATGCCGACACCAGCCCGATGGGGCGGCGGCCGGAGACCCGCCGGCAGGCGCTGACCAAGCTGATGTGGATCGGCATCTGGCTCGCCTACCTCGGCTCGCCGGTCGGCGACCTGGCCGGCGGCGGCCACCCGCCGGCCGTCACCGCGCTCGCCGCGCTCGGCCTGCTCGCCTTCGTGGTGGCGTACCTGGTGCTGGCGTTCTTCCGCACCAACGAGCCCGCGCCGCCCCAGCCCTGGGTGTACGCCACCCTCGCCGGTCTCGCGGCGCTGGCGCTGGCCCTGTCGCTCGCGCTCGGCACGGACTGGCTGGTGCTGTACGTGTACGTCTGCGTGGCGTGCGGCGCCGCCCTGCCCGACCGGCGGTCGCGGTGGGCGGTGCCGCTGGCGGCCGTGCTGCTGGTGGGCACCGGAGTGGTCGTCGACCGGCAGGCGTCGCTCTACCCGGAACTGCTGCTGCCCGCGCTGCTCGGCGGCTTCTCGATGGTCGGGGTACGGCAGCTGGTGCGCACCATGCGGGAGTTGCGGGCGGCCCGGGACACCGTGGCGCAGCTCGCGGCGACCGAGGAGCGGCTGCGGCTCGCCCGCGACCTGCACGACCTGCTCGGGCACTCGCTGTCCCTGATCACCCTCAAGAGCGAGCTGGCCGGGCGGATGCTGCCGGACCGGCCGCAGGACGCGGCCGCGCAGGTCGCCGACATCGAGTCGGTCAGCCGCCAGGCGCTGGTGGACGTGCGCGAGGCCGTCAGCGGCTACCGGCGTCCGACGCTGGCCACCGAGGTCGTCAGCGCCCGCAGCGCGCTGGTCGCGGCGGGCGTCTCGGCGCGGCTGCACGTCCCCGACCGGGTGCCGGGCCTGGCCCCGGTCGCGGAGGGCGCGCTGGCCTGGGCGCTGCGCGAGGCGGCCACCAACGTCGTACGGCACTCGGGCGCGGCGACCTGCGTGGTGGTGCTGGAGACCGGCGACGGCCTGGCGCGGCTGACCGTCTCCGACGACGGGCGCGGGCCGGACCCCGCGCGCCCGGCGGGCAACGGGCTGACCGGGCTGGGCGAGCGCCTGCTGCTGGCGGGCGGCAGCCTGCGCACGTCCCGCGCGGGGGACGGCGGCTTCACGCTGACCGCCGAGGTGCCGCTCGACCCGGCGCCGGTGGGCGCGAACCGGCCGCCGGGCGGCGGGTAGTAGGGTCCGGGCTGTGCCCGAGAGCCCCGAGACACCCGAGTCGCCCGAGTCGCCCGAGACATCCGCGCCGCCCGCGCCGAGCCGGGCGGTCCCCGACGACCACGACCCCGACCCCGAAGACGGCGCCGCCGCCGGGGAGCGGCCGGACGAGCCCGGCTTCGCCCGCTCCGCTGCCGTCGGGGTGTCCGGCGGGGAGGCCGGCGGCCTCGTCCCGGACTCCGTCCGGCAGATCGCCGCGCGCGCCACGCTGCCCTTCCAGGCCGCCCGCGCGGACCGGAGCTTCGCCACCGCCTTCTGGTACAACGACCTGATCGAGACCGGCGGCGACCACGAGGTCATCCGGCAGTACCTGGTCACGGCCGCGCGCCGCACCCGCTACGAGATCGGGCAGTGGACCCTGCGCGGCGACCTCACCGACCCCGAACAGCCGCTGGACGAGCTGGTGATGGGCGGTTTCGCCAAGCGCTGGACGGTGCTGGGCCGGCTCGGCGTCGCGGTGATGCCCACCGTGGACCTGCATCTGCACGCCGAACGCAAGGGCTGGCGCTGGGACACGCAGGAGGTCACCGACGGGCTCGCCGCACGCGCCGAGGACGTCGAGGCGATCGGCGAGGGGCCGCTGACCGCCTATGTGCTGGGGCACCCGGCCGACGGCAGCGGCGCGTCCGCGCACCCGGACCGGCCGCAGGAGCTGCTGCCGGGCGAGGTGCGCCGCACCGCTCCCGACGCCCCGCTGACCTGGTCGGGCCCGCTGCCCACCGGTTTCGACGGCGCCCCGGTCTTCGCCGCGCTGCCGCTGCCCGACGAGCAGCTGAAGCTGCTGTGCCTGGGGGTCGCGCTGCCGGGCGAGGAGGGGCCGCAGGCGCCCGCGACGGTGGTGACGTTCGCGGAGCTGCGCGCCGAGATCCACGCGCTGGCCCCGCGCCGCAGGCGCCACTGGTGGCAGCGCGGCTGATGGTCCGGGCGGCCGGCGGTCCGTGGGGCCGGCGGCCGGCGGGCGCGCCGCCGGCCGCGGGCGTCAGCCGAGTTCGGCGTCCGGCAGGGTCACGCTCCGCCCGGCGGTGGTCTTGGAGTTGAGGGCCTGGATCAGCGCGGTGGCGACGTCCTGCGGGGTGACCGCTGTCTTCGAGCCGTCACCGCGCTTGAGCACCACTCCGTCGAAGGAGTTGCCGTACAGCGGCTGGAGCGCCTTCAGGTCGATGTGCGGGGCGAGTTGGCCGTCGGGCGTGGCCTGCATGGTGAGGAACTGCGGCAGCGTCTTGTTGAACGGCACGTCGCGGCCCGCGGCGATGATGTGCACCGGGCCCATCATCGCGGTCTTGCCGAAGCCGTTGACGGCCTTGTCGAGCGTGGCCTGGGTGACCTTCGGCTGCACCGTGGTGACCCGCAGGTCGATCGGGGTGTTGCGGCCGGACTCCGCCCGCAGCCGGTAGGCGGCGGAGACCTGGGTCGCGGCGGCGTTCACGTCGACGGCCTGGCCGGCCTTGCCGGGCACCGCGACGGCCTTGCCGTCCTCGAAGCGCACCATGCCGTCCGACCCCGTGCCGGAGGGGCCCGCCACGGTCTGCAGCGCCGCCTTCAGCTTGTCCTGGTCGACGACTATCACCGGGGCCGCGGTTTGGGTCTGCCCGAAGAGCGAGCCGACCACGGAGACCGGGTTGTAGTCGGGGTGCGCGACCTCGCGGACGGTGGCGTCGGTATCGATGGACAGGCCCGCGATCGACGGCTTGAGGGAGTGCTGCTTGCCGCCGACGGTGATGGTCAGCGGCGCGCTGCCGCGGTTGCCGAGCGCGGTGTCGAGCTTCTTGACGGCCGCAGCCTGGCTGGTGTTGCCGATGTCCACGCCGAGCACGGTGGTGCCCTTGGGCACGTCGGAGTGGTTCATCAGCAGCCCGGCACCGTAGACGACGACCGCGACGACGACCACGCCCGCGCCGAGCAGCGCCGGCTTGGAGCGGCCCTTCTTGACGGGCTTGGCGGCCTTGGCGGGCGCGGCCGGCGCCGACGGGGAGGTCGCGGCCGGGCCGCCCGGCACCGGCGGTCCCGGCGGCGGCACGGACCCCGGTCCGCTCTCCGGCCCGGCGGCACGGCGGCGGTCCTCGGCCGGCACCGGCGGGATGCCGCCGACCAGGGTGTCGCTCGCGGTCCGCTTCCCGAGCGGCCGGCTGCCGGCCGGGGCGGGCGGGCGGAAGGCGTGCTCGCCGGTGTCGCCGGTCACCGGGGGCACCGGCATGTCGCCGGTGGCCGGGCCGGTGGTGGGGCCGGCCGGCGGCAGCGGGGCGCCGCCGGCCGCGTACGGGTCGGTGGGGATGCCGCGCGGCACCCCGGGCGGGAAGTCCTCGGTGCCGAACGGGAGGGCCCCGGCGCCCTGCTGGGCGCCGCCCGGGGTCTCGAAGGGCGCGGCGAAGCCGCCCGAGGGGGTGTCATGCGGGCCGCGCGCGCTCGGGCCGTCGTCGAACGGCGAACCCACCGGCGGCGGCAGGTACGCCTGCGGGATCGCTTGCGTGCCGGTGTCGGGGTCGGCGAACTCCTCGACGTACGGCCCCGCGAAGGGGTCGTCCGCGCGCGGGGCGTCCCCGGCGGCGGTGCCGGCGGCGGGCGGCACCGTGAACCCGCCCGCGGGCGTGGCACCGGGCGGGAAGTCGCTCTGGAAGCCGTCGCCGGAGAAGCCCTCGGAGAAGCCGTCGCCGGTCGCGCCTGCGCCCGCGGGGAAGCCCGCCGGGGCCGCACCGGGACCGGCGGCCGGGAAGGCGCCGCTCTGCGCTCCGGCGCCCTGGGGGCCGTTGCCGGCGCCCGGGCCCGTACCCGGTGCGGCGCCCGAGCCCGCTGCCGAGCCCGCGCCCGCACCGGAGGACCCGACCGGCTTGCGCGGCGCGAACCAGTCGCTGGTCTTCTCCTTCTGCTCCGGCTTGTCGGCGCGCTCCTGCTCCGGCTCGCCGCCCGGCCCGCCGTCGGCGGTCTCGCCGGGGGCGGGCCGGGCCGCGGGGCCGGTGGCGGCGTCGGCGCCCGGCGGCGCGGGGGCGTTCGCGCCCTCCTCGACGGTGGTGCGCATCACGACCGGCGGGATCGGCCGGGAGCCGGGGATGTTGATCCTGATCCGGGTGGTCAGCGTTGTCTCGGTCCTGGGCTCGTCAGGGTCCGCCTCGCGGCCCGGCTCGGCCCCGGCGGCGCCGTCCGGCTCCTCGTCGGCCGTGCGCGGCCGCTCCTGCGGGTGCAGCGACGGGAAGGGGCGGGGGCCGTAAGGCGGGGTCCCTGACGGGTACGCGGCACCGCCGCGTCCCTGGGGACCGGAGGACGAACTGTCAGTTTCACGACTCAAAGCAGGCTCTCCCGGTTTTCCACGCCGCCCGGCGCGTCACTTGGCGGGCGGCTCGCCGGCGCACCCACCATACCGACCTGTGCGCTGAGGCGGCTGCGGTCCGGCGGAACGCTGGGCCACACCCAACCATGCGGCGGCCCCTGCCCGCCAAGTCAGGTCCTATTCGTGCCGGATGGGGGCAGTTGGGGCAGCGTGGCGCAGATCACCGCGCCGAACGCCCCGCCGAGCAGGTAGACATACGGCCCGATGCCCGCGGCAAGCAGGAAGTCGCCCTCCGGCTGGGAGCCGCTGAGCAGGATCACGCTGATCAGCCAGACCGCGGCGGGCACCACCGTGCCCAGCCGGGTGCCGGTGATCCGCCCGCCGCCCAGGAACAGGCCCACGCACCCGGCGAGCGCCAGCAGCAGCCCGCCCGGCTCCCAGGCGGCCTGCACCAGGGCGCCGGCGACCGCGACGGCGACCGCGAGGACGGCCAGCACGACGTACCCGGCGATCCGGGCGCCCTGCGTGCCGCGGGGGTGGCTGGACAGCGGCCCGACGAAGGGGGTGCGGGTCGGTACGGGGCCGCGTCCGGCGGCGGGGCGGCTCATCGCACACCTCCGGCGGCCTTGTCGCCGCCGCGGGCCCCGGCCCGCTCCGCGCCGCCCGGTCCCGGCCCGAACAGGTCGTCCGCCCGCCCGGAGGGCGCGCCGCGCACCTGCCGGTAGTACTCGACGGCGAAGAACGGCTGGCCGAGGTCGTTGGAGAGCGCGAAGAAGGGCCCGTCGACGGCGATCTGCGTGGCGTGCGCCCGCATGGCGGCCCTCTTGCGGTCGGCGTACGCGGAGCCGTCCACCGCGACCGTCACGAGCGCGTCGTCGACCACGCCGGGGATGTCGTCCGGGGTCGCGACGCCCGCGAACGGGATGTCCCGGCCCCGGGCCGCGAGCCGGTCGAACCCGGCCCGCACGACCGAGCGGGGGGTGCAGGTCTCGTAGACCCGGTCGATCCGGTGGCCGCGCCCGGCGGCGAGTTCGCAGCCCCGCATGGCGACGCGGTGCGCCTGGATGTGGTCCGGGTGCCCGTAGCCGCCGTTGTCGTCATAGGTGACCAGGACCTGGGGGCGGACCTCCAGGATGACGTCGGCGAGGTGGCCGGCCGCCTCGTCGAGGTCGGCGCGCCAGAAGCAGGCCGGGTCGTCGTTCTGGGCGACGCCCATCATCCCGGAGTCCCGGTAGCGGCCGGGGCCGCCCAGGAAGCGGTGGTCGGTGACGCCCAGCGCGGCCATGGCGGCGCTCAGCTCGCCGATCCGGTGGGCGCCGAGGGTGTCGTCGCGGTCGGCGGCGAGGTGCGCCAGCTCCGGCGGGATGACCTCGCCCTCCTCGCCGAGGGTGCAGGTGACGAGGGTGACGAGGGCTCCTTCGGCCGCATATCTGGCCATGGTGGCGCCGTTGTTGATCGTCTCGTCGTCCGGGTGGGCGTGGACGAGCAGCAGGCGCCGCTCGGGGGTGCCGCCGGGAGCATCGGTCATGGTGGAAGCCTACGGCGCCGCACGCCGGACCCGGGCAGCGGCCCGTGCCGCCACCCGCGCGCCCCTGCTCCGGACCCGGACCCGGACCGGACCTAGATCTTGATGTTGGAGATGGTCTGCGCCACGTTGCTGGTGAGGTTGGTGATCTGAGGAGCCCACGAGGAGCTGGCGAGATAGAAGCCGAGCAACGTACAGGCCACCGCGTGCCCTGCCTTGAGCCCCGAACGGCGGATCAGCAGAACCACGATGATCAGCAGCAGCAGCACCGCCGAAATCGAGAGTGCCACAGCGGCTCACCTCCTCATACGCAGGGTCCATGTCAGTTGCCACATGCTTATTACCCACCCACGGCTACGGATCATAACTTTCCGTGCGACCGCATAAGTCGGAGCACGGAAGCACGTGGGGGCGCATGAACAGATCCAGCCAACCGCCGTGTCCGGTAAGGGCCGTGGGCGACACCACGGGGTACGGCAGAGGGCCAGGTCAGCGTCGCGCGGGCGCGGCCGGGCGGTAATACGGGGGCGATTGTCGGTGCCACCCTCTAGGGTCGCGGGTATGACGTACCTCTCATTCCCACGGCAGCACGCGCGGACACAGCGGTTCACCCTCGGGGTGCCGCGGGCGTTCGCGATCGCGCCGGGCGGGGACCGGGTGGCGTTCGTGCGCTCCCGCTCCGGCACCGAGCGGGAGCAGCTGCTGTGGGTGCTGGACCTGCCGGCGGGCGGCGCGCAGGACCCGGTGGAGCGGCTGGTGGCCGATCCCGCGGCCGTACTGGGCGGCGCCGGCGAGGAGTTGCCCGCGGCCGAGCGGGCCCGGCGCGAGCGCAGCCGGGAGGGCTCCGCGGGCGTGGTGGCCTTCGCGGTGGACCGCGCGGTGGAGCTGGCCGCCTTCGCGCTGTCGGGGCGGCTGTTCGTGGCGGACCTGACCGCCGCCGGGGGCGCGGGCGGCGAGGGGGCGCCCGCGGTGCGCGAACTGGCCGTGCCGGGCCCGGTGGTGGACCCGCGGCCGTCGCCGGACGGCCGCTGGGTGGCGTACACGGCGGGCGGCGCGCTGCGGGTGGCCGCCAGCGGGGGCGCGGAGGCGGACGCAGGAGCGGGCACGGAGGGGGGCGCGGATGCGGGCGGGGATGCCGCGGACCGCGCGCTCGCCGAGCCGGACGGCCCGTCGGTCACCTGGGGGCTCGCGGAGTTCGTCGCCGCCGAGGAGATGGGCCGCAGCCGCGGCTTCTGGTGGGCGCCGGACAGCAGCGCGCTGCTGGTCGCCCGGGTGGACGAGGCGCCGGTCCAGCACTGGTGGATCTCGCAGCCCGCGCACCCCGACCGCGCCCCGGTCGAGGTCGCCTATCCGCAGGCCGGCACGCCCAACGCGGAGGTGGCGCTCGCGCTGTTCGGCCTGGACGGCTCGCGCACCGACGTGGTGTGGGACCGCGACCGCTATCCGTACCTCGCGTCGGTGCACTGGTCGCCGGCCGGCCCGCCGCTGCTGCTGGTGCAGGCCCGGGACCAGCGCTCCCAGGCGTATCTGTCGGTGGACACCGCCTCGGGCGCGACCAAGGCCCTGGCCGTCGAGGAAGATCCAACTTGGCTTGATCTCTTCCCTGGGGTGCCGGTCCTGACCCCGGCCGGCGAGCTGGTCACGATCACCGACGCATCGGGAGCACGTGCCCTGAAGGTGGGCGAACTGACCCTGACCGGACCGGAGTTGCACCTGCGGGCGCTGCTGGACACCGGGGACGGGGACTTCCTGGTCAGCGCCTCCGCCGGGCAGGCCGCGGCCGCGCCGGAGATCGGCGAGATCCATGTCTACCGGGTGCCCGGCGGCAGCGCCCCGGCCGCCCCGGTCCGCGTCTCGGCCGAGCCCGGTGTGCACACCGCGGTGCGCTCCGGCGGCCTGACGGTGCTGACGTCCGCCACGCCGGAGCGGCCCGGCCCGGTGACCCGGGTGCTGCGCGACGGCGCCGAGGTCGCCCGGATCGCCTCCCATGCCGAGACACCGTCGCTGACCGCGCGTCCGCGGCTGCTGGAGGCGGGCCCGGCGCGCATCCCGACCGCGGTGCTGCTGCCCACCGGCTGGCAGGAGGGCGACGGCCCGCTGCCGGTGCTCATGGACCCCTACGGCGGGCCGCACGGCCAGCGGGTGCACGCGGCGCACAACCCGCACCTGGTCTCGCAGTGGTTCGCCGACCAGGGCTTCGCGGTGATCGTGGCCGACGGCCGCGGCACGCCCGGGCGTTCACCGCAGTGGGAGAAGTCGATCGCGGGCGACTTCGCCGGGGTCTCGCTGCCCGACCAGGTGGCCGCGCTGCACGCGGTCGCCGAGCTGTACCCGCTGGACCTGGGACGGGTGGCGATCCGCGGCTGGTCCTACGGCGGCTACCTCGCGGGACTGGCCGCCCTGCGCCGCCCGGACGTCTTCCACGCGGCGGTGGTCGGCGCCCCGGTCACCGACCTGCGGCTGTACGACACGCACTACATGGAGCGCTACCTCGGCGACCCCCGCGAGCAACCCGAGGTCTACGAGGCCAACTCGCTGGTGGGCGACCACGGGTTGGTGCGGGCCGCGGAGCCGGCCCGGCCGATGATGGTGATCCACGGCCTCGCCGACGACAACGTCCTGGTCGCCCATTCGCTGCGGCTGTCCACCGCGCTGCTGGCCGCCGGGCGGCCGCACGAGGTGCTGCCGCTGTCGGGGGTCACCCATATGACCCCGCAGGAACAGGTCGCGGAGAACCTGCTGCTGCTCCAGGTGGACTTCCTCCGCCGCGCCCTCGGCACCCGCCCGCGGCGGTAGCCGCGCCGCCCCCGCGCGCGCGAAGCCCTCGACACGTCGTGTCGGGGGCTTCTTTCGTTGTCGCCCGGTCGGGTGGTGATACTCGAACCCGGCGCCAACTCCACACCGCGGAGATCCAGACGACGGGCCCTAAGCGGAACGGCCGGTCGGGACCCGCCTGAACGGGCCCCGACCGGCCTACGGCACCCGCACGGCCGTACGTTGTTCAGACTGCTCGGTCCGTATATCGGAGCTGCGACAGAAAAGTTGCTTGCATGTAAACGCACTACGTACCACTAAGTCCGCAATGTCCGCTTCAACTGACCACTGTCAAGCACGTACGGACACCAATCTGCAAAACCTTCGCTCAAGATGCCAAACAACAAGCTTTCTTCCTTCCTTCCCCCCTTGACTGGAAGTTGATTCCATTGCGAAAGTCCGCTCAACCCATGACGCGCAACCCGCGTCGCACTGACGCTCTCGGCCCCGGGAAGTAACCAGATGACGAGTCCAAGCCAGGCTGCCGCCGATGGCGACAGCCTCACCCTCGAGCCCGAGGGAAACTCCGGCACCCCGGGCACGAAGGGCACCCCTGAACTCGCCGGACGCACCCCCGGTCAGCTGGCCTGGATGCGCTTCAAGCGCGACAAGACGGGCATCGTCTGCGCGGTCGTCGTGGCGCTGTTCATCATCGTGCCGCTCTGCGCGCCGCTCATCGGCAAGCTCTACGGCAAGAACGCCTACGACCTGTACGGCCAGGACGACGGCCTGCTGAACGGGTTCGGCCTGCCGATCAAGCCGAACGGCGGCATCAGCTCCGACCACTGGTTCGGCATCGAGCCGCGCCTGGGCCGCGACGTGTTCATGCTGCTGCTCTACGGCATCCGCACCTCGCTGCTGATCGCGCTCGCGGTCACCGTGCTCGCGGTCGGGGTCGGCGTGCTCTTCGGCCTGACCCAGGGCTACCTCGGCGGGAAGACCGACTACTTCATGGGCCGGTTCTCCGACTTCATGCTGTCCTTCCCCAGCCAGCTCTTCTTCATCGCGTTCTCCCCGGTCGTGATCCTCTTCTTCGTCAAGCCCGGCGAGCAGGAGTCCTGGTGGGTCCGCCCGGTGGTGCTGATCGGGGTGCAGTTCATCCTGGGCTGGATGAGCATCGGCCGCCTGGTACGCGCCCAGGTGCTGAGCCTGCGCGAGCGGGAGTTCGTGGAGGCGGCCCGGATCAGCGGCGCCTCCTCGTGGCGGATCATCAGCAAGGAGCTCCTGCCCAACATCTGGAGCACCATCCTGGTGCAGTCCACCCTGATGCTCCCGGTCTTCGTGACGGCGGAGGCGGGCCTGTCCTACCTCGGCGTCGGCATCGTCGACCCCACGCCGGACTGGGGCCTGATGTTCCAGACCGGCGCGACGTTCTACGACAGTGACATCACCTTCATGTTCTTCCCCGGCATCGCGATGGTGATCTTCGTGGTCGCCTTCAACCTGCTCGGGGACTCGGTCCGGGATGCTCTCGACCCCAAGACCCTTCGCTAGCAGGCCGGTACCCGGGGTGCGGGCCTGATAGCTCATCGTTCCAGTTGTCCAGGTCGTCGGACCGGTCCGTGCACGCGGCCGCCGGGCGTCGGCATCAGTGGCAGTTCAGTCCAGACAGGCAGGATTTCATGAGACACAGCAAAGCTCGCTTGGTGGCCGCCGTCGCGGCCGTCGGAGCTCTGTCGCTGACCGCCTCCGCGTGCAGCAGCGGGGGTGGCAACACCGGTCCTAGCACAGGGGGCGCAAGCAAGGCACCGGTTCCGAACTACGGTCTCGGCACCGCCGCCGACTCCACCGGCCCCGCCCCCGCGGTCGCGGGCGCCACCAAGGGCGGCACCGTCCAGGACCTGGACCAGGCGGGCTTCGACTACCTGGACCCGGCCCAGCAGTACGTCAGCGACCAGCTGTCGGTCTCCCCGCTCTACGCCCGTACCCTCACCGGGTACAAGATCGACCCGAAGACCGGGAAGACGATCCTCGTCGGCGACATGGCCACCGACACCGGCAAGATGTCGGACGGGGGCAAGACCTGGACGTTCACCCTCAAGGACGGCCTGAAGTTCCAGGACGGCAGCACCATCACGTCCAAGGACGTCAAGTACAGCATCGAGCGCCTGTTCTCGAGCTTCGTCACGCAGGGCCCGGTCTACCTCCAGAGCTGGATGTACGGCACCAACTTCAAGGACGCGTACAAGGGCCCTTACGACGGTAAGGAGATCCCGGACAGCATCCTGGCCACGCCGGACGACAAGACCGTCGTCTTCCACTTCCAGACCCCGCACGCCGACGCGCCCTACGCGATGGCGATGCCGGTGACGGCTCCGGTGGAGAAGTCCAAGGACGACAAGGCCGGGTACAACAACCACCCGGTCTCCTCCGGCCCGTACGAGATCGCGTCGTACAAGCCCGGCAAGTCGCTGGTCTTCAAGCGCAACCCGTACTGGGACCCGAAGACCGACCCGATCCGCAACGCCTACCCGGACTCGTGGAACTTCCAGCTGGGCATCCAGCAGCCGGGTCTGACCCAGCGGATCATGGCCGGCTCGGGCACCGACAAGGACGCGCTCGACCTGTCCGGTGTCGCGGACACCTCGCAGATGGCCAAGCTGACGACCGACGCCGAGTACAAGGCGCGCACGGTCAACCAGTACCAGCCGTACGTCGAGACCCTCGACATCAACACCAAGCGGATCACCGACCCGAAGGTCCGCCAGGCGATCGCCTACGCGTTCCCGATGTCGCAGGTCCAGCAGGCCATGGGCGGCTCGCCGCAGGGCGACCTCGGCACCACGCTGCTCAGCCCGACCATCTCCGGGTGGAAGAAGTACGACCCGTTCGGCAAGCTCACCCAGCCGACCGGTAACGTGGAGAAGGCCAAGGAGCTGCTGAAGGAGGCCGGTCAGCCGCACCCGAAGCTGGTCTTCCCGTACGCGAACGTGCCGAAGTGGTCCACGGTCTCGCTGACGATCGCCAACGCGCTGGAGAAGGCCGGTTTCCAGGTCGTGCGCAAGCCGATCGACGCGACCTCCTACTACACGGTCGTCGGGAAGGTGAACAACCAGTTCGACATCTACCGCACCGGCTGGGGCGCGGACTGGCCGAACGCGTCGACCGTGGTCCCGCCGACCATGGACGGCACCAACCTGACGGACGGCACGAACAACTACTCGTTCTTGAACGACTCGCACATCAACAGCGAGATCACGCGGATCAAGAACATCGCTGACGTCAAGACCCAGACCGCCGAGTGGGAGAAGCTCTCGGAGTACTCCCTGTCGAAGGACACGGCCCAAGTGCCGTTCCTCTTCGACAAGTACTTCAACATCTACGGCTCCGGCCTGGGTGGTGTGACCTACAACTCGGTCATCGGCGCCGTCAACGCCAACACTGTGTACGTCAAGCAGTAGTCCGACAACCGGGCAGCCGGCCCAGGCGACCGCCTGGGCCGGCTGCCCCCGGATCTGACCGCGCGGCCGCCGCCCGCGCCCCCACGGAAGAGCTCACCGATGCTCCGTTTCCTCACACGTCGCGTTTTGGGCGCGATCGTGATCCTGGTGGCCATCAGCGCCGTCACCTACTTCCTGTTCTTCGTACTACCCGCCGACCCGGCTCAGCTCGCGTGCGGCAAGAACTGCTCCAACCCCGGCATCGTGCGGGACATCCACCACCGCATGGGCCTGGACCTGCCGGTCTACCAGCAGTACTGGGACTACATGACCGGCATCTTCACCGGCCGGCACATGCCCGACGGGCAGAACTGCCCGGCCCCCTGCTTCGGCTTCTCCTTCGCCAACGACCAGGCGATCTGGCCGACCATCGCCGACCGCTACCCGACCACGCTGTCGCTGGCCCTCGGCGGTTCCGCCGCGTTCCTGATCATCGGCGTCGGCCTGGGCATGCTCGCCGCCTGGCAGCAGGGCAAGACCTTCGACCGCGTCGCCAGCTCCATCTCGCTGCTCGGCAACTCGGTGCAGATCTACTTCATCGGCCCGCTGGCCATCGCGCTCTTCGCCGACAAGCTCGGCTGGCTCGACCACGGCCACGACCCGACCTGGTCCTCCGACCCGGTCGGCTCGATCAGCGGCCTGGTGCTGCCCTGCCTGGTCATGTCGGTGATCTTCTGGTCCAACTACAGCCGGCAGACCCGCTCGCTGATGATCGAGCAGCTGTCCGAGGACCACATCCGCGCCGCCCGCGCCAAGGGCATGGGATCGAAGTACGTGTTCTACCGCTACGCCCTGCGCGGCGCCGCGGCCTCCATCATCACGATCTTCGGTATCGACCTCGGCTCCGTCTTCGGCGGCGCCATCATCACCGAGTCGACGTTCGGCCTGCACGGCCTGGGCATGCTCGCGGTGAACGCGGTGACGCAGACCGACCTGCCGCTGGAGATGGCCGTCATGCTCTTCAGCGCGACCGCGATCGTCACCTTCAACATCATCATCGACGCCTGCTACGCCCTCATCGACCCGCGGATCAGGCTGTCGTGACCGCGGCCCCGCACCACCCCCGCGCTCTCGCCGGAGGGCACCCCCTCCGGCGGCCGGCGGGGGGACCCCGAAGCCGCGACCACCAGCGCACCACCCGGTAGGAGACCCCGCCCGTGACCATCCTGACGAAGCCCGAGGCCGAGCCGACGCCTCAGGAATCCGAGCACTTCCTCTCGGTGCGCGACCTGTACGTCCAGTTCGCCACGGAGGACGGCGTCGTGAAGGCCGTCGACGGCCTGTCGTTCGACCTCGACCGGGGCAAGACCCTCGGCATCGTGGGCGAGTCCGGCTCCGGCAAGTCGGTCACCAACCTGGCGATCCTGGGGCTGCACAACCCGCGCAACTCCACCATCACCGGTGAGATCGTCCTCGACGGCCAGGAGCTGACCGGCGCCTCCGAGCACACGCTGGAGAAGCTGCGCGGCAAGAAGATGTCCATGGTCTTCCAGGACTCGCTGACCGCCCTGTCGCCGTACTACACGGTCGGGCGGCAGATCGCCGAGCCCTACATGAAGCACATGGGCGCCTCCAAGAAGGAGGCGCGGTCACGGGCCATCGAGATGCTCGAACGGGTCGGCATCCCGCACCCGAAGACCCGGGTGGACGACTACCCGCACCAGTTCTCCGGCGGCATGCGGCAGCGCGCGATGATCGCGATGGCGCTGGTCTGCGACCCCGAGCTGGTGATCGCCGACGAGCCGACCACCGCGCTGGACGTGACCGTGCAGGCCCAGATCCTGGACCTGCTCAAGGACCTCCAGCAGGAGAGCGGCACCGCGATCATCCTGATCACCCACGACCTGGGCGTGATCGCCAACACCGCGGACGACGTGGTCGTGATGTACGCCGGCCGGGCCGCCGAGCGCGGCACCGTGCGGGACATCCTCCAGACGCCCCAGCACCCCTACGCGTGGGGCCTGCTGGGCTCCATCCCGCGCCTGTCCGCGTCCGTGGACGTGCCGCTCGCGCCGGTGCCCGGGTCGCCGCCCAGCCTGCTGAACCCGCCGAGCGGCTGCCCGTTCCACCCGCGCTGCTCGTTCACCGACCAGGTGCCGGACAGCCTGTGCAGCACACAGCGGCCGGTGCTGCCGGCCGGACGCGGTGCCGCGTGCCACCTCACGGCGGACCAGAAGCGTGACATCTTCATCGAGCAGATCCAGCCGCGGCTGCGCTGACCAGGAGTCGAGGAACAAGCAATGACTGAACAGGTGACCCTGGACAAGGTCCCCGAGCCGCGCCCCGGCGCGGGTGACCGGCTGCTCGAGGTGACGGGGCTGCAGAAGTACTTCCCGATCACGGGTGGGTTCGTCTTCCAGCGGCGGGTGGGCAACGTCCGCGCGGTGGACGGGCTCGACTTCCACATCGACGCCGGCGAGGCGCTCGGCATGGTCGGCGAGTCCGGCTGCGGCAAGTCGACCACCGGCCGGCTGGTCACCCGGCTGCTGGAGCCGACCGCCGGCCGGCTGTCGTACGCCGGGCAGGACATCACGCACTCCTCCCGCAAGGAGCTGGCGCCGATCCGGTCCGAGATCCAGATGATCTTCCAGGACCCGTACGCCTCGCTCAACCCGCGGCAGACGGTCGGCAGCATCATCTCCGCGCCGATGGAGATCAACGGGATCAACCCGGCCGGGGGCCGCGAGAAGCGGGTCCGCGAGCTGCTGGAGATCGTCGGCCTCAACCCCGAGCACTACAACCGCTTCCCGCACGAGTTCTCCGGCGGCCAGCGGCAGCGCATCGGGGTGGCGCGGGCGCTGTCGGTGGACCCGAAGCTGATCGTGGCCGACGAGCCGGTCTCCGCGCTGGACGTGTCCATCCAGGCGCAGGTGGTGAACCTGCTCCAGAAGGTGCAGAAGGAACTCGGCATCGCGTTCCTGTTCATCGCGCACGACCTGGCGATCGTGCGGCACTTCTCGCAGCGCATCGCGGTGATGTACCTGGGCAAGATCGTGGAGATCGGCGACCGCGAGTCGATCTACGGCGGTCCGCGCCACCCGTACACGCACGCGCTGCTGTCCGCGGCGCCGGAGGCGGACCCGGACGACGACGGCCGCGAGCGCATCCGGCTCGCCGGTGACGTGCCCTCGCCGATCAACCCGCCGTCCGGCTGCCGGTTCCGCACCCGCTGCTGGAAGGCGCAGGACGTCTGCGCCGAGCAGGAGCCGCCGCTGGTGCAGCTCAGCGGCAGCGCGGACGGCCACCTGACGGCGTGCCACTTCCCGGAGGAGCCGTCGGTCGAGGCGCGCAAGGAGGACATCGTCCTGGACCCGGCGCTGGCCGCGATCGAGGACTCCGCCGCGGAGGCGGCCGCGGAGGCCGAGGCCGAGGCGGCGGCGAAGGCCGCCGAGAAGGGCGAGGGCGGGGCGGACAAGACCGCCTGACCCCCGAGCGTCGCACGACCGGCACGAACGCCAGGGCCGTGCCCGTCCCCTCCGAGGGATGCGGGCACGGCCCTGGCGTTTTCCGCGTGCCGGCTCCCGGCGACTCGGTGGGCGCGGTCAGTCGCCCGGCACGATCTGCTTCTCCTCCGCGAAGTGGCAGGCCGAGGGGTGCTCGGCCGGTCCGGCGGTGGCCCGGAAGACCTCCGGCACCGCCAGCGGCGGTTCCACCTCCGCGCAGATCTCCTGGGCCTTCCAGCAGCGGGTGCGGAAGCGGCAGCCGGACGGCGGGTTGGCCGGCGAGGGCACGTCGCCGTGCAGGATGATCCGCTCCCGGTGCTCGCGCGCCTCCGGGTCGGGCACCGGCACCGCGGAGAGCAGCGCCTGGGTGTACGGGTGGGTGGGGTGCTCGTAGATCTCGGTGTCCGAGCCGATCTCGACGATCTTGCCGAGGTACATCACCCCGACTCGGTCGGCGATGTGCCGCACGATCGACAGGTCGTGCGCGATGAACATGTACGACAGCTGGAACTCGTCCTGCAACCGCTCCATCAGGTTGACCACCTGGGCCTGCACCGAGACGTCCAGCGCGGAGACCGGCTCGTCGGCCACGATGATCTCCGGGCGCAGCGCGAGC